>NZ_CP039456.1:1277095-1594191 GCF_006974145.1 Changchengzhania lutea | reverse complement strand
AACGGAACCACGGGGTATGAAGAGGCGGCATCTCAAGGTTTAATGGCTGGGATTAATGCCAGTTTAAAAGTGGATGAAAAAGATTCATTTACCTTAAAAAGAGACGAAGCCTATATAGGCGTTCTTATTGATGATTTAATTACTAAAGGAACTGAAGAGCCTTATAGAATGTTTACGTCGCGGGCTGAATATAGAACCTTGCTAAGACAGGATAATGCCGATATAAGATTAACTCCAAAAGGCTATGCACTTGGTTTAGCAAGTGAAAAACGACTTAAAAGGATGGAGGAAAAGCATGAGGCAGCAGAAAAATTCGTTAAGTTTTTTGCGGATACTAGTGTAAAACCAGAAGAAGCGAATCCGGTATTGGAAGCAAAAGGATCTGCCATGGTAAAACAATCTGATAAGATGTTTAAGATATTTTCTCGTCCTAATATTGATATAGATGACATAAGAAAATTTAAGGCTGTTGAAGATTATATAATCGAGAATGACTTAGACAATGAAGTTATAGAACAAACCGAAATCCAAGTAAAATATGCTGGGTATATTGCAAAGGAAAAAAACAATGCAGATAAATTAAGTCGCTTGGAATATGTAAAAATCCCTGAGAATTTTGACTATTCACAGATAAAATCCATGAGTTTCGAAGCACGCGAAAAGCTTAAAAACATTCAACCAACTACAGTATCCCAAGCATCAAGAATTAGCGGTGTGTCTCCAAATGATGTTTCTGTTTTATTGGTTTATATGGGACGATAAGTTGAGATTTTTGTAAAAGGTTCCACGTGGAACATGATAAAAATTTTGGCTATCAATTTAAAATAATTTCAAGTGGAAAGCGAACACGCTTTGCAATCAATTTTGAGAATGCAATTGGAAACAACAAAAAATAGGACTAATCTTGAACTCGCTTTATTGAATAACTAGTGTTCTAAAATACGCTGTTTATAAACCAAGAATTAAGAGAATTGATTTAAAAAAGTTTTTGATAAGTGTCTAAAACAAATTCAAATCGTACATACTTGAAAGTAATAGATCATTCGGTTTCAGGAGAGGAATTTCGATTAATTGAAAATTCAGAATTTGGCTTTTTGGAGACAAGGCCAAAACCGTCATTAGATAAATTACCAAATTATTATAAGAGTGAAGATTATATTTCACACACAGATGCCCAACGAAATCTTTTTGAAAAAGCATATCATGTCGTTAGGAAGTTTTCGCTTAAAAAAAAAATAAGACTAATTGATTCTCATGCTTCCGAAAGTAAAAGGCTTTTAGATGTTGGTTGTGGTACTGGAGATTTTTTGCAAGTTGCAAAGCATAATGACTGGATGGTTTCTGGCATAGAACCCAACCCAACAGCTAGAGCAATCGCAAATAAAAAAACAACTAATGCTGTTTTCGGTACAGAGGAACTCTCAAAATTTGAGCCCCATAGTTTTGATATAATTACCCTTTGGCATGTATTAGAGCATCTGCCAAATATAGAACAGCAACTTGTTCTTTTTAATACCCTTTTAAAACCCAATGGGCGATTGATTATTGCGGTGCCTAATTATAAAAGTTACGACGCTGCATACTATAAACAATATTGGGCAGCTTACGACGTGCCCAGACATCTTTGGCACTTTAATAGAGATGCTATAAACAAACTATGTATTAAACATGGTTTTGAGGTGGAGCATATTAAACCCATGTTATTTGATGCTTTTTATGTAAGCCTACTTTCTGAAAAGTATAAATCGGGTTTTATGAATCCGATTAGGGCATTTTGGGTAGCCAGTATTTCAAATATAAAATCAATCCGGTCCAAGCAAGCTTCATCCTTAATATATGTTATAAAAAAGAACAAAAGCGCATTTTAATAACACAGCGACCCAAACTTAAACGCAAATGTGCAATTAGTTTATCATTTTCTTTAAGCTTCTTAAATCGCTTTATTTGAAGCGTATTTCTATAATTAATAATTATCGACGTTGCCAGTTATTATAAATTTTTACTATTTAACAAAATCACAAGATGTTTCTTTATAATACTTAAGGTTTACTTTATTACTTTTGTTCGGATTAAAAAATCAATCAAATGAAAAAAATTATTTATTCAGCTTTTATATTAATGTTATTTGTTGCCTGCCAGCAACCACAAAAAATCGGATTTGTTGATAACGGATCTGTCATTAATGATTTTCAGCAAAAGAAAGATGTTGAAGCACAATATCAGATAAAAAATGAAGCTTTTAGAAAAAGAGCAGATAGTGTCGGACAAGCCTTTCAGGCAGAAGTTCAACAGACTCAAGCTACGGCCCAAAAATCATCTCAAAAGCGAGCGCAAGAGTTAATGGGCGGTCTACAACAAAAACAACAACAACTTCAACAAACCATGCAGGTTGAGCAACAGGAAATACAACAGGCTTTTCAAGTGGAAATTGATTCAGTAATCTCCCAAGTGAAAACATTCGTAAAAACTTACGGAAAAGAGAATGGTTATAACTTCATTTTAGGAACGAGTGACGCTGCCGCTACCGTCATGTACGGTGACGAAACACATGATTTAACAGCGGTTATTACTGAGGCGTTGAATGCCAAATACAAGAAGGAAGAATAGGTGTAAGTGTTTAAAAATAAGATGATTAAGTCCTTTTTTGTTTTAAAAAGGACTTTTTTTTATAATAAAATGAAAAACCATTTTTTCCGGCTAGGACCATTTCCTGAGGTTGGATTAATGATGGCAAACCAAGATTTGGTCATCCTATTCATTTAGGTGGATTTTTTATGAAGTAAACGCGTGAGTTTAATTGATAAATCTGTCAAGATAATTTTAGAATTTCCGTTACGCTCAATATGATATATAGCGTCTTGTAGCTCATTATTAATTTCCAGAATATTATTGTTGTGAATAAACGGCGCAAAATTTTCAAGTTTGAATTTTTCAGTTTTCGTCTCTAAATAAACCAAATCTGAAGCATTATAGTTTAGCAATAAAGCTTGTCTGAAAAAATCTATACAAAAGTGCAAAAACTGTTTTTGTGTTTCGCGCCCAGTTTTGGCAATTTCTTCACTCCAAGAAATAAGATCGTGTATGGCGGCCTTATTCCCTTTCGCCTTAAAAGCACTTCTAATCCAGAAGATAAACCAGGTTTCAAACTGTAAATCTTCAGAATCTTGATACACCAAATCGCAGGCTTTATTATAATTCCCGTTTGATTGGTGCGCTATTTTTTTAGCAATTGAAGATTCTAATCCGTACTTTTTTATCAATCCATGTTCAATGACATCTTCAGCTAACGGCGGAAAATGCAAGACCTGACAACGAGACCTAATGGTAGAAATAATTTGTTCTTCGTTTTCGGCAATCAGGATAAACACCGTTTTGTTTGGTGGTTCTTCAATGAGTTTTAAAAGCTTGTTGGCACACTCTCTATTCATTTTTTCCGCCATCCAAACAAGCATTATTTTATAACCACCTTCGTACGCTTTTAAGGATAATGCTTTTACAATATCGTGGGCTTCATCAACCCCAATTTGCCCCTGTTTATTATCGACACCTAATAACTTGTACAAATCAAACAAATTCCCGTAAGGTTGCTGTTCGATGAGTTGACGCCAATCTTCAATATAATGACTGGATACAGGGTGCTTTTTCGCTTTTTCACTGGTCGTGACTGGGTAAGCAAAATGCAGATCTGGATGAGAAAGATTTTTGAATTTTAAATTACAGGCAGTATTGCCCAAATTATTTTCACCCTTAGTGTTATTACACAATATATACTGTGCATAAGCAATGGCCATAGGCAGTGTGCCACAACCTTCTGGACCTACGAATAACTGCGCATGCGAAATTCTGCCATTATCAACACTTTGTGTTAAATGATTCTTTATATGTTTCTGACCGAGAATATCTTCGAAAAGCATGTGGCAAACCTACATAATTTTTTTGTTATTGGCAGAATGAAATGATAAGGCATACATGGTCTGTACGTCATTTTTTATAAATCCAATAAAAACACTAAAAATCAAGAAAATTCAGTTTTGTATTCAATAATGTCCTATTAAAATTTGTAAAACAGCCCGAACAATATGTTGGGTATAGGTTAAAAGGTCTTTTCAAGATTTATAACTTGCTTTTATAACAAATAAAAAATGGTATCCTGTCTGAAATGACAAATATATTATGATTATTAATTAAAACCATGTCTTTACTCTATGTTCTAGCAGCGGAGCGGTCTTAATTCTTTTATTGGACAATAATAATTATTTATTATCTACATCGTTTTCGTGAAAAAACACATTTTATGGCGCAAATTAATTAGTTACATTTGTGAAACAAATATCTAATATATCAGCTATGAGAACGCTTAACGACTTTAATTTTGAAAATAAGAAAGCCTTAATTCGTGTAGACTTTAATGTGCCTTTAAACGATAATTTTGAGGTAACAGATACAACACGTATTGTTTCGGCAAAACCAACGATTATAAAAATTTTAGAAGATGGTGGAAGTTGTATTTTAATGTCGCATTTAGGAAGGCCTAAAGGGGTTCAAGATGAATTTTCGCTACGTCATATTACTAATGATGTTGAAGAGATCCTAGGTGTTGAAGTTAAATTTGTAGAGGCATGTGTTGGCGAAAAAGCCGAAGCAGCAGCAGCAAATTTACAGCCAGGGGAAATTCTTTTATTAGAAAACTTGCGATTCCATGCTGAAGAAACCGCAGGCGATGTAGGGTTTGCTAAACAACTTTCAAAATTGGGAGATATTTATGTTAACGATGCTTTTGGTACAGCGCATAGAGCGCATGCTTCAACCACTATAATTGCACAATTTTTTCCAGAGAAAAAGTGCTTTGGAAATTTATTGGCCCAAGAAATTGAGAGTATTAAAAAAGTAATGGAAACAGGAGAAAAACCAGTTTTAGCCATTTTAGGAGGTGCTAAAGTATCTTCAAAAATTACGATTATAGAAAACATTCTTGATAAAGTAGATCACTTAATAATTGGTGGAGGTATGGCATTTACTTTTGTAAAAGCTCAAGGCGGAAAAATAGGAAACTCTATTTGCGAAGACGATAAGATGCCATTGGCATTAGACATTTTAAAACAAGCTAAAGAAAAGAATGTGCAAATTCACATTCCTGTTGATACTATTGCTGCTGATGATTTTAGTAATGATGCAAACACTCAAATTGTTGATATAAATGAAATTCCTGACGGATGGGAAGGTGTTGATGCTGGACCAAAGTCCATAAAACTTTTCCATGATGTTGTGATGAAGTCAAAAACCATTCTTTGGAATGGCCCTTTAGGCGTTTTTGAAATGGAAAATTTTGCAAACGGAACTATTGAATTAGGAAATTCCATTGCAGAAGCTACCAAAAATGGTGCGTTTTCACTAGTTGGTGGTGGTGATTCTGTGGCTGCAGTGAAACAATTTGGATTCGAAGATAAAGTAAGTTATGTAAGTACTGGTGGCGGTGCTATGCTTGAAAGTTTAGAAGGTAAAACACTACCTGGAATTGCAGCTATTTTAGAATAAACCCTATTAAGTTTTCAAATTACCTTAAAAAATACGATTTTAGCCATAAGAGCGTTCAATATCCAAATATATTGATTTTATGGTTTTCCGATTTTTAATAATAGTATTTTATTTATTTTCTAATGTTTGTATTTCTCAGGAGAAAGAGCCTACTCCTGGAGTCAATGACGTTATTACTGATTCTTTAATAGATGGGAAACCGGCGTTTGTTCAAACGATAAGGGCAAAAATAGATAGTGCTTCTGTAAAAGATTTAAAAGATCTTGAGATGGCAGCGCTTTTTGACGAGAAATGGCGATTAGAAGTTTATAACAGCACCTTATTCGACACGATTTACAAATCTGTAACAGAGCTTTCCTTTGAACCCGTTGATTATCCAGAATTACCCACAGACACACTTAAAGCTAGGTTAAAAGAACTCGATGCCAGAACCCCTTTTAATGTAGAATATAACCCTGCTTTAGAAAGCGTGATTAAATCCTATTTAAAACACAGAAGGAAGTCGCTACAAAAACTCATGACCTTAAGCGCTTTTTACTTCCCAATGTTTGAAAGTGAACTGGATAATTATAATATTCCTTTAGAAATAAAATATCTAGCTATTGTAGAATCTGCACTTAAACCAAGGGCGAAGTCAAGGGTTGGTGCAACTGGCTTGTGGCAGTTTATGTTCAGTACGGGTAAAATGTATGGGCTTGATGTAAGCAGTTATGTTGACGAACGCAGTGACCCCATCAAATCTACCGAAGCTGCCAGTAAGTATTTAGCGAGACTCTATAAAATTTTTGGCGATTGGGATTTAGCATTAGCCGCCTACAATTCTGGGCCTGGAAATGTTACAAAGGCCATTCGTCGCTCTGGAGGTTATCAAAATTATTGGAATATAAGACCTAATTTACCGCGTGAAACCGCGGGATATTTACCAGCGTTTTTAGCAAATATGTATATTTTTGAATATGCCGAAGCGCACGGATTTAAAAAGTATAAACCAGAAGTGGCCTTTTTTGAAACGGATACGCTCAGGGTTAAACAAATGATTACCTTAGATCAAGTTTCAGAAGTTACTGGTGTGACTATTGAAGAATTGCAGTTTCTAAATCCTTCCTATAAACTGGATATCATTCCTTTTATTAAAAAAGAAAACTATACGTTGAGACTTCCAAATGCAGCGATTGGTAGTTTTGTTAATAATGAAGAAAAAATTTATGCTTACGCCAAAGCGGAATTTGATAAACGCGAAAAGCCATTACCTCAATTTTTTAACGCTTCAAGCCGAATAAGATATAAAGTAAGATCTGGTGACTACTTGGGGAAAATTTCTAGAAAATATGGTGTAAGGGTAAGCCAAATAAAAAAGTGGAATGGCCTTAGAAGTAATAATCTGAAAATAGGGCAACGTTTAACTATTTATCCGAGAACCCCACATGTTACCGCTAAATCATCATCAAGCAAAAGAACAACTTCAAAAGCGTTAGCGGGCAATATAACGACCTACATTGTAAAAAACGGGGATTCTTTATGGAGCATTTCTCAAAAATTTCCTGGAGTTTCTGTACAAAATATTAAAGATTGGAACGATATTAGTGGCACTAAATTAAAACCAGGAATGAAACTTAAAATTTCCAAAGGCTAAGTTCCAAAAACCTTATCATATTATGAGACGTACTCTTTTACTAGTATTTACTGTGTTTACTTTAATCTCTTGCGGCGATGGAAAAAACGATAGAATTATTTTTGATTCTGCAGGTAAAATAAATGATGTATCCGTCGTTATTGACAACACCATGTGGGACGGCCGCGTGGGTGAAGCTATCAGAAATGTACTCTCCTCGCCTATTTATGGATTGCCACAAGACGAACCCATTTTTTCAATAAATCAAATCCCATCAAGTGTATTTGATGGATTTATTACTAAAAGCAGGACCATTTTAAAAGTTGAAATGGGAAAACCTGCCGGAGTAACGTATAAGAACAATGTATATGCCAAACCCCAACGCGTTGTGATTGTGAGTGGCCAAAATAAAGATGAAATTATTCAGCAAGTTTCTGATAATGCTTCTAAAATTGTAGACGTATTTAAGAATATTGAAATTTATGAGAAGCAGCGCTTAATTAAAAAAACCTTATATAATTCTAAAACGCTAACAGAAAAATTAGGCCTTAAAATCAACTTTCATTCCGGCTACAGGGTTGCCAAAGAGGAAGATGATTTCATTTGGATTAGAAGAGATATTAATACGGGTACTTTAAACTTGATGATTTATGAGTTACCTTTCGATGCCATTACAAAGACTGACAGTACGGTACGTCAAATCATTAAAATTAGAGACTCTATTGGTAAAATGCATATCGCGGGACCAACGGAAGGGTCTTACATGATTACCGAGAACGCTTATACCCCGTTTCATTCTGAAATTATTTTGGACAATAAACCGACTTTAGAAACCAAAGGGCTTTGGGATATAAAAAATGCATTTATGTCTGGGCCTTTTATTAATTATGCTATTGAAGATAAAATAAACAACAGGTGGGTCGTAGTTGAAGGTTTTGCCTTTGCCCCTTCTGTTGAAAAGCGCAATCATATATTCGAACTGGAATCTATTATCAAATCTATTAAAATTGAATAGCAGATAGGTAAATTTACAAACAAAAAAACCAACGCCTGGCGTTGGTTTTTTTGTTTTCAAAAGGAAAAGAAATTAATCTTTTTTATCTTCTTTAATGTCTTCTTCTTTACTTGCATCTTTAAATTCTTTGATGCCACTTCCTAAGCCTCGCATTAATTCCGGAATTTTTTTACCACCAAATAAAAGCAGTACAATAACAACAATTAAAGCTATTTGCCAAGGACCAATTGCTAATGGTAACATATATAAACTCATAATCAACATATTTAAAAAGCAAAGTTAATAATTAAACTTTAATAATACCGTTTTAGGCGTAACTTTAGCGTTAAGACAAATACGTCTTGCCATATTTTTATTTAATTTTGTTTCAACATGAAGGACAAAAAAAAAGAACCAAAGAAAATAAAGCGAAAGCTACTAGATAAGTACCGATTAGTAATACTTAATGAAAACACATTTGAAGAACGCTTGTCTTTTAAACTTACCAGACTTAATGTTTTTGTACTGGTCTCATTATCGGCCTTAATTTTGGTAGGTATAACCTACGCCATTATTGCTTTAACTCCCCTTAGAGAATATATTCCAGGCTACTCATCTACAGCGCTTAAGAGACAAGCCACAGAGTTAAGCTACAAAACAGATTCGTTACAACAAGTTATAAATGTTAATGATTTATATTACAATTCTATTAAGCAAGTCCTAAAAGGAAATGTTAGCGCCACAGATATTAATAAGGATTCCATTATTGAAGCCGTTAAACTTGAAGCGAGTCAAGTAGATTTAAGGCCCATTGCCGAAGACTCGCTATTACGCGATAAGATTGATAAAGAAGATAAATACAATTTATTTGAATCGGCTACCTCATCAACTAATTTTATTTTATTCCCACCTGTAAACGGCACTATAAGTGAAACCTATAATGTGAAAGACAGGCATTATGCAGTTGATATTATTGTAGCAGAGGATACACCAATCAAAGCCACAGCAGATGGCATCGTTATATTTTCAGAATGGACGGCAAGCACGGGCTATGTTATCATTTTAGAACATAGTTATGGTTTAATATCGGTTTATAAGCACAATGCAGCTTTGACAAAAGAGCAAGGTGACTTAGTAAAGGCTGGCGAAGTGATTGCCACGGCAGGGAATACAGGAGAACTTAGTACAGGGCCACATTTGCATTTTGAGTTATGGAACGATGGTTATCCTATTAACCCAACTAATTTTATAGATTTCAAATAATGATATTACTAAAACCGATAATTGCAAAATTATTTGCACGACGTATTTATAAGCGCACGTACAAATGGGCTAATAATCCGCATAAAACCCAAAAAGCCGTTTTTCAGGATTTAATTAGTAAAGCAGCAAGTACGCAGTTTGGAAAAGACCACGATTTTATCAGTATCAATAGTTATGAGGATTTTGTAAAACGTGTACCCATAAGAGATTATGAAGCGCTTAAACCTTATGTTGAGCGTATGGTTGCTGGAGAAGCGGATATACTTTGGCCTGAGAAACCGCTATATTTTGCCAAAACTTCTGGAACCACTTCTGGGTCAAAATACATCCCTATTACTAGTGCAAGTATGCCCAGTCATATTGAAGCGGCACGGAATGCCATTCTACTATACATTCATGAAACTGGTAAAGCTAAGTTTGTAAGTGGGAAAATGATTTTTTTACAGGGAAGTCCGATTTTAAAAGAAGAACATGGTATTCAATTGGGGCGACTTTCGGGAATTGTGGCACATTATGTACCCAAATATCTTCAAAAAAACAGGTTGCCATCTTGGAAGACGAATTGTATTGAAGATTGGGAAACTAAAGTAGATGCTATTGTTGAAGAAACAGTGCCAGAAAACATGACTGTCATTTCAGGAATCCCATCCTGGGTCCAAATGTATTTTGAAAAAATTAATGAGAAAACGGGTAAAAAAGTTGGAGAAGTATTCAAAAATTTCAACCTGTTTATTTTCGGGGGTGTTAATTACGAACCGTATCGAGCAAAGTTTGAAAACCTCATAGGACGAAAGGTGGATAGTCTTGAATTATATCCTGCCAGTGAAGGTTTCTTTGCTTTTCAAGATAAGCAAGATAAAAAAGGCATGTTACTCCAATTGAAATCTGGCATATTTTACGAATTTGTAAAGGCAGATGAGTTTTTTAACGACAAGCCAAAACGGATGACCATTGAAGATGTAGAAATAGGAGTCAATTATGTCATGATTATATCATCAAATGCCGGTCTTTGGGCCTATAATATAGGCGATACCATTCAGTTCACTTCAACAAAACCATATCGTGTTATCGTTTCAGGACGAATAAAACATTTTATTTCAGCTTTTGGCGAACATGTTATTGGTAAAGAAGTCGAGCAGGCGATGCACGAAGCCACATTGAATTCAGATGTCAGGGTTTCAGAGTTTACCGTAGCACCTCAAATTAATCCAGTAGAAGGTCTGCCGTATCATGAGTGGTTTATAGAATTTGAAAATGAACCTAAAAACCTTTCCGCTTTAGCGAAAAAAATAGACGAATCACTCCAAAACCAAAACAGTTATTATTTAGATTTAATTGAGGGCAAGGTGCTCCAACCACTTAAAATAACTAAAGTCCAAAATGGAGGTTTTCAAAATTACATGAAATCTATTGGAAAATTAGGAGGACAAAATAAAATGCCAAGACTGTCTAATGACAGAAAAATCGCCGAAGGTTTTTCACACGTATATTAAATCAAATAATACTATCTTTGAGCGATTAAAATTAGTGTATGGGTCGTATAAAACATCATGGAAGAACGAGAGCGCAAGAGAGTACAAATGCCATTGAAAGAATGTACATTACCATGCGTCATTTATTCAATAGAGGATTTTATAAACCTATGGGTATTTCGGGCGAAACCCTGAGAGAGTCCCTCCTGCTCTTGCGCCCTGAAATATATGGGTCTATAGGGGATGAAAAAGCTGAATTAGAGGGTTTGCTTTACGTTATTGATAGACTGCCCACTGGTATTGAAGAATGCACTTTTATTAATTTAACAAGTGATGAAGGGTATTCTAATTCGCATTTCAAACCTATTATTCCAGAAAAAAGGCGTCGTAATTGTTATCGAATTGATGATGAGCAAATGAATATTGAGATCACTCGTGGACGATCTGAGATTTACGATATTTTAACCCACCTTACCTTTCTTTTTGTAGAGTCCCATAAAATTAGTAAACGTGTTATCATTAATGAAGATGGTGCCACTACAAGAGATTGGATTAAACTGGAAAAGGCCGTTTTATCTAAAAAGAAATTAACGCAGCAAGAGCGTGAAGTAGCCATAACACATACGGCCAATATTTTAGGGAGAACCTTTAATGAACTATCAAGTGTTTATGCCGATTTTTCTACACCAACACAGACTGAGCGTCTATTACATATCGTGTATTGGTTGGGTAAACTGGCTATTGAAGAGCAAATTAGTAATAATAAACGAACTATAACTTTTAGCCCTGTATTACGCGAAAGATTAGGGCATCACATTCATGGTGAAATTTGGGCAGATGCGATAAAGGAAACCTTATTCAATAATGACCTTCTAGATCGTCCAATCCACATTATAAGTGCTAATATGCATAGTGTGATGAACACGTTATATTCGCCCAATGCCCTTAAAGCGTTAACCACGAAAAAAGATATCTTTCAGGTGTATGAGGCCTTAAGTTCGAATAAGAACAACGATTTAAGACACAAAGTAAATAAGGAAGCCCTAGGAAGCGGCATGATTTATATAAAGGATGCGTCTGGAACTAATATTGATGTTCAAATATTTGACACAGATCTAATTGATATTAAAAAGCTCGATATCAAGGTTAATGAAACTATAATTAAAGAAAAGAAGCCCATAATTTTAGTCATGGATTATGCTTTTGGTGAGCAGGCTTATGAAACCATTGATGAATTGCTGAAGCCTTATAAAAAGAAAGGAAAGAAACTACATTTGAATGTGGAGTCTGTTTCCATTATGGGAAAAGCAGGTATACTTGAAGGCGGAAAAGGGGACATTATGATTCCTTCGGCCCATATTTTTGAAGGAACCGCAGATAATTACCCGTTTCATAACGAATTAAAAAAAGAAGATTTAGAAAATCAAGGTGTAAATGTTTATGAGGGCTCGATGATTACGGTTTTAGGGACATCATTACAGAATAAGGACATACTAAAATTTTTCCACAATTCAACATGGAGTGTTATAGGTTTAGAAATGGAGGGAGCACATTACCAAAAGGCTATACAAGCCGCCTCAAAGGTTAGAGGCAGTATTAGTCCAGATGTTAAAGTTAGGTATGCCTATTACGCTAGTGATAATCCGCTAGAAACGGGGGGTACTTTAGCATCAGGAGGTCTGGGAACCTCAGGCGTCAGACCAACCTATTTAATCACGCGAACGATATTAGAACAGATATTTAATTAATAATTATAATTATGAGTAAAGAATTGCCACAACCACAGCAATCTGAAGAAGTAGATTTAGGACAATTATTTAAGCTTATTGGTAATGCCTTTGATAGGCTTTTTAAGTTTATAGGAAGTGTTTTTATAGGAATTTACAAACTTATTTTAATCTTGATGCTTCACTTTTACAAACGCTTTATATGGTACGTAGGTGCCGTCTTCTTAGGTCTTGTTATTGGTGTCATTCTAGATCGTAAATCTGATCAATTGTACGGGGCTAATATGTATATAGAAACCAATTTCGATTCAGCACGCCAAGTGTATGAAAATATCCGGCAATTTCATCAACTGGCAAAGATAGATAAAGACACTCTGCAACTTGCTGAGTATTTAAAGATAAGTCCAAATGAAGCTGCAAAATTAAAAGGGTTTTATGTTCAACCCGATGTTGATGAAAACTATATCATGGAATTGTATTCTAAATTTTATAACAGTTTAGATTCGATTTCACAATTAACTATGGTATATGATGATTATAAAAAATCATTAAATTCATATAATTACAAAACACACATTATAGGTGTAGCCTCCACCGATAAATTTATATATAAAAAAATTCAAGACGTATTTGTTAAAGAAATTTCAGACAATGAGTATTTAAAGGAACTGGCAAAGGTCAATCAACAGATTTTAAAAAAACGAGATACAGTCTTGCTTCAGCAAGTACAAAAAACAGATTCCTTAGCGTCTCAGTATTTAAAAATTCGGATTAATGAATCTAATAAGACACCTCTGTCCGGGGCGGGGACTAATTTATACATGGGCAATGCAGAACAAAATAGCCTGATTGTAGATGAATCAAAAATTCTTCAACAGCGCTTGCGATATGAAGACCAAAGAAGGGAAATAGATAGTGCTTTAGTAAAACAACAAAACATTGTGAATGTTGTCTCTGGTTTCCCTTCAACAGGCTACGATATAACGGAATGGCATGAAAAAAAGACATATATATTGCCTATGCTTTTATTTAGCATAACACTTGTGGTCTTTGGGCTTAAAGATTTAGGCAACTATTTAAAGCACCAACAGACTCATTTGAATTATAGAAAATAATATTATGAATATTTTAATAACAGGAGGCGCAGGATTTATAGGGTCACACGTAGTTAGACTATTCGTGAATAAATACCCAAATTATGACATTTATAACTTAGACTCCTTAACCTATGCTGGTAATCTAGAGAATTTAAAGGATATAGAAAATAAGCCCAATTATTCTTTTATAAAAGGAGATATTAATGATAGTGAGTTTGTGAATAGTGTTTTTAAAAAACATAAATTTGATAGTGTTATTCATCTTGCTGCAGAGTCTCATGTAGACAGGTCAATAGAAGACCCTTTGGCTTTTGTAAAAACGAATGTTATTGGTACGATGGTACTTTTAAATGCCTTCAAGAATACTTGGAAAGACGATTTTGATAATAAATTATTTTATCATATAAGTACCGATGAGGTTTATGGAAGTTTAGGGCAAACAGGTTTGTTTATCGAAACCACATCTTATGATCCAAATTCACCATATTCAGCTTCAAAAGCAAGTTCAGATCATTTTGTTCGGGCCTACGGAGAAACTTATGGAATGCCTTATGTTATAACCAATTGCTCAAATAATTATGGGCAAAACCAATTTCCAGAAAAATTAATTCCGCTTTTTATTAATAACATTATTAATAATAAAGCCTTACCGGTTTATGGTGATGGAAATTATACGAGAGATTGGTTATATGTGCAAGACCACGCCATAGCCATAGATTTAGTTTTTCATAAAGGAAAAAATAAAGAGACATATAATATTGGAGGCTTTAACGAATGGAAGAATATAGATTTGGTCAAGTTGCTTTGCCGCAAAATGGATGTCGAATTAGGAAGAAAAAACGGAGCTTCGGAGGAATTGATAACTTTTGTAAAAGATCGGCCAGGACATGATTTGAGATACGCTATTGATGCCTCTAAAATAAAAAATGAGTTAGGTTGGATGCCTTCGGTTACATTCGAACAGGGTTTAGAAAAAACAGTAAAATGGTACTTAAGTAATGAAGAATGGTTAAATAATGTTATAAGCGGACAATACCAGTCTTACTACGAGAAACAATACAATTAAGGCAATTCAAACAATAATGAAAGGAATTATACTAGCAGGCGGTTCAGGAACTAGGTTGTTTCCACTTACAAAAGTGGTTAGCAAACAACTCATGCCTATTTATGATAAGCCCATGATATATTATCCCTTAACAACTTTAATGTCGGTAGGAATACAAGAGGTGCTAATTATTTCTACATCAAAAGATTTACACTTATTTAAAGAGCTTTTAGGAAATGGGGATGATTATGGGTGTCGGTTTGAGTACGCAGTACAAGAAGAACCAAAAGGTTTAGCAGAAGCTTTCATTATTGGAGAAGATTTTATAGGACAAGATAGTGTGGCTCTAATTTTAGGAGATAATATTTTTTATGGTTCAGGTCTAAATGAAATTTTGCAATCGAATATAAATCCAGATGGGGGGATAATTTATGCTTACCATGTTCAGGATCCGCAGCGCTACGGTGTAGTGGAATTCGATTCCTTCAAAAAAGCAATATCAATTGAAGAAAAGCCTAAGCAGCCAAAATCCAATTATGCAGTTCCTGGTATTTATTTTTATGATAATTCAGTAGTCGAAATTGCTAAAGGTATTCAACCAAGTTCAAGAGGGGAATTAGAAATAACAGATATAAACAAAGTATACCTCGATAAAGGATTACTGAGCGTTGAAATTTTAGATAAAGGTACGGCATGGTTAGATACTGGAACGTTCAAGTCCTTGATGCAAGCATCTCAGTTTGTTCAAGTTATAGAGGAGCGTCAAGGTCAGAAAATCGGATGTATTGAAGAGGTCGCCTACAATATGGGCTTTATAGATAAGGTACAACTTATCAGACTCGCTGAGCCATTACTTAAGAGCGGTTATGGAGACTATCTTCAACAATTAATATAATAAAATGATAGTTGAAGAAACATACTTGAAAGGGAGTTTTGTGATTAAACCAAACGTTTTTGAAGACGAAAGAGGTTTTTTTTTAGAAAATTTTAATAAACGTGAATTTGAAAAAGAAACAGGGGTTCAGACCAGTTTTGTTCAAGATAATATATCAAAATCATCGAAGGGTGTTTTAAGAGGTTTACATTTTCAAACAGGTAAAAGTGCGCAATCAAAATTAGTTGGTGTCATAAAAGGTAAAGTTTTAGATGTTTGTGTCGACATTAGAGAAGAGTCTCCAACATTTGGTAAACACTTTTCCCTCATTCTAGACGATTTAAGTAAAAAACAGCTCTATATACCAAAGGGTTTTGCTCATGGCTTTTTGACTTTAGAGGATAATACCATTTTTTTTTACAAATGTGATAATTATTACAATAAAGCATCTGAGTCTGGCGTCATTTTTAATGATAAAGAACTGAATATAGATTGGGATTTCCCGAATGATAAACTTATTATTTCAGATAAAGATTTAAAACTTCCTTTATTTCAAAATTTAAATTTTGACTAGATTTCTGTAAATGATTAAAGACGACTATATACAACCAACAACCAACAACCAACAACCAACAACTATACTAGTTACTGGAGCTAATGGTCAACTAGGAAAAACCATTCAAGAGCTTTATTCTGAAAATACATCAGGTTTGGATTTTAAATTTGTCTCCAAATCAGAATTAGATATTACCAGCGAAGACCTTGTAGAATCATTTTTTAAAGAGAACAAGTTTGATTATTGTATAAATTGTGCGGCATATACAAATGTAGAACAAGCAGAGAAAACTCCAGAAATTGCCTTTAAGGTTAATGCAGAAGCTGTAAAAAACTTAGCTAGGGCTTGTAAAGAAAACAATGTTATTATAATCCACATTTCAACAGATTATGTATTTGATGGAGAAAAGAAAACACCTTATACAATAGATGATATACCAAATCCAATTAGTGAATATGGCAAATCGAAATTGTTAGGAGAGCAACATATTCAAGAAATAATGGAATCCTTTTTTATTGTTAGAACCTCTTGGTTGTATAGCAAGAAATATGGTAAAAATTTTTACCGCACGATATTGAACTTAGCAGAAACTAAGAAGGAGCTTTCAATTACAACAGAACAGGTAGGGTGTCCAACAAATACTGAGAACTTAGCTAATTACATCATTAATTTAATTACGAGTAAATCAATAGATTTTGGAATTAAGCACTATTGCGATTCTAGAGAAATGACTTGGTACGAATTTGCAAAACAAATTCTGTCAGAGAATAATTTAAAAAACAAAACAATTCTTGTCAAAGCTAGCAATTATAGTACTTTTGCAAAGCGACCTAAGAACTCAGTTTTATCGTATTAATTCATATATAGAATGAAGAAAAAAGTAGCATTAATTACTGGTGTAACAGGACAAGATGGAGCTTATCTAAGTGAATTCCTCTTAAAAAAAGGGTATGAAGTTCATGGTCTTAAAAGAAGATCTTCAATGTTTAATACAGATCGGATAGATCATTTGTATCAAGATCCCCATGTGGAAAACCAAAGTTTTTTTCTTCATTATGGCGATATGACGGATAGTACAAACCTGACTAGAATTATTCAAGAAGTAAGACCAGATGAAATATATAATTTGGCAGCCATGAGTCATGTGTATGTATCTTTTGAAATGCCAGAATATACTGCTAATGCCGATGGGATTGGAACATTAAGACTATTGGAAGCCATTAGATTATTAGGTTTAGAAAAAAAAGTTAGAATTTACCAAGCTTCAACCTCAGAACTTTACGGCAAGGTGCAAGAAGTCCCACAAACAGAAACGACTCCTTTTTACCCTAGAAGTCCATATGCAGTTGCAAAAATGTATGCTTATTGGATTACGGTAAATTACAGAGAAGCTTATGGCATGTATGCGTGTAATGGCATTTTATTTAATCACGAATCACCAATACGTGGAGAAACCTTTGTAACACGTAAAATTACTAGAGCCACAGCTAAAATTGCTTTAGGACTACAAGAAAAGATATTTTTAGGAAACTTAGATGCTCAAAGAGACTGGGGGCATGCTAAAGATTATATTAGAATGATGTGGATGATTCTTCAGGCCGATGCACCAGAAGATTGGGTAATTGCAACAGGTAAAACAACAACTGTACGTGATTTTGTTAAAATGTGTTTTGCTCACGTAGGCATAGAACTTGATTTTAAGGGGAAAGGCGTTAATGAGAAAGGATATATTAAAACATGTATGAGCCCTAAATATCAGATAGAAATGGGAAAAGAAGTTGTGGCTGTTGATGAAAAATATTTTAGACCAACAGAAGTAGATTTGTTGATTGGAGATGCCAGTAAAGCAAAAGAAAAATTAGGGTGGATTCCAAAATATGATTTAGCCGGTTTGATTGAAGACATGATGGAAAGTGATATAAACCTTATGGAAAAACAGCAGTACCTGAAGGATGGGGGTTATAGAATTGAAAATTATTTCGAATAAATAATCAATGTCATTGCGAAGGAAGAATGACTGAAGCAATCTGTTTATAGATGTGAAGAATTTAAAAATTAAGATGATACAGGAATACATTTATGGATAAGGATTCTAAAATCTATATAGCTGGACACAGAGGACTCGTTGGAAGTGCAATTTTAAAAAACCTTCAAAGCAAGGGCTACAATAACATTGTTACTCGCACACACAAGGAATTAGACTTAACAAATCAAACAACGGTGGCTACTTTTTTCGAAGACGAAAAACCAGACTATGTGTTTTTAGCAGCAGCAAAAGTGGGAGGCATTGTCGCTAATAATTTGTATAGAGGAGATTTTATTTATGAAAATATCATGATTCAAAATAACGTGATTCATCAAAGCTATACTCACAACGTGAAAAAGTTATTGTTTTTAGGAAGCACATGTATTTACCCTAAAAACGCACCTCAACCAATGAAGGAAGAGTATCTGTTAACAGGAACTTTAGAATATACCAATGAGCCTTATGCTATTGCCAAAATAGCAGGGATCAAGATGTGTGAAAGCTATAATTTGCAATATGGTACTAATTTTATCTCGGTGATGCCTACTAATCTGTATGGACCTAATGATAATTTTGACCTTGAAAGATCACACGTCTTACCTGCCTTAATTAGAAAAATCCATTTGGCAAAGTTATTATCTGAGAATAACTGGAAATTGATAAAAGAAGATTTAAATAAAAATCCGATATCTGGTATAGATGTTAATAGTAGCGAAAAAGAAATTGTTATTGTTTTAGCTAAATACGGAATATATTTCTCCCCTTTTGGGGGAGATGCGAGCGCAGAGGGGGCTGTTGAAATTTGGGGGTCTGGGAGACCAAAACGAGAATTTCTTTGGAGTGAAGATATGGCAGATGCCTGTGTATTTTTAATGGAAAATAGAGATTTTAATGAAACATTCTCTGATGATCAGCAAGAAATTAGAAATACTCATATTAATATTGGTACAGGAAAAGATATTTCAATAAAAGAATTAGCTGAAACAATAAAACAAACAATTGGGTTTAAAGGAACTTTGGTTTTTAATACTGAAAAACCCGATGGGGCCATGCGAAAATTGACAGATGTTTCTAAACTAAATGCATTAGGATGGAAATATACAGTTAGTTTAGAAGATGGAGTGATAAAAATATATGATTGGTACTTAAATATAGAGAATAATTAATAAAAGAGAGTATGAAAGAGCTTGCCTGAATACTGAATGCCAAATAGAAATAGGAACAGAAAAACTTGCCGTTGATGTTAAATATTTTAGACCTACTGAAATTTATTTGTTAATTGATAATTCAACAAAAATATAAACAAAATTAGGTTAGGATTATAAATTAGGGTTTATGAAGTTTGATAAAAGTAATGATGTAGAGTGATATTAAATTAAAAATAATTGATGAACGGTTAATAGACATTAGAATAAACTATGAACTCATCTTGACTTTTTCTATTTCCTAAAAAACGGCTGAAATTCGTCCATATTTCGTTGCTTTTATTATCCATATCATTATATTTATGGGAGTTTTTTTAGAACTCATATAAAAGATGTTTATATTTTTAATATCAAATGAATTTCAAAATGATTGACAATACATTTGAATTACATTTTCTTTGGATGACATAGAAAAGTATAAGGATAGCTTATTTCAATGTCATTAAGTTAAGTGTCAGTCTGAGACCTGAGACCAAAAAAAATCTCAAGCGGAGGGAATGACGTAATGTCTCCTCGAGCGCAGTCGAGAGGTTTTAAAAAGGTCTCGACTGCGCTCGACCAGACAGTAGTTAATAATTTGTAAATCAGTTACTTAATAATAATGTCAATGGTAGTTCTATAAGTTAGCTGATTATCCTGTATACAATTAGAATAAATGTGACTATGTATAAAACGATATAGATTGTAAATATGTTAAACTTAATTGGTAGAAAAAATAGATTGTTTGATATTAATAAGTATGAAAATGAACTTAAAAGTATTCTGTCAAACTCTTCTTTTTTGGTGCTTGGCGGAGCTGGCTCTATAGGTCAGGCCGTTACTAAAGAAATATTCAAGCGTAATTCACCTAAGTTACATATTGTCGATATTAGTGAGAATAACATGGTGGAATTGGTTCGGGATTTGAGAAGTTCTAAAAGACCCCTTTACTTTAATGCGAATGATTGATGTGAATGTTTTCAATACCGAAAAAACTTTACAACAATCTATTGAAAAACGGGTCCAAAAAATATTTTTGTGTTTCTACCGATAAAGCGGCCAATCCAGTCAATATGATGGGAGCTTCCGAGAGAATTATGGAAATGTATTTGATGCGTAAAAGTGAACAAATAATAATTTCCACTGCTCGTTTTGCCAATGTTGCTTTTTCAGATGGCTCTTTATTACACGGTTTTAATCAAAGAATTTTAAAGAAACAACCTATTGTGGCGCCAAATGATATTAAACTTATTTGTGTGAAACCGAAGAAGAAGCCAAATAGCGTGGAAGACTTGATGGCGCAAAAGAAATGGCCTTGTTTATTTACAGCCAGTGATACTACAGGAGAAAAAGATTTTGAGGAGTTTTATACCGATAATGAGATATTAGATATAGATTGTTTTGAAAATCTAGGTATTATAAAAAATGAAGCAGGCTTCGACCAACTAAAATTAGAAAATTTCAAAAATCAAATTGGTTTAAGTAAATCCCGCTTTTAAAAATGTTTATCGGACAATAGTGATAAATTTTAAAGGTTTCGACTGCGCTTAACCTGAAATAAAACATAAATTATCGATTTTTAATTGATTATATGGAACTTATGTTGTTTAGGAAATTTATTTCGATATAAGATTTAACTGATGTTTGTGTTTTTATAAAGGAAACAAGGAGTGTTTAAAAAGTAAAAAATAAAAATTGTTGGTAAATTAAAACTTTATAAAACAAAGAATTATATTACTTTCGCACGACGACGAAACACGACTTACTAAATATATTTGAAAACACATATTTATGTTTAACTTAAAAGGAAAATCTATTTTAATAACAGGAGGAACAGGTTCTCTAGGAAAAGCACTCACTTCTCATATTTTAACAAAGTACCCAGAAGTAAAAAGATTAATAATTTACTCAAGAGACGAGCAAAAACAGTTCCAAATGGCTCAAGAGTATCCAAGTAACCAATATCCTCAAATACGTTATTTTATTGGAGATGTTAGAGATAAAGAAAGATTGGTAAGAGCATTTCAAAGTGTTGATTATGTAATACATGCAGCAGCAATGAAGCATGTGCACATTGCTGAATATAATCCAGATGAATGTATTAAAACTAATATAGGAGGGGCAGAAAATGTTGTGGATGCTTGCTTTAAGACCAAAGTAGAACGTGTGGTTGCCTTATCAACAGACAAAGCTTGTGCGCCAATAAATCTTTATGGAGCTACCAAACTAACATCAGATAAATTGTTTATTGCTGCCAATAACATTAAAGGAGAAAACCCAATAAGGTTTTCGGTTGTTAGATATGGAAATGTAATGGGGTCTAATGGTTCTGTTATCCCCTTTTTCATCAATAAAAAGAAGGAAGAAAACACGTTGCCTATAACCGACCCTAACATGACACGTTTTAATATTTCATTACAAGGTGGGGTAGATATGGTTATGCATGCCTTAGAACATGCATGGGGAGGTGAGTTATTTGTTCCTAAAATCCCATCATATAAAATCATGGACGTAGCTGAAGCAATTGGACCAAATTGTGAAAAGCCAGTTATAGGAATAAGACCAGGTGAAAAAGTGCATGAGGAGATGATTACTCCTTCAGATTCTTTTTATACTTATGATCTTGGGAAATACTATACCATACTTCCTGCAACTCACAAATGGAGCATAGAAGATTTCGTTAAAACCTTTAATGCTAAAAAAGCACCATTAGGATTTAGTTATAATTCTGGAGATAACGATGAATGGGAGACCATTGAAAGCCTTAGAAATTTGATAAAAGAACATGTCGATTCTAACTTCATAGTATAATGAAAGTAATACCTTACGGAAAACAAAATATAGAGCAAGACGATATTGATGCGGTTGTAAAAACGCTTTCTGCCGATTTTTTAACTCAAGGACCAAAAGTTAAGGAATTTGAAGATGCCTTTGCAACATACGTTGGGTCTAAATATGCAGTAGCTGTAAACAATGCTACTTCCGGTTTACATCTTGCCGTATTAGCTTTAGGATTAAAGGAAGAAGAACGTGTTATAACCACGCCTATTACATTTGCGGCATCGGCTAACTGTATTAGATATGCAGGTGGAGAAGTTTGGTTTGCAGATATCGATACAGATACTTATTTGTTATCTCTAGAAAAAACCAGAAAACTTATTGAAAGCAAACCAAAAGGATTTTTTAAAGGAATAATTCCAGTAGATTTTGCCGGTTTACCAGTAAATCTAGAGGCATTTAGAGCCTTGGCGGATGAAAATGATTTATGGATAATTGAAGATGCTTGCCATGCTCCAGGGGGCTATTTTACAGACTCAAAAAGCAATAAGCAAATGTGCGGCAATGGTAATTATGCAGATATTGGCATATTTTCATTTCATCCAGTAAAACATATTGCTTGCGGAGAAGGCGGTATGATAACTACAAATTCTGAAAAATTATATAAGAAAATTTCTTTGCTAAGAACCCATGGTATTACTAAAGATAATATGGAAGAAAATCATGGTGGATGGTATTACGAAATGCAAGATCTTGGTTTTAATTATAGATTAACCGATATACAGTCTGCTCTGGGTATTACGCAACTTGCCAAGAATGAGGCAGGTGTAAAAAAAAGAAATGAGATCGCAGATAATTACAAAAAAGCGTTTCAGAACAAATTAAAATACCAAAGCTTACCAAACGGAACTTGTAATGCGCATCATTTATTTGTAATAGAAGTTAATGACAGAAAAGGGCTTTATGATTTTTTAAAAGCCCATAATATTTTTGCTCAAATACATTATATACCAGTACATACACTGCCATATTATAAAGAGATTGGATATGGAAGTGCCAGCTTAAGAAATTCAGAAGCCTATTATTCTAAATGTATAAGTTTGCCTATGTATCCTAGTTTAACCAATGTTGAACAAGAAATAGTAATACATAAGGTTATAGAATTTTTATCTAAATAACAAATTAATATTTTAATACCATGGGAGATTTTAAAACGGAGCAAGAAAAATTTTGGGCCACAGAATTTGGGAATGACTATATTGATAGAAATAAAGGAGCGCAACTATTAGCATCAAACCTTGTATTTTTCACAAAGTGCCTACAAAAGGCAGATAAGATTAATTCTTGTAGAGAATTTGGTGCCAATATTGGGATGAATATGAAAGCATTCAAACTTTTATACCCTTCAATTCAACTAAAAGGGGTTGAAATCAACGAAACAGCAAGCAAGCAATTGGCTACGATTATTGGACAAGAAAATGTATTTAATGGGTCAATTTATGACGCTCCAGTGGGTGAAAAAGTGGAATTGTCCTTGATCAAAGGTGTTTTGATTCACATCAACCCAGATATGTTACCAACAGTTTATGATAAACTCTATAAGTCGTCTTCAAAGTACATATTAATTGCAGAATACTATAACCCTTCACCTGTCGCAATACCTTACAGAGGACATTCTGATAGATTGTTTAAAAGAGATTTTGCAGGAGAATTTTTAGATACCTACAAAGACGTGAAGTTGATAGATTATGGATTTGCATATCGTCGCGATCCAGCCTTCCCTCAAGATGACATTACATGGTTTTTAATGGAAAAAATATAAACGGAGAACAATTTAATGAAAAGAGTTTGCATCATACCAGCTAGAGGAGGAAGTAAACGGATTCCTAAAAAAAACAGTAAAGACTTTTTAGGAAAACCCATCATAACCTATTCTATCCAAACAGCATTGGATTCAAATTTATTTGATGAGGTAATGGTGTCAACCGATGATAAGGAAATTGCCAATATAGCCTTGAATCATGGTGCAAAAGTACCTTTTATGAGAAGCGAAAAGAACTCAAATGATTTTGCGACAACATTTGAAGTCATTGAAGAAGTCATTGGAGACTATGAGAAGTTGGGAATGAGTTTTGATGAAGGTTGCTGTTTTTATGCTACATCACCTTTAACGACTGTTGAAAAATTAAAAGAAGCTAATAAATTGCTCAATGCAAAGAAGTTTGCTACTGTATTTCCAGTAATCCGTTATGGTACGGCGATACAAAAGGCCTTAATAATGGATAAGAATCAACGAATGACCCTGCTACAACCAGAGCATGAACTAACACGTTCTCAAGACATGGAAACAGCTTATCATGACGCAGGGCAGTTTTATTTTTTTAAAACCAACGAACTGTTCCAGCATAGAAAATTATGGACTACAAACTCGGGAATTATAGAGATTTCTGAAAGCGAAGGTCAAGATATTGATAATGAAATTGATTGGCAGTTGGCCGAATTAAAATATCAACTCAAATTTATAAAGTAAAAGAAAAGAATAATGAGTATAGAAGTAAAATATTGCAAGCGTTGTCTATTTCCAGAAACAAAACCAGATTTACATTTTAATGAAGAAGGCGTGTGTTCAGCCTGTATCGCTGCTGAAGCGAAAGATGTTGGCATAGACTGGGAACAACGTAAAAAAGATTTTTTTACAATTATTGATCACTTTAAATTAAACAACGACGAAATTGGTTACGATTGCTTGGTGCCAGTAAGTGGCGGAAAGGATTCTACTTACCAGGCGTACTTTATGAAAGAAGTGTGTGGGATGAATCCGCTTTGTGTGTGTTTTGAAACCACCATGGTTACTGAAGTTGGGCATCAAAATCTTGACAATATTTCTAAAATGGGAATTGATGTCATTCACTTCAAGAAGAACCATAAAGCATATAAAGCAATGGTAAAAGAAGGCTTTATAAGAGTTGGAGATGAGATGTGGCCAAACCACATAGGCATTTTTACCATTCCAATAAACATCGCCGTAAAATTCAAAATTCCTTTAATTATCTGGGGAGAAAATTCACAGCAAGAATATGGTGGCCCATTAGAAAGTATAGAGAATAATAAATTGACTAGAAGATGGTTAGAAGAGTTTGGAGGACTATTAGGGAATAGGATTCAAGACATGATCGGTGTGGAAGGATTGACAGCAAAGGAATTAACACCTTATTTTTATCCATCTGAAGAAGAATTGGAAAAAGTAGGCGTAACAAGTTTATTTTTAGGCCACTATTTCTTTTGGGACGCAAGAAAACAGTTGAAAATTGTCAAGCAACATGGTTTTAAAGTTAAAGAAGATGGGCCGGTTGAAGGCACTTATACCGATTACGAAAATATTGATGAACAGTTGTGCAGCTTGCACGATTATCTCAAATTTGTAAAATATGGATTTGGTCGCGCCACTGATCATGCAAATATTGATATCAGAAACAAACGACTTACTAGAGAGGAAGCCAAGAATTTGGTAAATCAATATGATGGAAAATACCCAAAAATTGCCATCCAAGCATTTCAGGAATATTCTGGAATGTCCAAACAAGAGATTGATGCAGTTATTGATTCTTACACCAATCCAGTATTATTCAAAATGAATGATGATGGCGTTTTTGAAAAAGACAGCAAAGGAAACTTGATAAGAAATTTCCAAATAGAATAATGGTAATAGCAATTGTAAAATACGGAATGGGTAATGTGGCATCAGTACAAAAAGTATTGAAAAAGCTCGGTTACCAAAGTATTATAACAAATGACCAAGATGAATTAAAAAAAGCAGATTTTATTTTGCTCCCAGGAGTTGGCTCTTTTAAGAAAGGGATGGAAAACCTTAACGAGTTAGGTTTGGTAGAGTTTTTAACTAACGAAGTGCTTGTGAATAAAAAACCATTTTTAGGCATTTGTTTAGGAATGCAGTTAATAGCATCTTATGGAAACGAACCTGAGCACATAAAGGGATTGGGCTGGATAGAAGGTGATGTTATTAAAATTGTTCCTAAAAACGGACATAGAGTGCCTCATTTAGGGTGGAACACTATAAAAACGGATGTATCGGATGCGTTTTATAGTGAATTTGATAATCTTGATTATTATTTTATTCATAGTTATCATTTCAATGCTAAAAACCCAAAGGATGTTACCATGTGGGTAAATTATGATGGTGAATTGGTTGCAGGACTTCAAAAGGATAATATGTACGCGATGCAGTTTCATCCAGAAAAAAGCCAAGATGAAGGCATGATTTTATTAAGAAAAATTTTAGAGAAGTATGCTAAAGTGTAGAGTGATACCCATTTTAACTTTTAATGGTTTCGGATTAGTAAAAACCAAAGGTTTTGCACGAAACCCAAGAATGGTTGGAAATGCTGTACAAGCTACTAAAGTTTATAACTCTCGAAATGTTGACGAATTAGTCTTTCTAGATATTTATGCTTCCGACAAAAACCGTAAAATGAATTTGCAGTTAGCAAAACTTATCATTAACGAGTGTTTTATGCCTGTTGCATTAGGTGGTGGTATAAAAACTATTGAAGACATACATGATTTATTGGCAATAGGTGCCGATAAAGTGGTTCTTAAAAGCAAAATTATAGAAGACCCCGAATTTATTAATAAAGCGTCTCAGGTATTCGGAAATCAATGCATAACATTAGCTATAGATGCTTTTAAACAAGATGATGGTAAGTATTATTTATACAATAGATTAAAAAAAACCATAGATTTATTTGTATTCCTCGAGGATATAAAATCATATAACTTCGGAGAAATTATTTTAACCTCAGTCAATAACGATGGAATGATGAACGGTTTTGATATTGAACTGGTTAATAAAGTTGAAAAAATTATACACGTACCTATAGTCGTTGCAGGAGGTGCTGGAAATTTAGATCATTTTAAAGAGTTATTTTCAAAAAGCCATATTGAAGCTGTGGCCGCAGCAAGTATTTTTCATTTTACGCAATACACGCCGCGTGATATTAAATTAGCAATTGCCAGTGTTGGAAAACCTGTGCGTATTGTAGAAAAAATGTTTATTCCTAAAAATTAGTAAAAATGCCCGGTCAAAAAAAGATATTGTTTAGAGCAGATGGGGACGGCAATACTGGCTTAGGACATTTATACAGACTCTTTGCTCTAGTTGAGATTTACAAAAAACAGTTCCAATTTATATTTGTTACCAAGGCATCTTCAACTAAAACTATTTTTCCTAAAGATTACCACATTTTCTTAGTTCCTGAAGACATAACTATAAACGATGAACCATTATGGCTTCATCAAAATTTCAACCCTTCAGAACACTTAATTATTGCTGATGGTTATCAATTTAAAAGCGACTATCATAAGCAATTAAAAGATTATGGATATCATTTAATCTATATTGATGATTTAGTTGAAGGCAAATTATATGCAGATGTAATAGTTAATCATGCTGCCAATGTAGAGCCATCAAACTATCAAGTACAGCCATATACACGTTTCGCATTAGGTACAGAATATGCTATTTTAAGACCATTATTTGTTAAAGCAGCTCAATCAGAAAGGCACATTAATGGTACAACCAATGCTTTTGTATGTTTTGGTGGTGCCGATGCCTTAGATTTAAGTTATAAAGCAACTAAAGCATTGCTTGAAACAGAAAAAATAAAAAGCATTCATGTGGTTTTGGGAGCAGCGTATAAACATTCAGATATTGAAGCATTAGCAACCCAAAATACGCAAATTAAATTATATAGAAACTTAGATGAACATGCGCTTTGTAATTTAATGAAGTCTTGCGATTTGGCCGTTGCACCCTCAAGCACCATAGTTTACGAACTGTGTACTGTGAAAATGCCCATATTGTCTGGTTATTTCGTAGATAACCAAATAAGTATGTATAACGCGCTTTTGCAAAAAGGAGCAATTGAAGGAGCTGGAGATTTATCAACCTCTACGGTTCAGGATTTTAAAACTAAACTCAATATCATTATTAATCAAAAGCAGCTTGGCCATTATTTAAAAGCACAGCAAAAATTGTTTGACGGACAGAGTTCAAACAGGTTTATAAAACTCCTAAACGACTTTTTGGTTACTTTCAGAAAAGCCACAAAAGAAGATATGCTATTGGTTTATAACTGGTCTAACGATCCGTTAGTCAGACAAAATTCATACAATACTAAAGAAATTGATTTGGCTAATCACGAAAAGTGGTTTAACCAAAAAATAAATGGGGACAAAACACTTTTTTTAATTGCTTTATTTGATAATCAACCAGCAGGTGTTGTTCGCTATGAAATTAAAGAAGACCATACCATAATTGGGGTTTTGGTTTCCGAAAAATTTAGAGGAAAAAAATTGTCGCCTTCATTTTTAAGTGAATCGGCTAAATATTATTTTAAACAAAATCATCTTCCTATTTTTGCCTATATTAAAGAAGGGAACAAAGCATCAATAAAAGCATTTGAAAGTGCAGGCTACGATTTTTATAAAAAAGAACCCGTAAAAGAAATGCCAAGTTTTGTTTATAAATTGGAAAAAAAAGATGTCAAAGAATAAGTGCTTTATTATTGCAGAACTATCTGCAAACCATGGTGGCAAATTAGAAATAGCAAAAGAAACGGTAAGAGCCGCTAAACGCGCAGGAGCCGATGCCATAAAATTGCAAACCTACACAGCAGATACGATCACGTTAAATGTTAAAACAGATGATTTTAAGATTAAACAAGGTACCGCTTGGGATGGCCAATATTTATACGATTTGTATAAAGAGGCATCCTTGCCATGGGAATGGCATAAAGAGTTGTACAGTTTAGCAAAAGAAGAAGGACTGGTTTGTTTTTCGTCACCATTTGATAAAACGGCCGTTGATTTTTTGGAAGATTTAAACACGCCAATTTATAAAGTAGCTTCTTTTGAAATCACGGATATTCCATTAATTACATACATGGCTTCAAAGATGAAACCCATGATCATTTCAACAGGCATTGCAACCATTGAAGATATTGAACTCGCCATTGAAGCCTGTAAATCGGTTGGGAATAATGATATAACTATTTTAAAATGCACATCAGCATATCCAGCTGTCCCAGAAGATGCCAATTTGCGAACTATTGAGGATATTGCTCAAAGATTTGGATTGAATTCAGGCTTATCAGATCATACCATGGGCATAGAAACTCCAATGATTGCTGTAGCTTTAGGTGCTAAGATGATAGAAAAACATTTTATATTAAATAAGAATATTGGAGGAGCAGATGCTCATTTCTCTTTAGACGAATCAGAATTTAAGCAAATGGTAGATGCTGTTCGTTTAACCGAAAAACTAATGGGAAAAGTAGACTATGAAATGACGGATAAAAAAAACAAAAGTCGTGAGTTTTCTCGCTCTTTATTTGTAACCCAAGATGTTAAAGAAGGAGATATTATTACTAAAGAAAACATAAGATCTATTAGACCAGGTTATGGATTGCACCCTAAGTATTATAGTAAAATACTAGGAAAATTATTTAATCAAGAAGTGTTAAGAGGTACTCCACTATCAATAGAGATGATAAATCAAAAATAATGGATTTTAATAATAAAATAATGTTGTTGATTGTGGCTCATCCAGATGGTGAATTACTTGGGGTTGGAGGAAGGGTGTGATGAATAGATTAATAAAGGAACAAGATTGTACTGTAAAGGTTGTTATTTTGAGAGAAGGAATTACTTTTCGAAGTGATAATCATAATATAAAGAAATGGAAAAAGGAATATCAATTTATAGAAACTGGGCTACAATTAACAGTTTATTATAATGTCAGAAAACAAAAACATCAAACTTTTTACGACTTACCTCAAGAAGTGAAATTTTGCACGAAGTGTATTATGTCGAATCAGCGACTAGCGTCAGTTATTGAGTTTAAACACACAAAGGATAGTAAAAAAACAACACTTAACTTTGATCAAGAGGGGGTGTTTGATGCTTGTAGAGCTGCTGAAATCAAAGATAATATTGATTGGGGAATGAGAGAAGAAGAATTTGTGAAATTACTTGATAAACATAGGAAAAATGATGGCTCTTATGATTGCTTGGTGTCAGGAAGTGGAGGTAAGGATAGTGCTTATCAAGCACATGTTTTAAAGTGTAAATATGGTATGAATCCATTAACGGTTACTTGGCCTCCAATTTTCTATACAGACTATGGGTTGAAAAACTGGAAAAATTGGTTAGATAGCGGTTTTGATAATGTCTCTTTTTCTCTTAATGATAAAGTAATGAAATTATTAACAAAGTTGTCTACAGAAAATTTATCACATCCATTTCAAACGTTTATTTTAGGTCAAATGTGCTCAAACGGGGTTAGAGGATTAATAATGATTAAAGAGATATCAGATAAAATAAAATTTTGGAAAAATGCTGATCGAATAGGTCTGATATGTTGGGAACTCATTGGCAATCATTTTAGTGATTCAACAGATTTTAAATCTGGTGCGTATGCGGTAGGTTGTTCTCAAATAGCAATTGGGAAAAGAGTATATGTTTAATTCACATAAAATATAATTTTGGATTTCAACCAATTAGTGATGAGGTTTTTTCGTTCTCCTATTATTCAATATATAGGAACACGGTATTTAACTTTTGGTATTCAGTTCATAAATTCAGTTCTGATTGCAAAATACCTTGGCGTTTATTATTTTGGAATTTACAGCTTTATTTCATTGATAAATCAATATTTGGCCTATACAGCCATGGCACCGGCCTATTCTTTAAATGCCCTGTTGTCGGTAAGAAAGAATGACAAAACTAATAGTGTTGATTTGTGGAGAAATTCAGTTTTAATTCTATTGCTTATTGTTGGTATAGTCACGGCATCATGGATTACATTATTTATTTTCTCCCCTAATACGTTTTCAAAATATCAGTTCCATGACTTTTATATATTAGTCCTTATTATTTTTGTTTTTTCAAGTTTAAATAGTCTTTACACGAATCTATACCGTACTTATGGCTTATTGGGAAAAATAAATTTAAATCAATTCGTGATTCCCTTCTTTCAATTTCTGGTTTTATTTTTTGCCAAGGAAGAAGAGTTGTTATATTATCTTTTAATGGGAACTATTGTAGCAAACGTTTTTTCTTTTATAGTATATAGCACAAATCCACCTTTGAAAGTTGGACTACAATTTAAAAAACCGATATTTAGTGAATTGCTTACAAGGGGGGTGAACTTATTGCTCTATAATGTGAGTTTTTATCTAATATTACTTTCTTCCAGAACAGTAGTTTCAATTTACTATTCTGCAGAGGAATTAGGCTTTTATACACTAGCAGTAAATCTGTCGAATGCTGTTTTTATGATTGTTGGCTCATTTTCATTTGTTCTGTTTCCAAAATTGCTAAATAAATTTCACAATACTTGTCCAACTGAAGCACAAAAGTTATTAAACAATATCCGATCAATCTATATAGCTAGTTGTTATTTATTAACTTACCTTGGTTTTTTTGCCATACCATTATTAGAATTATTGTTACCCCAATACAAACAGGCAATGCCTGCATTTAAAATTTTGCTGTTAGCACAATTAATTTTAAATAATAACTTCGGATATAGTATTTTGCTTATTGCTAAAAAGAAAGAAAGATTTATGACTTATTATGCGCTAATAGGAATCTTTATTATTACTGTGATTTCATTATTATTTATAAAGATTGATCTTTCATTCTTATTTGTTGCTCTTTCAGTAGCAATTGGCTTAACATATTATTGTGTTAGTATTACGCAAAAAGCTTATATAGAAATGAATCAGAAGCTTGGAATTAAAAAGATGTTCCAAGAGTTATTTCCAATTTATTATTTGATTCCTTTTTTAGTTTTGGTCATTAGTGTTTTAATAAAGGAAAATATTTTTACGCCATATATTAGTTTCATAATATTCATTTTTATGAACAAGAAGAATCTTTTTGAAGGATACAAAAGAGGAGTAGTCTTCTTAACAGATAGAAACAGCCTCAAGTTTTAAATAAAGTCAATAATAAAATGAAAACCCAGAAAGATCTTATAAAAGAATTTATTGATTTTGAAACACAGCATAGTTTATTTGATTTAAAAATAGAAAACATTAATCTATGGCAATTCATTAGATTTGAAGTATGTTTCCTATTAGAAAAGGAACTTGTTACCAAATATTCTGAACAAACAGATAAAAATTCAAAAACTATATTAAATGGTTTAAAAGAATTTGCAGTAAATAGCATATTCAATAATCCTTTCAAAATTAAAAAACAACAGACCGATTTACTCATTTTAAATCACCCCAGAAGAAAATTTAACGGAGAACATTTTCTTGATATATATACAGATCCTTTTTTGTGTGAATTAAATCCGGACTACATTGTTTTAGAGCAGTTTTTCAATTTAAAGCATTTGAGACCTACTAAAACAAAAAAAATGTATTATTTAGACATGATAGAGTTTCCATCAAGAATTGTAGATTATTTGCCATTCCAGAAAGGATTAAGTGAATATGATTTTAATAAAATTAAATCTCTTGAGTTGTTAATTTGTAAAGAATGGAAATTAAATTCATTTTCCATTAGTAAGTTGGCTTATAGAAAAGTTAAAAGATACAACTACTTAATTCCTAAACTTGAAAAATTAATTACTATAATAAATCCAAAGAAGATATTAATGGTTGTTTCTTACAGTTTTTTAAACCAACTAATTACCATTATTGCAAAAGAGAGGGGGGTACCAGTTGCTGAATTGCAACACGGAACCATAAGTGGGTATCATATCGGTTACAATTTTCCTAAAGGGATTGAAGTGCCTTCGTTTCCAGATGCTTTTTTAGCTTGGGGGAAGGCTTGGATAAATGGGGTAAGTTTTCCAATAAAAAAAGAACATGTTAAAGTAGTGGGATTTGCAAATATTGAAATAGAAGAGTCTAATATTAATGTAAACAAAAATCCAAAGCAAATTGTCATACTTTCACAGTTAAGGACTGATCTGGCTAATTTTTCCAACAAAATAGCATTACAAATGCCATCTTACAAAATTATATTCAAAGCTCATCCGGGTGAATATTCTAATGCAAAATTGAAATATAAAAATAATTTTACTGCTCAAAATGTAGAAATAATTGATAATGATAATATTCAATTATATGAATTATTTAAACAAAGTACTTTTGTGATTGGAATTAATTCAACTGCTTTAATTGAAGCTTTATATTTTAATTGTAAAGTGGTTATTTTAAAATTATCAGGTTGGGAGTATTTTGAAGATTTGAAAGAAAGTGAACAAATACATTTTACGAATAACGACATTGAAGTTGTTGAAATACTAAAGAGAACTTACAATATAAATATTGAAAATAAGACAAGTGATTATTTTGAAAGAAATGCAATTATAAACATAAAAAAACATCTAGATATATTGAATGAATCTTAATATTAAAGAACTAAAATTCTTATTAAAATAATAAGTTAATAAAGTAGAAATAGAAAGTTCATTTAATTGGATTTTTTTAATATTGTGTTATATGATAAAAAATTGCAATATAAAACATATTACACTTAAAAATGATGAAAAATAATCAATCAATTTATCTTATTTTAATTATCCTTTTTTCTTTAAATCCGTTTTTTGGTGTATTTGCTTTAGTGAACTTATTATTTATAATAAAATATAAAAACGATAAATTTTATAATTTATTAATCATTTTTTTATCAATTTTATTGTCTCTAATAAATATAACTAAAGTTCCAGAATCAGATTTGTTAAATCATGGATTAAGGTATTTGCAATCTGGTGATTTTAATTTTCCGGCATATCTTATTCATCAAAGGAAAGAACCTATTTATTATATTTTTGATTATATTTTATATCATTTATCAAACGGCAGCCTTAATGCTTGGGTAATCTCATTTACTTTTTTTTCATATTTTTTCATATTTAAATCAATTCTTTTATTTTTTAGAAAAATTAAAGCCTCTAGAATTCAAATAATTTTAGGTTTAATGATTGCTGCTTTTTTCCCTCTAATATTTAGTTTATCAGCCCATTTGATTAGGCAATTTATTGCAAGTTCAATATTTATTTATTTTGCAGTAAATAAAATATTTTATAATAAAAATAAGTGGTGGTTAATAATTATAGGTGTATTTACTCATTCTTCATCTGCTTTAATGTTTCCTTTAGTTTATTTAAGTTTTTTAGGAGATTTTAAAAATAAAAAAGCATTAAATATATCATTGTTAATAATATTAACATCTTATCAATTTATCGCTAGTATATTATACGAAATTTTAGATGGTAAATATCCAATGCTGTCATATATTTTAAAAAGAGCGAGTGGAGATACCACATATGATCTTGGAGAATTTCCTATTATTAATATAATAATTATCTTAATAATGATGGTTATTACAGTTCTCTATAATTCATTTTATGTAAATTCTTCCGAAAAAAAAAGTGTTAGACATTTTTTTGCTATAAGTTGGTTTTTATCCATTTTTATTCTTTTCAATACGCATCAGTCAGAACTAAGTCTTAGAATGTTTTATTATTTGATTTTCTTTTTACCATTTATTATTCCTTTAATGTTTAAAAAAGAAAATGTCATTAATACATTTTTTGTTTATGTTATGTGTATTGGTTTAAGTTTTTATTTTTTATATAAATTAGTCTATGGCACATGGACTTATGCTCCATTATTGGAATTATTGTCAAATAGTATTGTGTCATTTTCGAAAGGGCCTTAAAAAATATATCTAAGTTTCCGTTTCAAATTAATAATATTTAAGTTTAGTTTAAAATATTTCATCAATTCAATATTCAATTCAAATATGCAAAAAGATAAAAACGGGAATATTTATTTTATTTCAAAATGGGCAAATTGGCAAAAGTATAGGTTAGAAGTACTAACAAAATATGCTCAAACTTATGATTGTAAAGTTGAAATTCTTACAACAGGGAAAATTAAACCTTATTTAAAAGGAAATGACCGAGTCATTTATAAATTATTTAAATCGATATTCCCACAAAATTATAAATTTAGTCTTATGCCAGGGATTTTATGGTATATAATTAAAAATAGACCCAATACAGTATTATGTGTTAATAATTCAACTCAGTTAACAGAATATTTAGCAATATTTCTTTGTAAAATTTTAGGCATCCGATTTGTTTGGTGGACTCATGGTTATGATCATGGAATAAGTAAGCTCCCTAATTTTATAAAATATTTAAAAAGGAAATACGTTTTATTTTTTTTAAATAAAGGAGATTCTATAATAGTCTTTGCAGACAAGGGAAGAGATTATTTAATTTCCAATGGAATATCTTCAAAAAAAATTTTTGTAGCACCTAACACGCTTGATACTTCAAAACTAATTGAGCAAAAAGAAACTTTAAAGCAGCAAATGAGTTATGAAGATATTTTAGTTGAATTAAATTTAAAAAAAGATGACAAGATTATTTTATTTAGTGGTCAATTGAATAAAAACAAAAAAGTTGAGAATGCAATTTATGCTACTGAATTGGTAGCTCAACATATACCTTCTATAAAATTGGTTGTGATTGGGGGTGGTTCAGAATATAATCACTTAACTGATATAGCTAGACAGCGTATACCTAATAATTCTGTTTTTTTAGGTGATTTATTTGATGATCTTATTTTAGCAAAATGGTTTTCAGTAGCTCAGCTATATATAATGCCAGGTTATGTAGGGTTAGCAATTATCCATGCCTTTTCTTATGGATTGCCTTTTATTACAGAAAAATTATCCTATCATAGTCCTGAAATCCATTTTCTTAAAAATGAAGTAAATGGTTATATGGTGGCTGAAAATAATATTGAAGAATTGGCAGAGAAAATATCATATTTATTAGTAAATGATAAAGCAAGACTCTCATTTGCTCAAAATGCGTTTTTAGTAGTTCAAAATGAAGGTAATATTGAAAACATGATTGATAAAATGAATAAAGCGTTAACTATAAAAACGTAATCCAATTATTTTAAGAAAAGTATCGAATAGATGATTTAGGTGTTTGTTAATAAAAAAATATTTTACACCTTTAAGAATTTTAAAAGGAATTATTAATTAAATTATAATGAAAACAATTTGGATTTTTTTTTATTATTTCATAGGGTATACTACTCCACACTGGTACTTTCCTGCTGGAATGTTTTTTTCTAAAGTTAGAGCCTTTTTAATAAAAAAAGTTTTAAAAGAAAAATGTGGTTCAAATATTTTGATTCAGGGAAAAGTACTATTTGGTAAGTTTGACGATGTATCAATTGGAAACAATACACAGATAAGTGAGCGTTCACGTTTACGTAATGTATCAATAGGTAATGATGTCTTAATTGCACCTGAAGTATATGTTTTACATTCAGGACATGTTTATGATAAAATTGATTTGCCTATAATAGAGCAGGGAGAGACATTTTATCCTAAAACGAATATTGAAGATAATGTTTGGATAGGAGCAAGAACAATAATATTACCCGGTAGACGAATTGGTAAAGGTGCTATTGTTGCAGCGGGTTCTGTAGTAGTGAAAGATGTTGAGCCTTATAGCATAGTTGGAGGAAATCCAGCTGTTTTAATAAAATTTAGAAAATAATTAAAATATGAAAAAAATATTAGTTACAGGAGGAGCAGGAATGATTGGTTCTAATCTGGTTAAAAAATTAGTTGATGAAGGTCATGAAGTAGGAGTTGTAGATAACTTGTGGCGTGGAAAGTTAGATTATTTAAACAGTAATAATGGAGAACCAGTAATTGATTTAGATACCAATTTTTATAATTTAGATCTTTCTATTCCTAATATTTGTGATTCTTTAATTGCAAAATTTGATTACGTTTACCATTTAGCAGATATAGTGGCAGGCATTGATTATGTTTTTGCAAATCAAGGAAGTTTATTTAGGCAAAACAATTTAATAAACTCAAATATTATTGACTCCGTTAGAAAGTCGAGTAAAAAACTGAAAGGTTTTATATATGTTGGTACAGCTTGTTCTTTTCCTTTAACAAGACAAAATTCATTAGATGTAATACCTTTAAGAGAAGAAGAATTATACCCAGCACTGCCTGAGTCAGCTTATGGGTGGAGCAAACTAATGGGGCAGTATGAAACAGAGTTGTTAGAAAAAGAAACAGAAATACCAACCTGTACGTTAATGTTTCATAATGTTTATGGTTCACCTTGTGATTATGGAGAAAGAAGTCAGGTTATCCCAGCGTTAATTAGAAAAGCTATTAATTATCCTACTGAAGAGTTTAATGTATGGGGAAGTGGAGAGCAAGGACGTGCATTTATACATGTTGATGATGTTGTTAATGGTCTTGTTTTGGCTTTAGAAAAGGGATGGGGACATGGACATATCCAGTTAGGACCTTCAGTATGTACTTCTATTAAACAAATAGCAGAAAGTGTTGTTAAAATTTCAGGTAAAGACATTAACATTTTTTATGATGTTACAAAACCAGAGGGTGATAAGGCGCGTAGTGCAGACTTTTCAAAAGCAAAATCTATTTTAGGATGGGAACCAAAAGTAGATTTAGAAGAAGGGTTGAAAAAACAATATAAATGGATATTGGATCAAATTGAAAATGAAAAGTAATATTGTCACTAAAGTTTTAAACGAGATTGACTCTGTTAAAACAAATCATAACATTGGAGAAAAGAAAATTCTAATAATAAATGCTCAATGTGAATCAAATTTAATGCAAGCGGCTATAGGTAAGTTAGATTCTGGGGAAATGATTGACTTACATAAACATGAAACAATGGAAGAGTTTTACTTTTTTAAAAAAGGGGAAGCCATTTTAACTATTGAAAAAAAAGAAATTTTTTGTACATCAGATACTTTTGTTAAAGTTCCAGTAAATGCAATACATTCTTTAAAAGCCATTAAAGATGTACAATTTATTTATTGGGGGGTTGCTATTTAATTTATGAATACAAAAAAAAAATATTTTAATATAAAAATTGAATTTGATTCAAAAAGAGTCGATTCAATAATTCAGGAAACTATTGTAACTAATAAAAAGGGATATGTTTGTTCTGTCGAATCAAATAATTTAACAGTTGCAAATAGAGATGAAAAGTTTTTAAAAGTCTTGAATAGTGCACTAGTTAATATTTGTGATGGATCTATTTTAGCAAAAATATTAGGTTTTATACACAAGAAACCTTTTAAATCATATATTGGAGCAGATTTATTTATTAAGTATGTAAATATGTGCAAGTATAGACAATATTTTTTAGGTAATACACAAGAAGTACTTGATGGACTAAAAAATAATCTTTCTAAAATAGATCCTAAAATAAATTCTATGATTTTTCAAGAGTTGCCATTTAGAAAAGTGGAAGAGTTTGATTATAGAGGAATAGCCGAAAAAATAAATAAAGATAAACCTGATATTATATGGGTTTCATTAGGGGCACCAAAGCAAGAGATTTTTATGAGTATGCTTTTGCCGTATTTAGAGAAAGGTGTGATGTTTGGGTTTGGTGCAATATTTAATTTTAATTCAAGTGTAGGTTCTGTAAATAGAGCGCCTAAATTGTTCTTAAATTTGAAACTTGAATGGTTATACCGTGCTTTTGAAGAACCTAAAAAAAATATTCCGCGTTATTGGAGTTTTGTTAAATTGCTGCCATTCTTAATTAAAAATGAAAAAAATTAGCAATAAAATTTATTAGTTTTACAACTTAATAAAAAAATTGTATTTAATGGAAAGAATAATTTTCTTACATACTAAGAGTCTGTTTAAGAATTTGTGATTAGAATTTTTATAGGCTATTTTTGTTGCAGTATGAGGCAAAATTTTTAAACATAGCCTAGTTACGGTTCAAAATTTTAACGAAATAATGCGCAAAAAGAGGCATAAAAAATAATTGACGAAATCTTGAACAGACTCTAAATAATTATAAAATTAAAACATAAAATCTCAAAAGGCTTATGTAGATAATGGGAATTTTATTCAATCATGAATTTTCATTAAGAGGATAATGTAAAACGGAATTTTGTAGGTAATTATCATAAAATAAAGAAAAAACACTTATAATTAGATCTAAGTGATTTTTGTTTATAAACTTAATAGAAGAATTTTGGAGAGAGAGAATCTTTTATAGGCTCGTAATTCACATATTACAGGATTATGAATGATTAGGAATATATAAATAGTTTTAATTAAAGATGTCATATTTTAATATAAATTCTGAGTTTAATCAAAATACAGCTTATTCTATAATACGAGACGCAATTTTTAAAAAAGAAAAAAATTATGTATGCTCAGTTGAAAGTAATAATTTAACCGTTGTAAATAAAAAGTATAATTATCGAATTGGTTTGATAAAGACGTTTTTATTTTTATCTTTTGCTTTTTTTTTTCCTATAAGTCAAAAGATTTCAACAATTAATATTGGACTTTTATTAATTGTTACCATAATCAGTTTTAAATTTTCTTCTTTTTATTTTAAAACAGGGCTTGTTCTTCCCATTTGTCTTTATGTTCTTTATTGTATATCGTTATTATATTCTTCGGAAATGCAGTTAGGGATTATTGAACAGAAAGCTTCTTTATTGGTCTTCCCAATTATTTTTATGTTAAATAAAAGTTACAAAAATCATTTCAATTTAATTTTAAAATATTTTGTATTGGGATGTATATCTGCCTTGATTATTTGTGAAATAAATGCCTTTTATTCTTCAATGGATTTTTCCAATTTTATATTTGATTCGAGAATAGATAAAAGTATGACTTTCTATGATTCTCTAGTTTATGACCAAAATTTTTTCTTCAGCTATAATTTTTCTTTTATACATCAAGCAGTCTATTTTTCAATGTATTTTCTGCTTGCTATTGCCATCTTATTTTATTACAAGATTTTTAAAAGCAGTATAATACAAAATGCTTTTCTTATTTTTTTATTTTTTGGCATTTTTCAGGTCTTGAATAAAGCTTCATTTATCATACTTTTTCCTATTTTAATGATAAAAGTTTATACTGTCATAAAAAATAAGAGGAATGCTCGAATTTATATCCTTTTATTTTTTATATTTTCTGTTCCTATATTCATTTTGAATCCACGATTTAAGAATTTCCAACAAAAAAGATTCATTATAAATCAATCTGATCTAAAGGTAAAAGATTTCAAAAAAATTAGAAACATAAAATCCAATGATTATAATTTTAGAGTGATGTTATGGGCATCTGCATTGGATTTAATAAAAGAAAACCCATTAATTGGTATTGGGGCAGGAGGCTCACATAATAGGCTTTATGAAGTATTCGCAGTAAAAAGGCAATGGTATGATAAAACTGAAAAGTACCACGCTCACAATCAATATTTACAAATACTTTTAGATTTAGGCATTATTGGTTTTTCTGTTTTTATTTTTTTACTTATTTCTTTTTTATGTAAGGTTTTCAAATACAACAATGAAAACTTAAAATTGATTGCGATTAATTTTGCCTTAATTATTATAATAAATTTTTTGTTTGAATCGATGTTTGAACGATATTCTGGAATTTCTTTTTTTGTGTTTTTTTATTGTTTGTTCATTTCTGATTATTCAACAGAGGAAAGGCTTCAAGGAACTTGACATAATTGTCTCTTGAAACTAAATTTAATACAAATGATTTTTGTTAACATACAATTAATAAAAAAGCAACCTTCATAGATGTTCTTTAATTTTTTTGCATAAATAATTTAAATAATATGATAGTAAAAAATATATGTTGCATTGGCGCAGGTTACGTTGGTGGGCCAACCATGGCCGTGATTGCTAAACAATGTCCGGGTATAAAAGTAACCATAGTCGATATTAATGAAGCAAGAATAGCTGCATGGAATTCAAATAATTTAGATGAACTACCTGTATTCGAGCCAGGGCTAGAAAGCATTGTAAAAGAAACGCACGGTAAAAATCTCTTTTTCTCTACCAATGTTGAAAAAGCAATAGATAAAGCCGAAATGATTTTTATTTCCGTAAACACACCTACCAAAACCTATGGTAAAGGAAAAGGAATGGCAGCCGATTTAAAATATATTGAATTATGCTCCCGCCAGATAGCAAGAGTGTCTAAAAGCGATAAAATTGTGGTTGAAAAATCAGCACTTCCAGTTCGAACAGCATCTGCCATAAAAAGCATTTTAGAGAACACAGGCAACGGTGTTGAGTTTCAAATACTATCAAACCCAGAATTTTTGGCCGAAGGAACAGCTTTTCAGGATGTGTTAAATCCAGATCGTGTGTTATTAATCGTTAGGTTATTTAGTTCTTATAAGATTGTCAGGCAGCATATCTGGCGTGTCTGTGATGAAAATATTTTTTCACTTGTGGTTTGTCCTTTTTTCTTTTGTTCATAAAATCATTGATATTTTCCTTTAGCTGTTCCTTGTTGATCGCCCTTTTCTTGCCGATAATATTGGTCTTCAGATCTTGGTTGACGTATTCCTGGGGATTCAGTTCCGGGGAATAGGGCGGGATGAACAATACTTCGATCTTATCATTGTTCTCCTCTAGCCATTGGTCAAGTTTGATGGTCTTGTGGGCGGGATGGTTATCGGTAATGAAAAATATCTTTTTATTGCTATACTTTATCATCAGTAGCAAGAACATCTTAAAGACCTCGCTGTTGAAGCCCTTCTCCATCAACATGAACTGCAGATGCCCCCTGTTGCTTATTGCGGAGATCATATTGACCGTGTATCTTTTCCCCGTTGCCTTTATTATAGGCGTTTTTCCTTTAGGGGCATAGCTCTTGCCTGCCTGGTGGTCGCTCCTGCAGCCCGTCTCGTCCCCAAAGTATATTATCGCTCTTTCTGCCTTTGCCCTTTTTTCTATCGCCGGATATTCTTCCTCCAGCCATTTCCGTACGTTTTCCGGCTTTTGCTCGAACGCCTTTCTTATGGGCTTTTGGGGAGTGTACCCCCATTTTTTCAGGTAGCGCCCTACCTGCCAGCGCGACAGCTCGACGCCGAACTTCTGCGATATCAGCTGCTGTACGGCTTCCCTTGTCCAAAGTCCGAAGGGGAGCTTCAACTGCTCGGGAAGTTTTTCCCTGATAAGTTCCCGCACCTTATGGGCCTGGTCCTTCTTGAGTTTCATGCCGCCCTGCACACCACGTTTCCTGCTGCACAGCGCGCGCTTGCCGCCGGCCCTGTACCGCGCCCATATCTTGTTTACCGAACGCTCGGTGATACCGAAAATCTCGGCGGCCTGTCTCTGGGTGCCCAATTTCTTGCGGAGATAATCGGCCACACGCAACCGTGTTTCCTCTTGGGCATCTTGGTTCTTACGCTTCTTCACCTTTGTTTTCATACAATAAAGATACGTAAAATTTTCAGCATAAGAACTAATTTATGCTCTTATTAATAATTGGTGGTGATAATGATACTACAGAAGGTAAAATGGCGGTGCAGGCTTTATGCGATATTTATAAAAATTGGATACCTGAGGAAAAAATATTAAATACAAATATTTGGTCTTCAGAACTTTCAAAATTAACCGCCAATGCGTTTTTAGCACAGCGTGTATCATCCATAAATGCTATGTCCGAAATATGCGAAAAAACAGGAGCAGATGCAAGGGAGGTTTCAAAGGCCATTGGGATGGATTCAAGAATAGGTCCTAAATTTTTAAATACTTCAGTAGGATTTGGAGGATCATGTTTTCAAAAAGATATTTTGAATTTAGTGTATATTGCTAAAAGTTATCAGGGCAAACTCACACTTTTATTCCTAAGATCTTAATAAGATAGTTGTTATCGTAAGCCGCTTTTAGCCTTTTTCCTTTTAGTCCTTGCTTGGTTTGTTTATCTTTTCTTAGCAAGTTTAGTGCAATTTTGCTTAGTATAGAGAAATTTTGGGCAGCATTACCAGCTCTTTTTCTTGAGGCGTCTTCAGAGAAAGCCACATCGAGTACCCAATGTAGTTTGTTTTCAATTCCCCAATGTAAGCGTATCATTTTCTGTAGTGCTTTTGCATCTGTTTTCACACTTGATATATAATATCTTGTAGCTGTTTCTGTTGGCTTGTCGGAGTTTTTAAATTCTCTAATACTTTCTACTTTTACTATACTTTCCAGCCCTGTCCATTTATCTTGGTCTTCAATAAATTTAAAGTCATTGATAACACTACATTTTCGTGTTTCTATCCTGCCGTGTCCCAGATCTTCATCGGTATGGCTATCTATAGTCTTGCCAAAGCGAAATTCGTCTAGAATATCTTGATGCAATTGCTTTTGGTTTTCTTTTACAGCTAAGATGTAATCTGCTTCTTGTTTAATAATAGTTTCTGCAATAGCCTTTTGACAGCCCATGGCATCAATGGTAACTACACATCCTTTTACAGTAATTAGTTCCAGTAGTTTTGGTATGGCCGTAATTTCATTGGATTTTTCAGAAACCTTGACCTGTCCTAAAACCATATTGTTTTTGCTTGCCCAAGCACTTACCATGTGAAAAGGGGATTTCTTACCATTAGATTTAGCACCTCTCAAGGTTTTACCATCAATGGGAATAACCTCGCCAGCCGTTATATCAATCAAATTAGAGACCCAATCTATAAAACAGGTTTCAAATTGTTCTGAATCAATGGAAGAGAACACTCGGTTAAAGGTGTCATCAGAGGGCGTACCATTTGGCAAATCAAGAAATGAACGCAAAAAATCTACTTTTGCTTTGGCATAAGTTTCCATATCTTTCCATGAATCTGCCGCACAAATCACACTAATTATACCAATAAGAAGGATGTCTTCTAAGTTATGAAGCTTGTTTATATCGCTTCTAGGATCGTTTATCTTACTGAATATAGACTTGAATTTGTTCATTGTTTTTAAAACACTTAAATTATTGATTATCAGTATAATATACAATAATTTAAAATGAAAAACAACAGCTATCTAACTAAATATCAGATAATTAAGTGTGTTTTTAAGTAAACAAAATGGCTGAAAAAAGTGTGAGTTTGCCCTGTAAAAGTTATGGGCTAAATGAAGTTGCCGATTATTGGGAGCAAGTCATCATAATGAATGAGCACCAGAAAAATCGTTTTTCGGATAATATAGTCAGTACACTTTATAATACCGTTTCAGGCAAAAATATAGCATGTCTTGGTTGGGCGTTTAAAAAGGATACTAATGATACCCGAGAATCACCGGCAATTAAAGTAGCTGATAGTCTTTTGAACGAAAAAGCCATGCTTTCTGTATACGATCCCAAAGTTTCAGAGGAAACAATTTATGCAGATTTAGACTATTTAAACACGCGTACGTCTTTAGAAAATGAGACATTACTAAAGGTTCACAACGATCCTTATGATGCCTTTAAAAATTACGATTGGGACAGCATATATAAAAATATGCAAAAACCTGCTTTTATTTTTGATAGAAGAGGAGTCTTAGATATAAAGTCTTTAGAAAAAATAGGTTTTGTGTGTTATAAAATTGTTAGTGGGTCTTAATGTCATTCAGAGCTCAAGGCAGGGAAGCGAAGAATCTCAAAGCTGTTGCATTGTGTTATTATAGTGTTTGAATTCCCATGATATAAGATTCTTCAATCGCTGTGCTCTTTCTGAATGACATGGCATTTTCATTATTAAAAGGGTACTGTCATTCAGAGTATAACTCAGTGAAGCGAAGAATCTCTCAAATTGTTAATATTTTTTTTTACTATTTAAGATTCATCACTCATTGATTTCCATCAGAAGGTCAATTCATGTTAACCGAACAATTTCGGAATTGGATTCCTAAACTGTTCGTTTTTACTTATCTTTGTATATGATTTTAAGAGAAGCACATAAAGAGCTTTTAAATTTGTCTAAACAATACAAGGCCATAGCAATAGTTGGACCTAGACAGTCAGGAAAAACAACATTGGTAAAATATGCGTTTCCAGACAAGCCTTATGTAAGTTTAGAAAATCTGGACACAAGAAACTTTGCTTTAGAAGATCCAAAGGCGTTTTTGGAACACTATTCTAACGGTGCTATACTAGATGAGGTACAGCGAACGCCAAAGCTATTTTCATATTTGCAACAAATATTAGATGAGAGCAATGAATCAGCTCAGTTTATACTAACAGGCTCTAACAATTTTTTATTGCAACAAAGCATGACACAAAGTCTAGCAGGAAGAGTTGGCTACTTAACCTTATTACCCTTTTCGTTAGCTGAAATAAAAGATATAGCGCCAAAAACTGTTCAAGAAAAGTTGTTTAAGGGTTTTTATCCGCCATTATATGACAAACCTTTTGAAATTCAAAAATGGTTTTCAAATTATATTAGAACCTATATAGAAAGAGATGTGAGGCAATTAAAAGGTATTGAAAATTTAGTTGTCTTTGAAAGGTTTATAAAATTATGCGCGGGTAGAATAGGCCAATTATTAAATAAGAATACGTTGGCCCTCGAAGTTGGAGTAGATAGTAAGACCATAGAATCTTGGATTGGGGTGTTAGAGGCTAGTTTTATTCTATTTAGATTACAACCACATTCGAGTAATTTTAATAAACGTGTTGTTAAAATGCCTAAATTATATTTTTATGATGTGGGTTTAGCTAGTGCTTTACTGGGAGTGCAAAATGCAAAACAGTTAGATTTACATCCTTTTAAAGGAAATTTGTTTGAAAATATGGTTGTTGTAGAACTTTTAAAAGAGCGATTTAATAAAGGGAAACCTAATAATTTATATTTTTGGAGAAACAGTAAAGGGAATGAAATTGATGTGGTGATAGATAATTTTAATAAATTAATTCCTATTGAAATAAAGTCAGGAAAAACAATTACTAATGATTATTTTAAAGGGTTAAAATATTGGAATCATTTAACAGGTTATAAAGGAGGAAAAGTTGTTTATGGAGGAGAAGATTATCAAAAAAGAAGTAATAACTTTGAAGTAATTCCTTTAGACTTGATACCTAAAAAAATTAAAGATTAAAAAAAAGAAAATGAAAAGAGTTTTAATAACAGGAGCAGCAGGATTTTTGGGGTCACATTTATGTGATAAGTTTATTTCTGAAGGATTTCACGTTATAGGAATGGATAATTTCATTACTGGAGACATAAGGAATTTAGAGCATTTAAAAGAAAATGCAAATTTTAAGTTTATAGAGCACGATGTTACAGAGTTTATAAATATCGAAGGAGGGTTAGATTATATTTTACATTTTGCATCACCCGCCAGCCCTATAGATTATTTAAAAATCCCAATACAAACATTAAAAGTAGGCTCGTTGGGAACGCATAATTTACTTGGATTAGCAAAAGCTAAAAATGCTAGAATTTTAATTGCATCGACTTCTGAAGTTTATGGAGATCCTTTGGTACATCCACAAACAGAAGATTATTATGGAAATGTGAACACTATTGGCCCTAGAGGTGTATATGACGAAGCGAAACGATTCCAGGAATCCATAACCATGGCATATCACAGATTTCATGGCTTAGAAACACGAATTGTGCGTATATTCAATACCTATGGTCCAAGGATGCGTCTTAACGACGGACGCGTTATACCGGCATTTATGGGACAAGCTTTAAGAGGGGAAGATTTAACTATTTTTGGGGATGGTTCCCAAACACGTTCCTTTTGCTATGTAGATGACCAAGTAGAAGGTATTTATAAGTTACTATTTAGTGACTATGCCTACCCAGTTAATATTGGAAACCCTTATGAAATTTCTATAGGAGATTTTGCAGAAGAAATTATTAGGCTCACGGGCACTACACAAAAAGTGGTATACCATGACTTGCCTAAAGATGATCCGCTTCAACGACAGCCCGATATTAGTCTTGCAAAAAAAATACTTAATTGGGAACCAAAAATCCATAGAGAAGAAGGGCTTAAAAAAACCTTTGCGTATTTCAAAACATTATCATCAGAGGATTTATACAAGAGTGAGCACAAGGACTTCAAACACCATATAAAAAATTAAATTGAATAAATTCAAACAAGGAAGGTACTCTGGTTTTTTAAAACCCATGTCACTTATCATAGATTTGGGAATCATTAATGGTGCTATTTTCCTATTTGAAATAAATATTATAAATATCTATGCCTTTACGCTATACGTCTCACTGTGCTGGGTAATTATAGCTTTTAGAAATCATTTTTATGAGATACAAAGACATACTAGACTCATCCAAATTATTACGCTCATTTTAATTCAAATTGTTTTTTTTTTCATTGTTCTTTATGCGTTCATCGGTTTTTTTAAGCAGCCTAAAATTAGCAGATTAGCCCTAGGAAACTATTTGTTATTAGTATTTGCTTTAGTAAGTTTTGTGAAAATTTTGCTATTTTATGTGTTAAAAAAATACAGGTCTGAGCTGGGAGGAAATTTAAGAAACGTCATTGTTATTGGAGAAAATGAAAAAACCCGCCAGCTCATTAAAATTTTTAAAACAAGACCAGAATTTGGATATAGGTTTAAAAAGCAATTTACTACGAAAGATGATAATTTTTCACTTCAACAGTGTTTTGCTTTTATAGTTGATAACGACATTAATGAAATCTATTCCTCAGTAGCGGAGTTATCAAATAAACAGATAAATAGACTTATTGATTTTGCTGATAATAACTTAAGGGAATTAAAATTTATACCAGATAATAAGGACATCTATACTAAAAAACTTAAATATGAATATTATGATTATATCCCTATTATATCGCTAAGAACGATCCCAATACAGGACTCTTTCAATAAATTTATAAAAAGACTGTTCGATATTATCTTTTCATCGTTCATTATCATTTTTATTTTATCATGGTTAACACCAATCCTGGCAATTTTCATAAAATTGGAATCTAAAGGCCCTGTCTTTTTTAAGCAATCAAGGAATGGCTTTAATTACCAAGAGTTTGATTGTTATAAATTTAGATCTATGACACCCAATAAAAATGCCCACTTATATCAAGCTAAAAAAGGAGACCAAAGAATTACCAAAGTGGGCAAATTCATTAGAAAAACGAGTATCGATGAATTGCCCCAGTTTTATAATGTGCTTTTTGGAGACATGTCCGTAGTAGGCCCACGACCGCATATGGTGAGCCATACCAACTTGTACGCCCAGAGAGTAGATAAATTTATGGTACGTCATTTTGTGAAGCCAGGTATTACTGGGTTGGCACAAATAAGTGGTTTTAGAGGGGAGATTGAAAGAGATAAAGATATTATTAACCGCGTTAAATACGATATCTTTTATATCGAAAACTGGTCGCTATTATTAGATTTAAAAATTATGATCCAAACTTTTGTGAATGCACTAAAAGGTGAAGAAAAGGCTTATTAATACATATTGAATCCTTTAGTTTCCATTATAATCCCAACATATAACTCTGAGGTATTCATTTCGGAAACTATTCATAGTGTTTTAAATCAAACTTATTCGGAATGGGAACTCCTAATAGTTGATGATGGTTCAGATGATAATACGGTGGACATTATCAAGGAATTCCAAAAACTAAATTCAAACATAAAGCTTCTTATAAATGAAAGAAATCAAGGCGCTGCCATATCCCGTAATAAGGCAATAAACGATGCAAAAGGCGATTATATAGCTTTTTTAGATGCCGACGATTTATGGCTACCACATAAGCTAGAAACACAAATCACTTTTATGAGAGCCGAAAACTGTGTGGTGAGTTTCAGCAGTTATGAATTGATTGATGAGTTGGGCAATACACTAAATAAATGCGTAAAATCTCTACCGGTTTTAAGTTATAAAAAATTACTCAAAAGTAATTATATAGGGAATCTAACGGGAGTCTACCATGTAAAAACATTAGGAAAAATCACATCGCCTAACCTACCTAAAAGACAAGATTGGTTATTGTGGTTAGCTGCTATTGAAAAGTCTGGGAAACCCGCCAAAGGAATTGAAGAATCCTTAGCATATTACAGAATTAGAAACAATTCCATGTCCTCAAACAAATTAAATTTATTAAAACATAATTATTGGGTATATTATAAAGGATTAGGGTTTTCTACAATAAAATCAATCTACTGCATGCTGGTTTTCTTAAAAGAACATGTTTTTGTAAAATCGAAACAGGTTGTTAAGACAAACGTTAGCCCCAAATAATTATTAGGAATATAGCTTTGTGAAGTGTATTCCCTCCTTGAGGAGGGCTAGGGAGGTGTTATTTGATATGTATTACACCCCTATAATCCCCTCAAGGGGATAACCAATCACGTGTAAATAACTTAGATGTCTTGTTTTCAAGAAACTAAATTTAACCTTATATCATATCGAACTCATGTTACAAATAAGACTTAAATTGCTTTAGTTTGCCCCTATTTGATCGGTCTAAACTTTGCTTTTGTTCAAAAGTAACGGTTAAATTAGGTTCTAAATATTCAGAAATAGCTGTTTTTATTTTCGTTTTTTCTTTTTCAGAAAGCACTTTCAAACTCACATAGCTTATTATAAATTCATTGAGTGTTAGTTGCTCAATAGTAAATTCTTTGACATTACCGTCTTTCTCAATCACGGTTTTGGTAACATAATAAAATGTTAAGCCTGCTGCAGTTTTACCACTGGGGAGTTTCACCAAATCGTTGGTTCTCCCAACTAGGGATTCTAGTATGGGTTTTTTTAAGGTGCTGTCTGTAGAAAGTTTACCCATATCTCCAAGGTCGTATCTTATAAAGGGATTTGCCTTGTTGTAGAGTGATGTGATAACCACACGGCCTGTTTTACCGTAAGGCAAAGCATTATTGTCCTCATCTAAAATTTCAATAAACAAATCATCACTATTCACCTGCCATTCGTTATGTTTATTTTGAAATGCGATTAGGCCTACTTCTGCAGCACCATATTCATTAACAATAGGAATGCCAAATTGAGATTCTAAAAGGGCTCTATCATCATCAAAAAGCATTTCAGAGGTTACAATACAAGCCTTCAAAGATGGACATATAGTACTTAAAATAATGCCTTCTTCCTCTAGATATTTTGAAAGTTGAACAACAGCGCTTGTGTACCCATTCATATAATCAAATGGCGTTGTTTTAAATTTTTCAAGAGTACGTTCCATTTGATTAGCGCTTAAATCGAAAACCGAAAACCGAAACCGTTTACCTAGCACATCCTTGAAACGCTCTTTATAATAGCCTTTTTTATCTAGAGGAATCCCATAAAATCGAGCTTGCTTTGACCGATCCAAATCTAAATTAAACCAACTGTATCGATCCATAAATACAGCCCAAGTAAGTGCATGGCAGAATTTATCTTTTGCAAAAATAAAAGGATGGCCAGAAGATCCGGAGGTTTTATTGGTGTATACACTATTTGAATAATACCCTTTAGAAAGCCTGTCAGGCAAGGGAACCTGTAAATCACACTTAGTCATTATTGGAAGGCTAGACCAATCTGATGGATTTGCAAGCTTTGCAAGGTTTTTATAATATGGGTTATGGTGTAAATGATAATTTACAATGGCTTTTTTTTTTCTCTCTATAAATTCTGAATAATTGTCATCTCCTAAACTTTGGATCGCTTTTAATTCGGCTTTAGCCTCTTTTAAAGGAAAGCCATTCAGTTTTAATGAAAGTGTGAAGAATTTCAAAAATGTAATCTTTAATTAATACTGTAAAGTAAAGAAATATTTAAGAACTAAAACCCTGAAATTCTTCCGTAAAAGATTTAAAATAATTCTGTTATCAATGTAAAAGCATTTATTTTTACCATCCATAAGAAAACCAATCATAATGAATATTTTAATTCTAGGTTCAGGCGGAAGAGAACACACTTTTGCATGGAAAATTGCTCAGAGCCCCTTGTGTAAAAAGTTATTTGTGGCACCAGGAAACTCTGGTACCGCCGAAGTAGCGACCAATGTGAATATCGGTGTCACAGATTTTGAAGCTATTAAACACCTAGTTATTGAGAAGCACATTGATATGGTGGTTGTCGGGCCAGAAGACCCCCTAGTAAATGGTGTTCATGATTTCTTTTTAAATGACGATGCCATAAAACATGTTTCGGTTATTGGACCACAAAAGGCGGCTGCAACCTTAGAAGGCAGTAAGGAGTTTGCTAAAGAGTTTTTGTATCGTCATGATATACCAACAGCAGCATATAAGAGTTTTACTAAAGAAACTGTTGACAATGGCTATGTTTTTTTAGAAACATTAAAGCCTCCTTATGTTTTAAAAGCAGATGGTTTGGCTGCGGGAAAAGGCGTTGTTATTTTGAATGATTTAGAAGAGGCTAAAGCCGAATTAAAAAGTATGCTTGTCGATGCCAAGTTTGGAAAAGCAAGTACAAAAGTGGTTATTGAAGAGTTTTTAGACGGTATTGAATTGAGTTGTTTTGTGCTGTCGGATGGTAAAAATTATAAAATCCTTCCAACAGCAAAAGATTATAAACGCATTGGCGAAGGCGATACAGGCTTAAATACGGGCGGTATGGGCGCGGTTTCTCCAGTACCGTTTGCTACACCCGACTTTTTGAACAAAATAGAAGAACGCATTGTAAAACCAACCATTGAAGGATTCAAAAAAGATAATTTACCTTATATCGGTTTTGTGTTTATTGGATTGATAAAAGTTGGAGATGATCCTAAAGTTATTGAATATAATGTAAGAATGGGCGATCCCGAAACTGAAGTGGTGCTGCCAAGAATTAAAACCGACTTTGTAGAAATTCTGCAAGCCATGGCGAATAGTACCTTAGATCAAATTAACATAGAGATTGATGATCGGACGGCTACAACTATTATGTTAGTATCTGGAGGTTATCCAGAAGCTTACGAAAAAGGAAAGGAAATTTCAGGAGTAGATACTATTAAAGATTCTATTGTTTTCCATGCCGGTGCACAATGGCATGATGGAAAAATAGTGAGCTCTGGCGGACGTGTTATGGCGATAACCTCTTATGGGAATGCGTATCAAGAGGCCATAAAAAAATCCTATCAAAATATAGAAAAACTACATTTTGATAAGATGTATTATCGTAAAGATATAGGGTATGATTTATAAGTAACTGTGCGCAGAGATACTTTTATCCTCTTCATTATTGTCATCGGAAGTTTTAAGCTGCTTCATCCAATAAAGCATGGCTAAAAAACCAACAATTATGAAAAGCCAAGATACGATGTTAGCAGCAAACCAGCTCTCTAGTTCTAAAGCGCGTAAGGCATCAAACGGCGCAAAAAGCACATCAACAAATAAATCTTCTATAGCGTAAAAGAAATCTTTCATAGTTAGTATATTTACAAAGCAAAAATACAAAAACCATTAATGATTACAAGCATTTTTAGTAAATCTAAGCCAATAAATTTTATCGTAGTTTTTTTTATTACGCTGATGGCTTTCGTAATCGGAAGATTTAATTTAGGTATTAATGGCGTTACTATACTATTTGTTTTTAAGCAAATGGCCTTATTTGGCTTATGCTACCTTTCTGTTTTACTGCTCAACTTTATTGTTGGAAAAAATGAATTAACAAAAAAAAGCAATTATGAGATGTTGTTGTACAGTTTGTTTTTACTGGTCATAGTACAGGTTACTACCAATAATTATATCATTATTTCTAACTTTTTCGTGCTATTGGGAATAAGACGAATGATTAGCTTACGGTCTCAAATAGATGTAAAAAAGAAATTATTTGATGCTGCCTTCTGGATAGCTCTTGCAACGCTATTTTATTTTTGGTCTATTCTATTTTTTGTACTCATTATAGTGTCTCTCTTCTTGTACACAGATAATAAAGTCAATCATTGGGTTATTCCTTTTACAGGCATATTGTGTGTTTTTGTTATAGGTGTAGCTATTTCAATCATTTGGTATGATGGTTTTTTTGAGGTCTTTAGAAGTTTGCCTCAATGGAGTTTCAATTTTAGCACATATAATACAACACAATTTATAATTGCGATAACCTTACTGTTTTCATTTGGCATTTGGTCTTCGCTATTTTACATTAAGAATATTAAACAGAAAAAGAAGGGGTTAAGGCCATCCTATTATATTATTTTAATAGCTGCTTTTTTAGCCTTTATACTTATGATTCTTGCCCCAGAAAAGAACGGTTCCGAATTTTTATTCCTGCTTGGGCCACTAGCAATCATTATAACCAATTATATAGAAAGCATTGACGATAAATGGTTTAAGGAATTTTTTTTAGCAGTATTGATTATAGTGCCTTTTGTTTTATTAATGCTGTAATTTTTCCCCAAAAGCTAAATCGCCAGCATCGCCTAATCCAGGAACAATATAGCCTTTGTCATTAAGCTTCTCGTCTATAGCCGCAATCCACAAATGGGTATTTTCATTAAAGGTTTCATTTATAAAATCAACGCCTTCTTGAGCACCAACTATGCTAATTAAGTGCACTTCCTTTGGTGTTCCAAATGGCTTTAAAGCTTCAAAAGTCGCCAACATAGATTGCCCTGTGGCCAACATAGGATCTGCCAAAACAAGTGTTTTGTTTTCCAGATTGGGGCATGCTAAATATTCAACAATAATTTCAAAACTTTCAGGGTCATGCTTATGGTGTCTATAGGCCGAAATAAAGGCATTTTCGGCAGTATCAAAATAATTTAGCAAGCCATTATGCAGAGGGACTCCAGCTCTTAATATGGAGCAAAGAACGATGTCATTATTCAACATATTACTCGTAGAAGTGCCTAAAGGGGTTTTAATAGAAGCACTTTTATAGCTTAGGTTTTTGCTCATTTCGTATCCTAAAATCTCACCAATACGTTCAATATTTCTTCTAAAACGCATGCTATCTTTTTGAATATCAATGTTTCTTATTTCTGAAATGAAGGTGTTTAATATGGAATTTTGATTCGATAGATTATGAATATGCATAGGTTATTGTCAAAGTTTTGAGTAGTAAAGTTAACGAAATATGAAGTATATTTACACTTTAAATTATAGAATATGTTTACAGATAAAGCCAATAAAATTTTTCAAGAAGTTATAGCAAAATACCATGACATCAATACGGTGGATCAAGCTTTTGAAAATGCTTACCCAAAAGACAGTTTGATAGACCACCTTTTGTATAGAAAAAGTTGGATTGATACCGTGCAGTGGCATTACGAAGATATTATTCGTGACCCGCAGATAGATCCAGTAGCAGCGCTAACATTAAAAAGACAAATTGACGCCTCCAATCAAGATAGAACCGATATGGTGGAGTATATTGACAGTTACTTTCTTGAGAAGTACAAACATGTTACTCCAAAAACAGATGCAACAATTAATACCGAGAGTCCAGCATGGGGAGTAGACAGGCTGTCTATTTTAGCTTTAAAGATCTATCATATGAATGAGGAAGCGACGCGACTTGATGCTTCAGATGCACATAGAGCGGCTTGTAATACAAAGCTTAACATTTTGTTAGAGCAGCGCAATGATTTATCTACAGCTATCGATACCTTATTGACTGATATTGAAAATGGAGACAAATACATGAAGGTATATAAGCAGATGAAAATGTATAATGATGACGAGCTAAATCCTATTTTGCGTTCTCAAAAATAAGCTTCTGCGATTACTTTTTTAGAATTTTATCAGTTCCCTTTGCATGCCGGAAAACCCTAAACATATTTTAGTTATTCGTCTTTCTGCCATGGGCGATGTGGCTATAGTAGTTCCAGTGTTACGTGCACTAACTAATCAATATACCAACATAAAAGTCACCGTACTTACTAGGCCTTTTTTTGCGCCTTTTTTTAGAAACTTAGAACGTGTCTCTGTATGTCCTGCGCACCTTAAAGGAAAACATGAAGGTGTTTCTGGACTTTACAAATTGGCACGCCAATTAAATAAAGAAAATCAGTTTTATGCTACAGCAGATTTACACAATGTTTTGAGGAGTAAAGTTTTAAGGCGGTTTTTAAAATGTAAACGGTTCATCTCTATTGATAAGGGTCGGAAGGAAAAACAAAATCTAATAAATGGGAAACGATTTAGTCAACTAAAAACAACGCATCAGCGTTATGCGGACGTATTTGAGACCTTAGGATTTCCTTTAGATTTAAGTAAGCCCACATTTCCTGATAAAGCTAATTTGAGTCCAAAAATTTCTGCTCTAATTGGGTCAAGTCAACAGCAATGGATTGGGATTGCCCCGTTTGCGGCTCACCAAGGTAAAATGTATCCGTTACATTTAATGAAAGACCTTATTGGCATACTATCTAAAACCTATAAACTCATTCTCTTTGGCGGCGGCATAAAAGAAATAGAGATTCTAGATGATTTTCAAAATGAATTTGAAAACACCATTAATATCGCCGGAAAATTAAATTTAGATGAAGAATTAGATTTAATGTCCAATCTGGATGTTATAATTTCAATGGATTCCGGTAATGCTCATATGGCGGCAATGTTAGGTAAAAAGGTGGTTACTATCTGGGGTGTTACGCATCCTTATGCAGGTTTTGCGCCATTCAATCAACCAAACCATTATGCCTTATTAGCAGATAGAGATGCCTTTCCAAAAATACCCACTTCAGTTTACGGAAATAAATGTCCAGAAAATTACCAAGGCGCTGCTGGAAGTATTTCACCAGAAACAATCGTGAATAAAGTTATATCAATTCTCTAAAAGCGTTTTGTTATCGTATGAAATACCTGAACCATATTTAATAGGTTTTAGGAACTAAACATCATCATAATCTACAACCACAGTTGAGGTTGTTGGATGCGCTTGACAGGTTAATATTAATCCCTCAGCAACTTCGCTATCTGTTAAAATATTGTTTTGTCTCATGGTCGCTTCACCTTCCGTAACGCGGGCTATACAACTACTGCAAATACCACCTTGGCAGGAGTATGGCGCATCTAAATCTTCATCTAAAGCTGCTTCAAGAATAGTTTGTTTTTGAGACATTTCGAACGTGGTCGTTTCATCATCAACCGTTACCGTAATTTTGGTTTTACCATCTGCAATAGAATCCGTATGGATATCAGCCGTTTTTGCAGCTTTAAAAAGTTCAAAGTGAATACGCGCTGCATCAACACCATGACCTGTAAGTACGTCCTTAACCAAGTGAATCATAGCCTCGGGACCACAAAGATAAAATGCGTCCACATCCACATGCTTGTGCTTGTTTTTCATTACGTAGTTAACGGTGCTCTTTTCTATACGACCAAAAATAGCATCGTCTTCATCTTTTTGACTAAATACAAACTGAATGGAAAATCGGTCTTTATATTGATGCTGAAGTTCTAAAAGTTCATTTAAAAACATCGTTTCTTCAGTAGTTTTATTTCCATAAACCAGAATGACTTTGCTATAAACTTCTTCTTCTAAAGCACATTTAATAATGCTTAAAATGGGTGTAATACCGCTACCTGCAGCAAAAGCAGCAATGTTTTTTGTTTTAGAATCATTAGGTTCAAACACAAAACGCCCCTTTGGCGGCGCTACCTCAAGAGTATCGCCTTCCTTTAATTCCTTATTTGCAAAGGATGAAAACGTACCATCACGAACTTCTTTTACGGCAACTTTTAATTCACCACTTTTTGGTGAAGAACATAAGGAGTAATCGCGTCTAACTTCCTGGTCATTAACTTCTTTCTTTAAAGTGATGTATTGTCCTGCTTTAAAACAAAAGGTGTCTTTGAGGTTTTCAGGCAAATTAAAACTGATGCTAATGGCCTTTAGAGCTTCCTTTTCAATGGCTTTTACTGTAAGTTTGTGAAATGATGACATGTAAATATTTTTGACAAAAATAGTAAAGTAGATTTGTTATTTTTTATTTTGCATGTAACAAATGGAACAAAAAGTTTACTAATCCAATAATATCATCCGATTAACACAAATAATAACCATCAAAAAACAATAAGAATGAAAAAAGTATTACTTGTATGCCTATTTATAGTTGTTATATCAGCCCAAGCTCAAGCGCAAGAAGAGACCAATTTTAAAAATGAGACCATTGAATTTCTTAAGCTTACTGGCGCTGGTGATGCTTTTGAAAAAGCCATAGGTCAAATAGGCGCTATGGTTCCAGAGGTTAATAAAGAGGCCTTTTCAAAAGAAGCTCGAGCCACATTGCCGCCGTTATACGAAAAAATGGCTGCTTTATACATGGAGGCTTTTACTCAAGATGAAATTCATGAATTAGTAGATTTTTATAATACCGATTTAGGCAAAAAGCTTGCAAGCAAACAACTGGAATTAACACAAAAGGCAATGATGTTTGGACAATCCTGGGGAATGGAAGTTCAAGGGATTGCACAAAAACATAACTAATCCGAACTATGATTAAACATTTTTTAAGCTTAGAGTGGAAACAGTTTTTTAGATCGGCTAGTTTTGGAAAAAGCCTTGCTATTAAAATATTTATGGGCTTTTTTGCCTTGTATTTTATAGCCATGTTTTTGGCAATGGGTATTGCGATGTATCCGTTATTGAAAAAAATGTTTCCAGATAGCGACCCCTTTGTTGTATTTAATGGATTCTTGTTTTTTTGGATTTTGGGCGATCTTATGATTCGGTTCTTCTTTCAGAAGCTCCCAGTTATGAGTGTAAAACCTCTACTTACACTACCAATAAAACGTAGTAAGGTGGTAAACTTTGTACTTGGCAAATCGGTGATGGCCTTTATAAATGTCCTGCCTTTATTTGCCATTATTCCTTTTGGGGTGATGCTCATTAGTAACGGTTACGATGTGGGCACAATTATTATCTGGATTATTACAATCATTTTGATCACCTTAATCAATAATTTTTTAAATTTTATAATTGAAAGTCTTTCAGCGGAAACCGAATTGTCTTTTCTACCACTTATAGTATTTGCTGGTGCGTTGTTTGCTTTAGATCATTTTAATATTATAAATATTTCTGAAGCCTTATCAAATGGAATTATGGGGATATCAGAAAACCCATTGTTACTCGTTATACCACTGCTTATATTATTGGGGTTATATCTGTATAATTTTAAAATACTGCATCAAAAGCTATTTTTAGACAGCTCGCTTAAAACCAAAGTGCAAGAGGTAAAAGCTTCTAACTTAGACTGGACGAAGAATTTTGGAGAGATTGCACCATTTATGCAGTTGGATTTAAAATTATTATGGCGTAACAAACGTGCTAAATCATCGGTTTGGATGCTAGTTTTAGGTCTGTTGTATGGCTTGTTTTTCTATCCGCAGCCTACTTATCAAGACATGCCATGGTTTTTTGCATTTATTGGCATTTTTGTGACTGGGATTTTTCTAATTAATTTCGGGCAATTTATTCCAGCTTGGGACAGTGGGTATTACAAGCTGCTTATGAGCCAGAATATTAAATACGAACAATATTTAAAATCTAAATTCACCCTCATGACACTTAGTGTGATTATTTTATTTGTACTAAGTATTCCATACGTTTATTTTGGGTGGAAAATTCTACTGGCACATTTTGCAGCGGCCATTTATAATATTGGTGTGAACACACATGTCATTCTAATTGGGGGCTCTTACAATAGAAAAAAAATAGATTTAAACCAACGCGCCGCGTTCAATTATCAAGGTACTGGTGCCGTACAATGGCTTATAGGGATTCCGTTAATGTTATTGCCATTGGCTATTTTTGGTCTGACGTATTTCTTGGTTGGATTTGAAGTCGGCTGTTTAGTTTTGGCCATATTAGGCATTATCGGTATTATCTTTCATTCTAAGCTTATGGCGTTTATTACGGCCAAATACCAAGCATCAAAATATAAAATGATCAGTGCTTTTGATCAGAACAATTAATAACAACACACATGATAATCACATCTAACTTATCAAAAAAATATAACGACAACGTCGTGCTTCATATAGAATCACTAGACATTCCAAAAGGACAAAGTTTTGGTTTAGTAGGCAATAATGGTGCTGGTAAAACCACCTATTTTAGTTTGCTGTTAGACTTAATTCAGCCTACCACGGGTTCTATAAAAAACAATAATATTTTGGTTCACGAAAGTGAAGATTGGAAACCATTCACGTCATCATTTATAGATGAAAGCTTTTTGATTGGCTATTTAACTGCCGAAGAATATTTTTATTTTATTGGGGAGTTACGCGGGCAAAACAAAGCAGATGTTAACAATCTTGTTGCTCAGTTTGAAGACTTCTTTCACGGTGAAATCTTAGGGCAGAAAAAGTATTTACGCGATTTAAGCAAGGGGAACCAAAAGAAGGTGGGTATTGTTGCAGCTCTTATAGGAAACCCAGAAGTCATTATTTTAGATGAACCTTTTGCAAACTTAGATCCAACAACTCAAATAAGACTGAAAGGCATTATCAAGGACCTGGCCCAAAAGCAAGGCGTCACCATGCTAATATCTAGCCATGATTTAATGCATGTTACCGATGTTTGTGAACGTATTGTGGTATTGGAAAAAGGCGAGGTCGTTAAAGACTTGGCTACAAGTGACGCCACCTTAAAAGAACTGGAGGTACATTTTGCTGGCTAAAAGCTTCACCAAAAGCAACTTGATTTTATAGGTAAATCCAAAAAGATGCTTATTTTTACCATTCTATATAATAATAGCTAGAGTTTCTAGTTATTTAGTAGACTAAAAATACCAGCATTGAAAACTACTTATAAGGCCATAGCTACTTTCGTATTAATTGCCATGTTAGTGATGGGTTGTTCTCGAAAAAAGGACACCTTTATTACACGTAATTACCATGCGGTTACTGCAGAATATAACGCCTTATACAATGGTTATAATGCTTTAGAGGAAGGCAGAAACAGTCTCAATTTAGGGTATGCCGATAATTATTGGGAGATTCTTCCTATCGAGCGTATGCAGATTTCAGAAGAGGTCATTCTTCCAGGTCAATCTAAAAACGAAAATTTTAACAGGGCCGAAGAGAAAGCGGTTAAGGCCATTCAAAAACACAGTATCAATTTAAAAGGGAAAGAAAAGAACCCGAAAATAGACGAGGCTTATTTACTTTTGGGTAAAGCGCGGTATTTCGATCAGCGTTTCGTGCCCGCATTGGAAGCCTTCAACTACATTCTTTATAAATATCCAGCAAGCGATAAAATAAATCAGGCAAAAATTTGGAGAGAAAAAACCAATATGCGTTTAGAAAATGACGAATTGGCCATTAAAAACTTAAAACGTCTTTTAGAACAAAATGAGCTTGAAGATCAAGATATAGCAGATGCCACATCCACTTTAGCGCAAGCCTATTTAAACACAAAATCTATAGATAGTGCTTTAGCACAATTAAAGATTGCAGGAATTGCCACAAAAAGTAATGATGAACGTGGTCGTTACAAGTTTATACAAGGTCAGCTTTATAATACTTTAGGATATAAGGACAGCGCGAATGTTGCCTTTAGTGAAGTAATTGAACTCAATAGAAAAACGCCTCGTATTTATATGATTAGTGCGCATATTGAAAAAATTAAAAATTTCGATTATGAGAATGGAAACAAGTTAGAGCTTATAGAATTAATGACAGGTCTGGAGGAAAATCGAGAAAACAGACCCTTTTTAGATAATATCTACCATCAGATTGGTGCTTATCATCTAAACAATCAATCGGATACCCTAGCAGTTGCATATTTTAATAAGTCGTTACGAACAAACACATCAGACAAACAACTTAAAGCCAGAAATCACGAAATTCTTGGGGATATGAATTTTGATAATTCGTTCTATCAAGAAGCTGGAAATTATTACGATAGTACCATGACTAATTTGGTGGTGAATTCTAAACCTTATAGAGCTATAAAACGCAAGCGTGAGAATTTAGAGGATGTCATTTATTATGAGCAAATTGCTACGGTAAATGATAGTATTCTTCATCTAGTAAATTTACCAGAACCTGAACGTCTTGCCTATTTTGAAACCTATGTTGAAACGCTGAAAGCAAAGGCAGAAGCGGATAAGGAAAAAGCGGAAGCGGCGCTACGGAACCAAGGATTGGCTACTGTGAATAATAAAATAGGCGGTGCAAAACCTGCGGGTAGCGCCAATAATCAAGCGGCGGCATTTTACTTTTACAACCCTACTACGGCAGCGTATGGAAAGAATGAATTTGTGAAAATTTGGGGAGATAGACCCTTAGAAGATAACTGGAGATGGTCTAATAGAGGGCAATCAGGAGTGCGTAATAATGCTTCAAATAATATTTTGGCCTCAGCTTCAGAAGAAGAGTTATTCGATCCGGAATTTTACATATCAAAAATCCCTTCCGAAGAAAAGGTGATAGACAGCATCTCCAAAGAGCGGAATTTTGCCTACTACCAGTTGGGTCTCATTTATAAGGAAAAATTTAAAGAATACCAGTTGGCTAAAGACAAGTTTCAGGATTTATTAAAAAGCAATCCTGAGGAACGCCTTGTGTTACCATCAAAGTATAATCTATATAAAATTTATGCTTTGTTAGATGAAGATGATGAGGCGAACATTGCCAAAACAGACATTATTGACAACTTTCCAGAATCGAGATACGCTGCCATTTTAAGCAACCCAGATTTAATAACGGCAAGAGATGAAAATAGTCCTGAAAGCTTGTATGAAGCAATTTATAAACAGTACGAGGCGCAAGAATATGTAGCAGCTATTGAGAAAGCTGAAGATTATATTAATGTATTTGATGGCGAACCCGAAGTTTCAAAATTCGAACTTTTAAAAGCGACAGCAACAGGAAGACTTTACGGCTATGAAGCTTATGAAAAGGGGATTAACTATGTGGCGGTTACTTACGCGAACACGCCAGAAGGAAAAGAAGCGGAAATTATTCAATCTTCTGTTTTACCTAGACTTAAAAACAAAGAATTTATAGAGGAAACGGATAGTTTAGCCAATAACTTTAAAATCATTTTTAAGTTTGACAGCTCTAAAAAAGAAGGCATAGCAGAATTTCAAAAAACTTTGGACGAGGTGCTTGAAAACATTCGGTATTATAACTTACAAACATCTGTGGATGTCTATAACCCAAGTACAACATTTGTTGTGATACACGGCTTTAAAAACGGGCAAATAGCAAACACATTTGACCAATTAATGACTAAAAAAGACAAGCAGAAAATAAAAGAACCTTACTTTGCAATAGCATCGGTAAATTATCAAATTATCCAGATTCATAAAAATCTGGACACCTATTTAAACATCAGTAATAATTAAATTATGTTCTCTGATAATAAAAAAGACAAAACCATGGTAGAAGGTACATCAAGTCAAAATATAATCTCCCAAGGCACTAAAATTGTAGGAGATTTTAATAGTGAAGGCGATTTCCGAATTGACGGTATCATCGAAGGTAATATTAGAACCACAGGAAAAGTAGTCGTGGGAAAAACAGGATTTGTAAAAGGCACCATGCAAGGAACAGATGCTTATTTTGAAGGCAAGTTTTCTGGAAAGTTAGCATTGTCCGGGACATTAACATTAAAAGCCGCAGCTCATATTGAGGGCGAAGTTGTAGTTGGCAAATTAGCCGTAGAACCAGGAGCCACATTTAACGTCACCTGCGTTATGAAAGGAACCGTTAAAGAAATGAATAAAAGTGGACAGCAACAACAGCAGCAACAACAAAAACAAAAAGAACCCGGGAAGCCAGCTTAAAAATGCAGCTGTTCTTATGGGAGTGGCCATTCAAATGGGTGTTACCATCTATCTCTTTGTGCTATTGGGCAAGTGGCTGGATGTAAAATTCAATGCTGGCGAAAAACTATATACTATTATTACAACACTTCTTGGGGTTGCTATTTCGCTCTATGCAGTTATTAAACAAGTTAACCGAATCAACAAATAATGCCTAATCCTTTTCTTAGTTTTACGCTTAAAGCGATCTTGCTTTTGGCGCTTGGTTTTGGAATTCATATAGGAACTCTTTATTTATTGGACTTTTCATTATTTGATAACAACATCGTATTATCTTATATAATTAATGGCATACTTATAATTTTAATTTTTGGTGTTTTGTATCTATTAAGACAAAAGCTTAAGAGTCAATTAGGCTTTATTTTTCTAATAGGGAGCTTTCTCAAATTTGCCGTATTTTTTATTGTGTTTTATCCTATTTTTAAAATGGATGGTAACATTTCAAAATTAGAATTTGCTGCTTTTTTCGTACCTTATGCAACGGGTTTAGTTTTAGAAACTACCAGTCTTAGCAAATGGTTAAATGCCTTGGAATAAATCCTTGTAAATCATCACCATAATTTGGGAAATGGGCAGGTTGTTAATCAGAAAACAGGTTCATGCCCTTAATCATAAATATGATGCCAAATATAGAATAATTCTCCTGTGAAATAAAAAGCAAAATAGTTTTTGGTTTTGATATAAAAACATACCTTTGCACCGATTTTTAAGCCACTATTATTTAAAGTGATATGCGAAGAAAAATATCTTTGAAACCAATAACATTATTACTTCTATTAATAACTTTTGTTTCCTATGGGAATGAAAGTAGCAAAAACGATGCGTCTAGCAGCGATAGAAAAACAGTAGTAAAAGACTATATTCAACATCACTTACAAGATTCGTATGACTTCAATCTGTTTTCTTATACAGCAGATACTGGAGAAGAAAAACATGTAGGATTTCCATTGCCTGTTATCCTTTGGGATAATGGATTAAAAGTGTTTTTGTCTTCTAAATTTCATCACGGTGAAACCGTTGCCAAGGTTGGTGGCAATTACTATAAAGTGCACCATTCTAAAATTTATAAAGTCGACGGATTAAACGGAGATATCATAGAAGATGAGGAAGGTCATGCGATTAATGAAAAACCATTAGATTTTTCTATCACTAAAAATGTTGTCATGATTTTTATGGTGTTCCTAATCATGTTTATTATATTTAGTCGAATGGCAAAATCATATAGAAGCAACAATGGCATGGCAAAAGGAACGGGGCGTATATTAGAGCCTATTGTGCTTTATGTACGTGATGAAATAGCTGTTCCTAACATTGGTGAAAAGCATTATAAAAGATATATGAGTTATTTATTGACCGTATTCTTTTTTGTTTGGATTGTGAATTTATTTGGTTTGACGCCTATAGGAATGAACGTGACTAATAACATTGCGGTGACTTTGTTTTTGGCGCTTTTAACCTATTTAATCACAACCTTTTCTGGAAATAAAAATTACTGGAAACATATTTTCTGGATGCCTGGTGTGCCATGGCCAATGAAAATTATATTAGCACCCATCGAATTATTAGGAACGTTTATCAAGCCGTTCGCATTAATGATTCGTTTGTATGCTAATATTACCGCAGGACACGTGGTTTTAATGAGTATTATAGGTATGATATTTCTATTCCAAAATTGGTTAGGAAGTTCATTATCGCTTTTATTGGCGTTTGTTTTAGCAATTTTAGAATTATTGGTTGCTGCGTTACAAGCGTACATTTTTACAGTGCTTTCAGCATTATACTTCGGTATGGCCGTTGAGGAACATGATGAAGCACATTAATAAATTGAATGTTTAATTAATTTAATATATATTTTTATGGAAATTCCAGCTATCGTAGGTGCAGGTTTAGTAGTAATTGGAGCAGGTATTGGTATTGGTAGAATCGGTGGTTCTGCTATGGATGCAATCGCTCGTCAACCTGAAGCTACAGGAAAAATTCAAACAGCTATGCTTATCGCAGCAGCTTTGATTGAAGGTATTGGATTTGCTGCTTTATTTGCAGTATAAAACAAACTAAGACACAGCTATAACGGTTGGTTATAGCTGTTCTTTTTAATTAAACATAAGTTTTTAGAAATATAATTATTATGGGAAAATTATTTGAAGATTTTTCATTAGGATTGTTTTTTTGGCAGGCCGTACTTTTTATAGCACTAATCTTTTTGCTAAAAAAGTTTGCATGGAAACCAATTTTAGACTCTGTAAATGATAGAGAAGAAGGTATTAAGAATGCATTAGACGCTGCTGAAAAAGCAAAGTTAGAAATGCAAAACCTTCAGGCAGATAATCAAAAATTATTAAAGGAAGCAAGAGCAGAGCGTGAGGAGATGTTGAAAGAGGCAAGAGATATCAAAAACAAATTGATTGAAGATGCTAAAGGCGAAGCGCAAGAGCAGGCTAATAAAATGATTATGCAAGCGCAAGCTGCCATTGAGAGCGAAAAGAAAGCAGCTATGGCAGAACTTAAAAACCATGTAGCAACACTATCTATAGAAATTGCTGAAAAAGTGGTGCGTGAAGAATTATCTAGCAAGGACAAACAACTCAGGTTGGTAGAGTCTATGTTAGGTGAAACAGTATTAAACTAGAAAGATAATGGCGGGAGCAAGAGCAGCAATACGTTATGCAAAAGCAGTTTTAAGTTTAACTTTAGATCTGAATACAGCAGAAGCGGTGAACAAAGACATGAAGTTGATAACGAACACCATTGCAGACAACAAAAACTTAAGAGAAGCACTTCAAAGTCCTGTAATTAGTTCTTCCATTAAGAAAAATATATTATTGGAGGTTTTTAAAAACACGAATACATCCACATTAAATCTAATTGATACTTTAATTGCGAATAATAGAATTGATATTTTAGGTCTGGTAGCGGCTAAGTACAATCAATTATATGATAAATCCAAAGGCATTGAACTAGCAACCGTTACAACAGCTATTGCCTTGACCGACGATTTAAAAAAGCAGGTTTTAGAAAAGGCAAAGCAATTAACTGGAAAAGATGTTGAAGTTGAAAATATTGTTGATGAAAGCATTATTGGTGGTTTCATATTACGTATTGGCGACATTCAGTATAACGCTAGTGTTGCAAATCAATTGAATAAATTAAAAAGAGAATTTACATTAAATTAATATAGTTTTAGGTTGGCTTAATTTCTAAAGGCTAACGGCTAAAAGCTAAAGACTAAATAAAATGGCAGAAGTAAAACCAGCTGAAATATCAGCAATCTTAAAACAACAACTATCAGGTTTTGAAGCAAGTGCTTCTTTAGACGAGGTAGGAACAGTATTAACGGTAGGTGATGGTATCGTACGTGCTTACGGATTAGCTAATGCTCAATATGGAGAATTAGTAGAATTTGATGGCGGTTTAGAAGGTATTGTACTAAACTTGGAAGAAGATAACGTAGGTATTGTATTGTTAGGCCCTTCTGTAGGTGTTAGAGAAGGATCGACTGTTAAACGTACTGAGCGTATTGCATCTATTAATGTAGGAGAAGGTATTGTTGGACGTGTTGTTGATACTTTAGGTAGCCCTATCGATGGTAAAGGACCCATTGCTGGTCAAACTTACGAAATGCCTTTAGAGCGTAAAGCACCAGGCGTTATTTTTCGTGAACCGGTAACAGAGCCATTACAAACAGGTATTAAGTCTATTGATGCAATGATTCCTGTAGGTCGTGGTCAACGTGAGTTGGTAATTGGTGACCGTCAAACTGGTAAAACAGCGGTTTGTATCGACACAATCTTAAATCAAAAAGAATTTTACGATGCAGGAGAGCCTGTATTTTGTATATATGTTGCTATTGGTCAAAAAGCATCAACAGTAGCATTAATTGCTAAAACATTAGAAGAAAAAGGCGCTTTAGCTTATACAACTATTGTTGCTGCAAACGCATCAGATCCTGCGCCAATGCAAGTTTATGCGCCGTTTGCAGGTGCTGCCATTGGTGAGTATTTTAGAGATACTGGTCGTCCAGCTTTAATTGTGTATGATGATTTATCTAAACAAGCCGTGGCATATCGTGAAGTATCTTTATTATTACGTCGTCCACCAGGACGTGAAGCGTATCCTGGAGATGTATTTTACTTACATTCAAGATTATTGGAGCGTTCAGCAAAAGTGATTAATGATGATGATATTGCTAAAGACATGAACGATCTTCCAGATTCGTTAAAACCTTTGGTAAAAGGTGGCGGTTCTTTAACAGCTTTACCAATTATTGAAACACAAGCGGGAGACGTTTCTGCATATATTCCAACAAACGTAATTTCTATTACAGATGGGCAAATTTTCTTAGATGGAGATTTATTTAACTCAGGGGTACGTCCGGCTATTAACGTAGGTATTTCGGTATCTCGTGTAGGTGGTAATGCTCAGATTAAATCCATGAAAAAAGTAGCAGGTACTTTAAAATTAGATCAAGCACAATATCGTGAATTAGAGGCGTTTGCGAAATTTGGATCAGATTTAGATGCTGTTACCTTGAATGTCATTGAAAAAGGAAAACGTAATGTTGAGATTTTAAAACAAGCACAAAATGATCCTTTTACAGTTGAAGACCAAGTAGCAATTATTTATGCTGGATCTAAAAACTTGTTAAGAGATGTGCCTGTTGAAAAAATCAAGGAATTCGAACGTGATTATTTAGAATTCTTAAAAGCCAAACACAGTGATGTTTTAGCAACATTAAAAGCAGGAAAATTAACTGATGAGGTTACAGATACGTTATCGGCTGTAGCAAAAGATTTATCAGGGAAATATAAATAGCCCCTCCCAGCCTCCCCAAAGGGGAGGAGTTAAAGGAGGATTAATATTATAAAGTATAACTAACAAAATCCCTCCCCTTTGGGGAGGTTAGGTGGGGCCAATGGCAAACTTAAAAGAAATACGTAACAGAATATCATCGGTATCTTCAACGATGCAGATTACCAGTGCCATGAAAATGGTATCTGCTGCAAAGCTAAAGAAGGCACAAGATGCTATTACAGCAATGCGTCCTTATTCAGATAAGTTAACTGAGCTTTTGCAAAGTTTAAGCGCAACCTTAGATGCTGATTCTGGAAGTAAATATTCAACCCAAAGGGATGTTCAAAAAGTACTTATTGTTGCCATAACTTCAAATAGAGGTCTAGCAGGCGCTTTTAACTCAAACATAATCAAAGAGGTTTCTAAGTTGAGTAATGAAAAGTATGCTAATCAAGAAGTATCTTATGTGGCTATTGGAAAAAAAGCCAACGATGCATTCAAGAAAACAAATCGGGTTATAGCTAATAAAAGTGAGGTTTATGAAGATTTAACTTTTGATAACGTAGCTGCCATTGCTGAATTGTTAATGGATAAATTTGTCACTGGTGAATTCGATAAGATTGATATTGTTTATAATAAGTTTAAAAACGCTGCGACTCAATTAATAACTGTAGAACAATTTTTGCCAATAGTTCCAGTTGAAGGCGCTGCCGTAAATAATGTAGATTATATCTTTGAACCTTCTAAAGCTGAAATTGTTGAGCAACTTATTCCGAAGTCATTAAAAACGCAATTGTACAAAGGGATTAGGGATTCTTTTGCAAGCGAACACGGAGCACGTATGACAGCGATGCATAAAGCCACAGATAACGCCACTGAGTTAAGAGATCAATTGAAATTAACCTATAATAAGGCACGTCAAGCATCCATTACAAATGAAATCCTTGAAATTGTTGGAGGAGCAGAGGCTCTGAACAATTAGACGAAGCTATACGAAGTCAAATTTTCAACCAGCAGAGGCTCTGAACAATTAGACGAAGCTATACGAAGTCAAATTTTCAACCAGCGGAAGCTCTGAATAATTAGCCGAAAGGCAAATATTCAATGTGCGAAAGCCTTGAACAATTGGACGAAGAGCGAATCTTCAAATAGAGGAATTAGAAAAATAATCAAGTCTCACAATCCTGAGACTTTTTTTTATGGCATCAATTTTGAAAATGGTATATTTAAATGATTAAATCAGTATTATGCAACTATTTAAAAAAATAATAGCTTTAGTTTTAATGGCCTTTGTTATGACTAGTTTTTCACAATGCGCAAGTACATACAAATTACAGAAAGAGTTGCCTCTCGAAATAGGAGCGGTTTATTATCAACATTGGGTAGCAGGTGTACAAGGCGGTGGCTCTGGGGTTAATTTGTTCATTCCCATTATGGCGAATACAAATGACATTCAATTAGATAGTGTCTATTTTCAAGGAAAACAAGTGAAGTTGGAATTTAAGAATAATTCCATTTATGTGGGGCGTTTTGCATCAAAAGTGAACCAAAAACAGGATATTATTATGAGTAGCGAGACTATAGAAGAGTATAATAACCCAATTCCCGAAATCCCAAAAAAACTACCATTTGAATTAAAAGATAATGAGTGCGTAGTAAGTTATCAAGAAGGGAATAGAACATTATACTATAAGATTTCTAAGATTACTAAAAAGGAGTCAGCTCGATATCCTAGCGTCCGACCGAACTAACAATAACATAATCTTTGGTTTACGTTAGCTAAAAACGTATTTTTAGCACTTCAAATAACCCATCATTGAGCGGACTTAAGTCTTTATTTAAACAAACATTTATTTATGGTTTAGCCACGGTACTTCCAAGAATGCTAAGCTTTTTATTGGTGCCGCTTTATACAACAAAAGGCGTATTATCCTCTGTTGCAGAGTACGGCAAAGTCTCTGTGATATTTTCATATTTTGTATTATTTAATGTGGTTTTGGCTTATGGTATGGAAACCGCTTTTTTTCGATTCTTTAATAAGGAGGATGATAAAGATAAAGTGATTGGGACATCGACTATTTCCTTGATTGTAACGTCATTAGGCTTTTTTATATTGGCCTTGATTTTTCAAAATAACATTGCTTCATTTATAGATATTGATGCTAAATACATCAACTTAGTTATTTGGATTTTGCTGTTAGATGCATTGGTCATTATTCCATTTGCGTGGTTGCGAGCTACCCAAAAACCAATGAGGTACGCCATCATAAAAATCTTGAACGTAGCGATTAATTTAGGACTGAATATATTCTTTCTAATGTTTTTAAAAGGATTGACAACAGATCATGCTTTTCTCAGTAGTATTTATAAACCAAATTTTGAGGTGAGTTATATTTTCATTGCCAATCTTGTGGCTAGTGCAGTAACCTTACTTTTAATGAGCTCCTTTTATGCCAAAATTAAGTATGTATTTAATAGTGCATTATGGAAAACCATGATGCGTTATGCATTTCCTGTACTAATTGCTGGAGTTGCTTTTTCTATAAATGAAACCTTTGATAGAATTTTACTGAAACAATTATTACCAGCAGATATTGCTGAAACCGACATTGGTATGTATTCGGCATGTTATAAAATAGCCTTGTTCATGACCTTATTTGCAACGGCTTACCGGTTAGGTATTGAACCCTTTTTTTTCAGTCACGCCAAAAGTGATAATCCTCAAAAAAATTATGCTAAAATCTTAGAATTCTTTGTGGCTTTTGGTGCTGTAATTCTATTAACCGTAGTAGTATTTGCTGATGTGTTAAAACCTATCATCGTGCGTAGCGAAGCGTATTGGGAAGCGATGTGGGTGGTACCCATAATATTGATAGCCAACTTTTGCTTGGGTATTTATCACAATCTTTCAGTTTGGTATAAAATTACAGATAAAACCAAATTTGGCGCTTATATTTCCATAGTTGGAGCGCTTGTAACATTGGTAATCAACTATATTTTTATTGAAACCTACAGTTATAAGGCGTCTGCAGTAGCTACTTTAGCAGCGTATGCCGTCATGATGGGACTTTCCTATTATTTAGGAAGAAAGTATTACCCCATACCCTATAACCTTAAGAAAATAAGCGTTTATTTGGTTGGTTCTATGGGCTTGTCTATACTTTCATTTTATCAATTTAGAGGCAATTATATTATAGGAGTTTCCATGTTAATTGTATTTTTGGGAATTGTTTATTTTTCAGAGAAAAATGAAATTAAAAGAGTATTAAAAATTAAATAAAAGTTTCTTCCCTTAGGGAAGACAGGAGAAGGGAATGAATATTAAAATCATTAATAAATCAAATCACGATTTACCACATTATGAAACGTTGGCCTCTGCCGGAATGGATTTACGCGCCAATATTTCTGAGTCAAGAGTTTTAAAACCTTTAGAAAGAAGTATTGTGGGCACAGGATTATTTATAGAACTGCCCATTGGATATGAAGCCCAAGTAAGACCACGAAGCGGATTAGCAGCAAAAAAAGGAATTACCGTATTAAATGCGCCTGGAACTATTGACGCCGATTATAGAGGCGAAATAGGCGTTATTTTGGTCAATCTTTCAAATGAAGATTTTACCATCCAAAATGGAGAGCGTATTGCACAATTAGTTATTGCAAAACACGAACGTGCAGAATGGAAAGAAACAAAAGAATTATCTGAAACCAAACGTGGTGAAGGTGGTTTTGGGAGTACCGGCGTAAAATAAACGATTAAACAAATTAACAAATCAACGAATCAACATTTAAATAATGAAAATAATAGTACCCATGGCAGGACGAGGTTCTCGTTTGCGCCCTCATAGTTTAACCGTACCAAAACCATTAATACCAGTCGCAGGTCAACCCATTGTTCACCGATTGGTAAAAGATATTGCTAAAGTTTTAAAACAACCTATCGAGGAAATCGCATTTGTGCTTGGTGACCCTGCTTGGTTTGGCGATGATGTGGTAAAAAGTTTAACGGCTTTGGCAACCGATTTAGGTGCTAAAGCGTCCATATACAGGCAAGATCTGCCTTTAGGTACGGGTCACGCTATTATGTGCGCTAAACCATCTTTATCGGGGCCAGCTGTGATTGCCTATGCAGATACTTTAATTCGAGCTGAATTCGATTTGGATCCCACCGCAGATAGCGTTATTTGGACAAAACAGGTAGATAATCCAGAAGCTTACGGTGTAGTCAAGTTAAATGCCAATGATGACATTGTCGAATTGATAGAAAAGCCAGAAACATTTGTCAGCGATCAAGCGGTTATAGGGATTTATTATTTTAAGGACGTGGCTGTTTTAAAAGATAAATTGCAAGAAATTCTTGATGAAAACGTTATGAATGGTGGCGAGTACCAAATTAACGATGGTATTAAGCGCATGATGGCTGATGGAAAGGTATTTAAAACAGGAACTGTTGATGAGTGGATGGATTGTGGAAATAAAGCCATAACCATCGAAACTAATCAACGCATGTTAGGGTTTTTAAAAGGGGATGGCGAAGAAGCATTGATTTCAGAATCGGTTACCTTAGAGAACTCTAAAATTATCGAACCCTGTTTTATTGGTGAAAATGTCGTGCTAATAAACACAACGGTTGGTCCTTACGTTTCCGTTGGGAATAATACCATTATTGAAAATTCAATCGTTAAAAATAGCTTAATACAAACACATACCACTATTAAAAACGCTAATTTAGATAATGCGATGATAGGGAATTACGTGAATTATGATGGTGACTTTACAAGTATTAGCATTGGTGATTATTCGGTATTGGAATAAATTCCTGCGAAGGCAGGAATCTCATCAAACAGAGTTTGGTACATATTTTGAAATATGTAGTCCTGTCGAGTAATATTGAAATCAACCATATTTTTTAAACGAAATAAGTAAACGACGTTAGGCTGACATTGTAAATTCAATGAAAAAGCAATTTTATATACTTTTCTTTTTCTTCGGAATGGTAATCGTTCCTCAGGTAAATTATGCTCAAAATGACGATTTAGGAAACAATGAGGATGAATTTCAGGAATTATTTTATGAAGCCTTAAAGCAAAAAGGTATTGAAAACTATGACCGTTCTGCTGAGGCACTTTTAAAATGTATTGAGATTGATGATTCAAAACCTGTGTTATATTTTGAATTGGGTAAAAACTATGTGAAGTTAAAAAACTTCGGTGATGCAGAAGACGCCTTAAAGAAAGCCGTGAAATTAGAACCGGATAACGAATGGTTTCTAGACGAACTGTATGGGTTTTATGTGTCACAGAATAATTTTGAAAAAGCCATTAAAACACTAAAACAGCTCGTAATTTACCATCCAGATTATAAAGAAGATTTGGCGTCACTTTACATAAAGAACAAAAAGTATAATGAGGCTTTGGAGCTTTTGGATGAATTAGATAAAACGCTTGGTATTTCTATGGCTAGGGACATCATGCGAAATCAGGTTTATGAAGCAACAGGTCGTAAGTCAGATCAAATAAAAAATCTAGAAGCGCGTGTTGAAAATAATCCTGATAGAGAATCCAATTATTTGGCACTCATTTTTCGCTACAGCGAAAATAACGAGCAGGAAAAAGCCTTTGAAATCGCTAAAGAACTGTTAAAAATAAACCCGAATTCACAATTGGTCCATTTAGCTCTATATAAATTTTATTTGGATGATAATGACGCTGAGAAAGCTATCAACTCGATGAAAATTGTTGTTAAAAGTCCTGAAATAAAACCAGAAGCAAAACTAAAAGTGCTTTCAGATTTTGTGAGTTTTGTTGGTGAAAACCCACAATTTGAGTCCGACTTGGTAGAAGCAACGACAATTGCATCAGAGCAACAAAATGAAAAAACACTAATTGAATTGGGGCAGTACTACATTGCAAAAGGAGACAAAGCAAAAGCGTTGGAGTATTATGAAGCAGCTCTAAACAAGGATAAAAATAATTTTGAAGTATTACGCAATACCTTACTGCTCTATATTGATTTAAAACAGTTTGATGTAGCAGCAAAAAGGAGTGCCAATGCCTTAGATAATTATCCTTCGCAACCCATTCTCTATTTGATAAACGGCGTATCTTTAAATGCCTTGAATAAATCGAAATTAGCCATTGTCATTTTAGAATTAGGACTTGATTATATTATTGATGCCCCGAAAATGGAAACCGATTTTTATAATCAGCTCAGTAAAGCCTACACCCAACTAAACAATACTGCAAAGGCTAAAGCGTTTAGTGATAAAGCAAAACAACTACAATCCCCCAATTAATGAAGACATGCCTATATATTTGTTTATCAGTTTTAGCCTTTAGCTGTAAAACTTCAAAAACCATTAGCGAAGGCGAGGCTAATTTAAACTTGTCTACAAAACAACTCATCAAGGAAAACACCAAACAGAAACCAAATTTCAAAACGCTTGCTGCCCGGGTTAAAATTGATATCGTTGAGAAAAATAAAGAAAAGAGCTATACGGTAAACATACGGTTGCAAAAGGATGAAAAAATATTACTATTGTCTACGCCTATTTCGGTAGTGAAAGCTTTAATAACTCCAGAGAAATTCAGTTTTTATAATAAGTTGGACAATACCTATTTTGAAGGTGATTACTCATATTTAAGTGATTTACTTGGAACAGAGTTGGACTTTCAAAAAATTCAGAATTTACTTTTAGGTGAAGCCCTTTATAATTTAAGAGACGATAGCTATAAAATGTATGTTGATAATCAAACCTACGTGCTTCAGCCTAAAAAACAGCGTGAGTTATTTGAACTGTTCTTGCTGTTGGAGTCCACTTATTTTAAAGTCAAGTCGCAACAAATCTCGCAATCAAGTACCTCTAGGCATTTACAAATCGATTACCTATCCCATCAAGATGTAGATAAGCAAATTTTACCTGAGCGCATCAAAATTATTGCTGTCGAGGAAAATGAAGAAATGCAAATCCATTTAGAATATAAAGGTGTTTCTTTAAATGAAGCCTTACGCTTTCCGTTTAAAATCCCATCAGACTATAAAGAAATAGAACTCTAAACATGTCAATTAAAGTCTTACATAAATTTCTATTATTTGGGTTTTGTTTACTCTTTAGCACCCTTGTTTTTTCCCAAAATAATAAACAAAAGGAGTTGGAGACCAGGCGACAGGAACTGCGAAGGGAAATTCAGAAAATCAATGAGTTACGGGCTGAAAATAAATCAAAAGAGAAATCGCAACTTTCATTAATTGAAGATTTCAACTATAAAATAAGCGTATTGGATAATTTAATCAAGGTTACCAATCAGCAAGCAAATTTGTTAACAAGGGAAATTAATAATAATCAAAAGAAAATCACCAATCTTAGAGAAGAACTAGAGCAATTAAAGGAAGCCTATGCTGGTATGATTGTGAAGTCTTATAAAAGTAAGAACCAACAAAGTCGAATTATGTTCCTGTTGTCTTCAAATGATTTTAAGCAGGCCTACAAACGCCTACAGTACATCAAGCAATATTCGGACCACCAACGTGAACAAGGGGAAACAATCAAGGCAAAAACACAGGAATTACAGCAGATAAACACGGATTTGTTGAAACAAAAGGGAGCTAAAAAGCAACTTATTGCCGAAAACAAAGTTGTACAAAAATCTTTGGAAGGCGAACGAAAACAGCACAGAACTTTGATGGCTTCCATTAGAAGTAATTTGAGCAGATATACCGCTCAAATTAAGAAAAAACAACGAGAAGCTAGAAAAATTGATGCTGAGATAGATAGAATTATAAAAGCGGCCATTGCGAAATCGAACAAAAAAGCAGGTAGAGCTGCTAGCAGTTCTAGTTTTGCATTAACTGCTGAAGAAAAAGTACTGGCTTCTAATTTTTTATCAAACAAAGGGAAACTGCCGTGGCCTGTTGAAAAGGGTTATGTAAAAGTAGGGTATGGTACGCAACCATCTCCTATTGATAAATCGTTAACAATACGGAGTAACGGGGTTAGAATTGCTACAGAAAAAGCCGCTAAAGTGAGGGCTGTTTTTAACGGTGAAGTGATTGGGGTTGTGGTGATGAAAAACATCAATCCGTTTGTGATTGTGAAACACGGAAATTATATTACCTATTATAAAAATCTATCCAAGGTTTATGTGAAAACAGGTGACAAAGTGAAGACCAAGCAAGACATTGGCGAGGTATTTACAAATCCTTCAAGTGGTGAAGCTATCCTTAGTTTTAGTATTTCAAAAGAAAGTAATACGCAAAATCCAGCCAGTTGGATTTATAAAATGTGATAGCTCCCTTTGAAAACAGGAATCTTATAAATTTGACCTTTTAAAATAAATTAAAACTTACTCAAACAATGCTTTTAATTCAGTAGCATCATTGGGTTTAATTTTTCCTGCAAGTAATAAGCTTAACTGTTTTCTACGTAAAGCGGCATCAAAACGTTCGTGTTCTATATCAGTCTCTGGAAGCACTTCTGGAACTGCAACAGGTCGCCCCGTTTCATCAACAGCGACAAAGGTGTAAATGGCTTCGTTGGCTTTGGTTCTGGCGCCAGATTCCCGATCCTCCATCCAAACATCGATAAAAATTTCCATCGACGTTTTAAATGCACGAGACACTTTGGCCTCGACAGTAACTACACTACCTAGAGGCACTGCGCGATTAAATGCCACGTGATTGACAGATGCGGTGACCACAATACGTCTTGAATGCCTTCTAGCGGCAATACTGGCAGCGCGATCCATTCTAGCTAATAATTCACCGCCAAATAAATTATTTAAAGGGTTGGTTTCACTAGGTAAAACCAAATCGGTCATAATTGTTCGAGATTGATCAGGCGTCTTTGCTTTCATCATTTCTTTTTTAGAGATTTTGCAAAGGTACTATGTTTTAGGTATTAAAGAAGTAAAATAAGCGGGAATTGTATATTTGATTAGTCCAATTTTCTGACCAACAACCACGCATCCTTATTGTGCGATTTTCTAATATTGCGAAGGGCTGTGAGCGCCTCTTGGCCTGTTTCAAAACTGGAATAAGCAACTTCATGCAAGCCGTATTTATTAACACCAATTTTTCTAGCGCTAAAGCCATCTGCTTTAAGTTGTTCGATCCTTTTTATGCAGTTTTTTTCTATTCGAAAAGCACCGGCAATAATATGATAATTACCCGTTTGCCTTGTCACATTTAGGGTGATAGCGGGAAGTGGATTTAAACTAAAAGTGGCCTCTTGAATTTTGGTATCCAGTTGTTGTGTCGCTTCTTCTTGAGCCAGTTGGTTGTGCGTTTCAATTTGGTTAACATAATAATTAGAAGCCACAAACCCACCTAAGGTTAAGGCGACTACAGCGACGGCAGCATATCTTAAATACGGTTTAGATTTTCTTTTTTCTGAAGTGACGCCAATAGGAATGACATTTTCAATAGTTTCCACTTCTTTTTTATAAACCTCACGATTTACTTGGGATGTTTCAAATTGAGATAAGCCAAAAGCATCTGTTAAGTAATTAAGGTGGTAAGTGGGTTCGAATAAAATTTTACCCTCGTTATTAAAAACAATCTCGCCAATATTTTTAAAGGTAAGCGTTTCGCCCTGTGTTAAATAGGCCTTAAGTGTTTTAACGCGTTTGTCAATTTTTTTTACAGCAACTTCAAAAGGAATTTTTTCTACATCAGCAATATAATGTGCCAATAAACCATCGTTGGCTTGAATTTGCTCATTAAACGATAATACCTTTTTAGGCGGAAAAAAGGAATTAGTGGTATCGTCTATGGTTGCAGAAACCCTTTGTGTTACGAAGGCTCCAAATTTAGGAACAGTAACACATTCATATCTATAGAGTAAATCGCTTATGTAGGTTTCTAGTTGCATAGAAACAAAGTTAAAAAAATATAGGTTCCATAAAAATATAGATGCAAGTATTTATTAACAGGATAAAAATGACGTTCTTGTAGTTTCAAAAAGAGATTTCAATTATGTTAGAGCTTGATTTACTTTATACGCTTGCGCTACAGCATGTTCCCAATATTGGGGATATTACGGCTAAGCGTCTTATAGCAACCTGCGGGTCTGCTGAAGCCGTATTAAAAGCAAAGAAGCAAAATCTTATAAAAATTGATGGTATTGGACTGAATGTTTTAAAAGGGTTATATGATTCGGAGCATTTGAAAGCTGCTGAGAAGGAAATGGAATTTATTAAAACGAACCAAATTAAGGTGAGTTATTTCACTGGCGAAAGCTATCCTGAAAAGCTGAAACATTGCATTGACGGGCCTATTTTATTGTTTCAAACAGGTAATATGAACCTTGAGCATCGACATATTATAAGCATTGTGGGTGCCAGAAAAATTACAACTAGTGGTGTGGCTTTTTGCGAAGAATTAGTAGAAAAATTATCACCATATAATCCCATTATCGTCTCCGGATTCGCTTATGGCACAGATATTACAGCACATAAGGCAGCCATAGCACAGGACTTGCAAACTATAGCTTGTCTAGCGCACGGATTAAATCAAATCTATCCAAAAGTTCACAAAAAATATATGGTTGATATTGAAAAAAACGGTGGTTTTTATACAGATTTTTGGAGTAGTGATCCTTTTGATAAAAATAATTTTTTAAAACGAAATAGAATTATTGCAGGTGTAAGTGAAGCAACCATTGTTATTGAATCTGCCGAAAAAGGGGGGAGCTTGGTCACCGCAGATATTGCAAATTCCTATAACCGAGATGTTTTTGCAGTCCCTGGACGTACTACAGATAGTCAGAGTGTGGGGTGTAATAATTTAATAAAGCATCAAAAAGCACATATGCTCACCACCCCTTTAGATGTTCCTTATATCTTGAATTGGCAATTGGAAGATGACAAGAAACCCGCGATACAAAAGCAACTATTTGTAGAACTTGATTCTACCGAAAAAGTGATTTACAGTTATTTAAAAGAAAACGATAAACAGGTCTTGGATGTGATTGCCATTAACTGTCAATTACCCATTTTTAAAGTGGCGGGTGTACTTTTAAACATGGAATTAAAAGGTGTGATAAGGCCATTGCCAGGGAAGTTGTTTGAGGTTATTTAAAATTCCTGCCTTCGCAGGAATTTAATACCCAGCCTTCTCTCTTACTCTACCCAAAACAGTATCTGCAACCAGTTTCGCTTTTTCAGAACCTAAAGCAAGTGCTTTGTCAATTTCAGACAAATTATTCATGTAGTAATTATAACGCGCTCGTTCTTCAGAAAACATATGAGTTATTAGTTCAAACAATGCTTGTTTAGCGTGTCCGTAGCCATATCCGCCATGTTCATAATTAGCTTTCATGGTTTCAATTTGAGAACCGTCAGCTAATAAACTATAAATGGCAAAACAGTTGCAAGTCGCCCAGTCCTTAGGGTCTTCAAGAGGCGTACTATCTGTTGCAATAGACATGATTTGCTTGCGCAGCTTTTTATCATCAAAAAAAATATTGATAATGTTATCCCTGCTTTTACTCATTTTCTCACCATCAGTGCCTGGAATAAGCATGGTGTTTTCTTGAATTTTACCTTCTGGCAATACAAAGGTTTCACCCATTTTAGCATGAAAACGAGAGGCGACATCACGTGTCATTTCTATATGTTGCAGTTGGTCTTTCCCCACAGGAATAATTTCAGCGTCATATAACAAAATATCGGCTGCCATAAGCATAGGATACGAAAATAAACCAGCATTTACATCCTCTAACCTATCCGCCTTGTCTTTAAAACTATGTGCCAATGTGAGGCGCTGGTAGGGAAAAAAACAGCTTAAATACCAGGATAATTCTGTTACTTGAGGCACATCACTTTGTCTGTAAAAAACCGTTTTTTCAATATTCAGACCAAAGGCCAACCAAGTGGCTGCTGTGGAATAGGTGTTCGTGCGCAAGGTATCGGCATCTTTAATTTGAGTCAAGGTATGCAAATTTGCAATAAACAGGAAGGAATCATTTTCAGGGTTATTTGCCATGTCAATGGCTGGAATTATCGCGCCTAAAAGATTTCCTAAATGCGGTGTTCCTGTGCTTTGTATGCCTGTTAGTATTCTTGCCATCTTTAATTTTTAGTAAGACACAAAGGTAATTGTTTTTGGTAAAATAGCTCAATACAATTGTGTATTTTTGAGGCCTATGATTATTTTTAAATATATTTTTTGGCTTTTATACCGTATTTGGTTTTATATTCTTGTAGCGGTGCCCATAATTGTCATGTTTCCACTTCTTTTAATTTCAATTTCTAGGGAGTCTTGGTATCCTTATTTTTTAAGGTTGGCAAGAATTTGGTCAAAGTTTATTTTAATAGGCATGGGTTTTATGTATAAGATAGAACGCGAAGACATTCCAAAGAAAGATAAAAGCTATATGTTTATTGCCAACCACACCTCTATGGCAGATATTATGCTCATGCTGGTTACTGTTAAAAACCCGTTTGTTTTCGTGGGTAAAAAGGAATTGGCAAAAATCCCTTTATTTGGTTTTTTCTATAAACGCACCTGTATTTTGGTAGATAGAAGTTCTGCCAAAAGTAGGCAAGCCGTTTTTTTAAGAGCGCAGCGACGTCTAAAATCTGGCATAAGTATTTGTATTTTTCCAGAGGGTGGTGTTCCTGAGGAGCATATTGAATTGGACGAATTTAAAGATGGTGCTTTTAGATTAGCCATTAACCATAAAATACCTATTGTACCTATTACTTTTGGAGATAATAAGAAACGGTTTTCATATACTTTTTTTAGTGGAGGCCCTGGAAAGATGCGTGCTAAGGTTCATAAATTTATACCCACTGAAAATTTAACTATTGAAGATACTAAAGCTTTAAATGAGAAAGCGAAAGCTGTTATTTGCAATCAATTAAAGGCCTATAAAAAATAAAACTGCCCCGGGGAGGAGCAGTTTTTTTGATGTTAATTTCCAAGCGTGTTGAAAATCAACATCTAGATCTAACCAAAAACCTAAAACTTTATAGCAAATCCGGTATAAACCCCAATAAAATAAGGTTTAAAATTACCAGATGTATTATTAAACGTGTTGATTTGATATTTAAAGATAGGTTCTAAATTCAAATCTATTTTTTTTGAAATTTGATAGTTCAAGCCCACTCCAAAATTGGCACTGTAACTCACTTTATTAATATTATTGGCTTCTCCTATAAAGGTTTGTGAGCCACCAGTTTCAGAATATATTTTGTTGTCACTTAAAAAGAAAGAACTAAATCCACCTATAACATTAACGCCTAATTTTTTATTGACTAAGGCGTACTCAATTTCTAGAGGCACCTCTATATACCCTATTGATTGGTTAATGGAGGTGTTAAAAGATTCCAATGCGTTTGGTGCTACTTTGGATGTTAAATTTTCAGAACTAATTACTGAAATATTACTTGATGTAGCAGAAGTAGAACTGCCTTCAGCGTTTACATTCGCTAAGGCGCGCGAACTAGAACTAAAGCCTACAGATTGAAATACTACCACATCATTTGTGTTATAGCCCAAATTGACTTTGTTCACGCCAGAGCGGATGCTTAGTCTTTTATTAATGGCATACGTGGCGCCAATACCATAGCTCATATTTAACTCACCACTTTTAGAATTACTAATAAATTGGGGATCTATAGAGGAGCCTTCACCCAAAGTATTAAAGTAAACCGGAGCGGCATTTGGTGCAACACTCCACCTACTTAACCTTTTCTCTTCTGGAGTAATATCTTTAGCTTGCTCTAATACCTCCTCAATACTTAAGTCCGATTTATTCTCATTAGTAGCAATATTATTGACGTTCTCTTTATTAATAGCATCATTAACAATTAAATTATTGGCTTCGTTAACAGGATTCGCTTTAGAACTTTCTGAAACAATAGCTCCAGTACCAGTTTTATCTTCATTATTTGTCACAGCGGAACGGTTATTATCTTGAAGCAAGTTTGGTTTATCGACTTCTGAATCAACTTGCTTTTCTGAATTATTTTTTACTTCTGCAAGCGTTTTAGAAGGGTTTAGAGTACTATTAGATATCGAATTTGTATCAATAGCAGTTTTATTTTCAGTATCAACATTAGTATTAGTGTTTTTTGCCACTACAGTAATACTGGAGTTGCTATTCTTTTTAATTTGAGGATTAAGCTTATTATCCTTAGAAGCTTCTCTCACCTCATTTAAACCTTTAGAGTCTTGATTATTTGAATCGTTGTTAGTGACCATGTTATTGACATCAGAATCTTTTAGTTCTATATCAGCTTTGGTAGGCTCAGAATCGTTTTTGGTGTCAACTATTTGGTTTGCTGGAGTAGTTTCATCATTATTAAAATAAAAATCACCGATTGTTAATAGCAGCAATAGCAAGGCTGCTACACCAGCATATCGCCACCAAATTGGTATAATTCGGCGTTTCTTCTTTTTCTCCTGTAATGCTGCCTCTATGTTTTGCCAGACAGCATCGCTTGGGGCTACTTCAAAATCTTTGAAATTTTCCTGAAATAAACGGTCTATATGTTTTTTATCTCCCATTATAAGGATTGTAATCGTTGTGTTGATTTATAATTGTTGATGGTTTGTTTTAAAATATGTCTTGCTCTTGCCAAATTTGATTTTGATGTGCCGATATTAATATCTAGCATCTCTGCAATATCTTTATGTGAATATCCATCAAGCACATAAAGGTTAAAAACCAATCGATACCGGTCGGGTAAATCTTGTATTATTTTTAAAAGATAATCGATTGAAATTGAGGCTTCGTCCAATTCTATGTCTACGTCATCTTCAATATTTTCGTTTATAATATCAAAAATTTTTTCGCTTCTATACCGTTGTAATACGGTGTTTACAGTAATACGCTTAAGCCAACCTTCAAAAGAGCCTTTGTTCTTATACTGTCCAATTTTATCGAAGATTATCAAGAAGGCATCTTGCAAATTATCTTCTGCTTCGACATAGTTACGCGAATACTTTAAGCAGGTTGAAAATAGTTTGCTCGAAAAGAGCTTGTATAATTCTCCTTGTGCTTTAGTATCATTCGATTTACATTTTTCTATGAGTTGTTTTAAACTCAAATCTCCACCATGTATTAATTAATAAGTTAAAAATTAGTCAATCACTGGTACTTCTATAGTTAAATATTGGTCATCTCCATTGTCATCTTCACCTTGCCAAAACTTAAAAATATAAGAGCCATTACTAGTCACCAAAAAATTAAATGTAGCTTCAACTAGGTCATCCTCTATGGTTTCACAGTTGTCATTATTAAGCACATAATTAATAGGTGCTACCGTACGTTCGTTATTCTCTCTCAAGTAATAAAATTCCTTAAAGGCATGGCAGTTTGTTGGCCTAAAATAAGCCACGGTTATAGGATACGTTTCACCTAATGTAAATTCATCAGGAATAACAACGCTTTCTATAGGTAACACTTCAAAACTATAATCTGGGGTATCATCTCCCACACTGCATGAGCTTAACAGTATGATGCTCAAACAAAGCACAAGTAACTTTTTCATAATAAAAATATAATCAGTTTTTAGTACATGGTTGCTTCTTTTAGATGCAATTGTCTCCCAATGGTTGCGTATAAAACTGAAAAAATCCCTGTTCAAAGGGATTTTATATTTATTAAGAAACCTTTATAGCGGCTTTTATTTTTTCTTCTAACTCCTCAAAGAGCTCGGGGTTGTCTTTTATAATGGCCTTTACAGCATCTCGACCTTGCCCTAATTTCGTATCATCATAACTAAACCAAGATCCACTTTTTTTAACAATTTCAAGTTCTACGGCAACATCCAATATTTCACCTGCTTTTGAAATACCTTCGCCATACATAATATCGAACTCTGCCATTTTAAATGGTGGCGCCACTTTGTTTTTAACGACTTTAACTCGGGTTTTATTTCCTAAAACATTCCCGTTACTGTCCTTTATTTGGGTAGAACGTCTAATATCCAATCTTACCGAGGCATAAAATTTAAGTGCGTTACCACCAGTAGTTGTTTCAGGATTACCGAACATGACACCAATTTTTTCACGTAACTGGTTAATAAAAATAACGGTACAATTTGTTTTGCTAATAGAGCCTGTAAGTTTTCTTAAGGCCTGGGACATGAGACGCGCGTGCAGTCCCATTTTGGAATCACCCATCTCACCTTCTATCTCACTTTTTGGAGTAAGTGCCGCCACAGAATCGATAACTACGATATCAATAGCGCCAGAACGAATCAGGTTATCTGTAATCTCTAGAGCCTGTTCTCCATTATCTGGTTGAGAAATAATTAAATTATCAATATCAACACCTAATTTTTCTGCATAGAATCTATCAAAAGCATGTTCGGCATCAATAAACGCAGCAATCCCACCAGCTTTTTGAGCCTCGGCAATAGCGTGTAAAGTTAAAGTTGTTTTTCCTGAAGATTCAGGGCCATATATTTCAACAACACGCCCACGAGGGTAACCACCAACGCCCATGGCGATATCTAAACCTAAAGACCCTGAAGGAATAGCCTCTACATCTACCACAGCCGAATCGCTCATTTTCATAACGGTGCCTTTACCGTATGCCTTATCTAATTTGTCTAATGTAAGTTTTAGCGCTTTTAATTTCGCTTCTTTTTCATTGCCCATTTATCTCTTTTTTTCTGAAATTATTCACGCTAAAATACTATATCTTTTTGCACAATACAATTTTATCACGCAACCTTTTTACACATTTTGCATCTATTAATTAAAGCAGGGAAATTTTTGCTATGAAATAGACCTCAAGTTCCATCATCGCCTTTTTAATGTTTTGATTATAAAGGCGAATGATAAACTTAAAAGCCTTCAAGTTTAATATGAAATATTTTATAAAAATATTATTAATGAACGCATTAGGTGTTTCAGTTGCTGTTTTTCTAAATAGTAGCTGTAAAGCCGATGGTGGCTAAATCCGTAGTATATTTTTTTAGGTAAAATTAAAATAATATTAACTACGGATTAGTCAAAAAAAAGCACTCTGTGACTACAGAGTGCTTTTTTTATGCAATAAATTGGGCTGTTTTTTTTAAAAGCTTATTTTTGCAAAACATATTATTTTTTTAACCTTAAAACCTTGGTATAGCATGCAACTGTACAATACATTAAGCGCTAAAGAAAGAGCTGAATTGATTGATAAAGCAGGTAAAAATCGATTAACGCTTTCTTTTTATAAATATGCCAAAATTGGCAACCCGCACCTTTTTAGAGACCATTTATTTATTACCTGGAATGCCTTAGATGTTCTGGGAAGAATCTATGTGGCACATGAAGGGATTAACGGGCAATTATCATTACCGGCAGATCGCTTTAACGAATTCAAATCTCATTTAGACAGTATTACGTTTTTAAAGAACATTCGACTGAATATTGCTGTAGAGCAATACAATAAATCGTTCTTAAAGCTAAAAGTAAAGGTTCGTGAAAAAATTGTGGCAGATGGATTAAATGACGATACTTTTGATGTTACAAATAAAGGGATTCACGTAGGTGCCAAACAATTCAATAACCTTATAGAAGATGAGAAGACGGTGTTGGTCGATATGCGTAATCATTACGAAAGTGAAATTGGTCATTTTAAAAATGCGGTCACCCCAGATGTCGATACTTTTAGAGAATCTTTAGATATCATTGAAGCCGATTTAAAAGACTACAAAGAAGATAAAAACTTGGTTATGTATTGCACCGGTGGGATTCGTTGTGAAAAAGCCAGCGCTTATTTTAAGCACAAGGGCTTTAAAAATGTCTATCAATTAGAAGGCGGGATAATTGAATACACGCGACAAATAAATGATGAAAATTTGGAAAATAAATTCCTCGGTCAGAATTTTGTATTTGATGATAGAAGAGCTGAACGTATTAGCGAAGACGTGATTGCAAATTGCCATCAGTGTGGAAACCCGTTCGATGAGCATACCAATTGTGCCAATGAAGCCTGCCATTTACTGTTTATTCAATGTAACGATTGTAAAAAAGAAATGGATAACTGCTGCTCAACCAAATGTAAAGAAATAAATGCCTTACCTTACCAAGAACAAAAAGAACTCAGAAAGGGACAAGGGAACAGCAACGATATATTTAAAAAAGGACGTGCGGACCATTTGCCTTATAAAAAAGATTTAAGAAACATATTTGAGTCTTTTAAACCCTCATCTTAGATGAATATTTATAAACTGCTTAGGATTAACAGGCTTATTAAAAACCATCGTATTAAGTTTTTTGGCTTATACGTTTTTCACAAGCTTAATCTTCGATATTTAGCAGTTAATTTAGATCCAGTAATGGCCTGTAACCTACGCTGTAAAATGTGTTATTTTACCGATGCTGAATTTGTAAAAACCTTAAAGGGCCAACTAAAAGATGAAGAGTTAGAGCGTATTGCCAAAGTGATTTTCAAGCGCGCATTAAAGCTTCAAATAGGTTGTGGAACCGAACCAACGCTATATAAAAATTTGGTGAGAGTTGTCGAGCTAGGTAAAGCTTACAAAGTGCCTTACATATCGTTAACAACAAATGCGAATTTACTTGATGAAGAAAAGATAAGAGCGCTTCTAAATGCTGGATTGAATGAATTTACAATCTCATTACATGGTATTGAAAAAGAATCCTATGAAGCCTTTATGGACAAGGCTAATTACGAGAAATTTCATGATGTTTTCCGTGTGCTTGCGAAGTTAAAAAATAGCTATAATTTTAAAGTGCGTATTAACTATACCTTCAATAAAGACAACTTCTACGAATTACAATCTATGTTCGATCATTTTAGTGGGGATAGTTTTGATATTCTACAAGTGAGACCCATTCGAAAGCTAGGAAATACCGAGTATAGCGATTTCAATCTAGATGCCATACGATCAGATTACCCAGATATAATAAAAACGATAAGACGTAACTGTAAAACAAATAATATTACGCTTCTAGCACCAACAGAACTCCCAGATAAAATCGAAATAAACACGTCGAGCTTCATTTACGATTATACATTTTGCTATATTTCGCCAGATTCTTTTTGGAAACCCGATTTTAATTGGAAAGAGCAAACCTTTAACGAGTTTAGCGCTCAAATAGGATGGGGTGGTACATTATTTGGGAACATATTTAAGTCTAAATACGAACTTAGAAACTTAAGCAATAGACTTAACTACGAGATAGAGCTCAATTGATAAACTTCCTTTTTTTAAGTCAACATAATAATCTTATCTTTACATCCATAAGATGACTTTTTAAATTTGATTTGGAAAAATCACTTTAATGGCGTCGTTCCGCTTTGCGGCAAACAAAACTATTTAAGAACCTTCATTCATGGCAATATTTAATTGTTATTGAATTCAATATATGCTAACATATGGCTTGCGCAAGTTGCTCAACTAAAGACGGCTCTCCAAAAGGCTGCAAAAATAATGGTACCTGTGGTACAGATAGTTGTAATAAACTCACTGTTTTTGATTGGCTAGCAAATATGTCTCTCCCAAATGGAGAAACACCCTTTAACTGGGTTGAGGTCCGCTTTAAAAACGGAAGAAAGCACTATTATAAAAACACCGAAAATTTAACCCTTAGCATTGGCGATATTGTGGCTACCCAGGCACAATCTGGTCATGATATTGGTATGGTTACCCTTACGGGGGAATTGGTACGTGTCCAGATGAAACGAAAAAATGTGTCTCAAGAAGGGGACGATATTTTGAAAATCTACCGTAAAGCCAGTCAGAAAGATATCGATATTTGGTCGGCAGCTCGCGACAAGGAAGAGCCTATGAAAGTCAAAGCGCGTCAATTCGCTATTGATTTGAGATTGCAAATGAAAATTTCTGATATCGAATTTCAAGGCGATGCCAGCAAAGCGACCTTTTATTATACAGCCGAAGATCGCGTCGATTTTAGAGAACTTATTAAACTGTTTGCACGCGAGTTTAGAACCCGTATTGAAATGAAACAAGTTGGTTTTCGTCAAGAAGCATCAAGACTTGGTGGCATTGGCTCCTGTGGGCGCGAATTGTGTTGTTCTACGTGGTTAACAGATTTTCGCTCGGTAAGCACATCGGCGGCACGTTATCAACAGTTGTCCCTAAATCCTCAAAAATTAGCTGGACAATGCGGAAAACTAAAATGTTGTTTAAATTATGAATTAGATACGTATTTGGACGCCTTAAAGAGTTTCCCTAAAACAGATATAAAGCTTCAAACAGAAAAAGGCACGGCGGTATGCCAAAAAACCGATATTTTTAAAGGGCATATGTGGTATGCTTATGAAGGGGAATGGATGAATTGGCATAAGATAACTACCGCTCAAGCCAATGAGATTATAGATTTAAATATAAAGAACAAAAAAATTGCAAGTCTTGAAGAATACGCCTCAGAACTTATTATAGAGGACACTAAAAACGAGTTTGAGAACGTTGTAGGTCAAGATAGCTTAACACGTTTTGATAGTCCAAAACCAAAAAATAAACGTAGAAATAATAGAAGGAAAGGCAATCAAGCGAGTAGAACCAACAAACCAAATAGCAATCCAAACCAAAATAACAGGAACAAAAACGCGAAAAGAAAACCCCAAAACAAGAAAAATGTTTCGAAGTAAGGCGTTATTAATGTTAGCATTGAGTGTCGTGTTATGTGCCTCTTGTGATTCAAACAGAGTATTTGATGTTTACGAATCGGTTCCCAGTACATGGCATAAAGATTCTGTAATCAGCTTTAAAATAAACCCTCCAGATTCTCTTAACAAGTATAATTTGTTTGTGAATTTAAGAAACACAAGTCAGTATAAATTTAACAATCTATTCCTAATTGTTGAGATGGTCTTTCCCCATGGAAAAACCATTAAAGACACCTTAGAGTATAAAATGGTAGAACCTAGCGGGAAACTTTTAGGGTCTGGTTATGGCGATGTTAAAGAGAATAAGTTGTGGTATAAAGAAGCGGTAGTTTTTACTGAAGCTGGAGAATACAGGGTGAATATTCAGCATGCTATGAGAGAAAATGGGAAAGTTAATGGTGTCGTGGAATTAGAAGGCATTACCGATATTGGCTTCAGAATTGAAAATAATTAATAACAAAATGTCACATCTATAGGTTTCGCTTTTTAAAAGGTTACATAGATGTATTATAATAAAAAAGACATGGCAACAAAAAAAGGCACAAAAACGACTAACGACTTCTCAGCTTATGTGAGGTGGTTTTGGATATTGTTTGTAGGCGGAATAGTCGCAGTATTATTAACATTTTTATTAACCTCGTACTTTGGAGATTTACCAGATCACACCCAATTGGAAAACCCAAATACAAATCTAGCTACAGAAATTATTTCTTCGGATGGAAAAACATTGGGCAAATTTTATTTTAAAGACAATAGAACCCCAGTAGGTTATCAAGAATTACCAAAGCATTTAGTAGATGCGCTTATAGCTACCGAAGATGCGCGTTACCATAGTCATGCAGGAATTGATGCTCGAGGAACCCTAAGAGCTATGGTAACTTTAGGAAAAGATGGAGGAGCGAGTACAATTTCGCAACAATTGGCAAAACAATTATTTACTGGAGAGGCATCAAGAAGTACCTTAGGTAGAATTTCTCAAAAAGTTAAAGAATGGATTATTGCCATACGATTAGAGCGCCAATACACCAAAGAAGAAATTATAGCGCAGTATTTTAATATCTATGATTTTGGAAATAATGGCGATGGCATTCGTTCGGCAGCCAGTATTTATTTTGATAAGGAACCTAGTGATTTAAGCATTAAGGAGTCTGCCATGTTGGTAGGGATGTTTAAGAATTCGTCATTGTACAACCCTAGACCAGACCGTAATCCTGTTGGGGTTAGAAATCGACGTAACGTTGTCCTGGCTCAAATGGAAAAATATGGCTATTTAGATGAAGCTGTTAAAGATTCGCTTCAAAAAACGGAACTTGATTTAAAATACACACCACAATCACATCGTGATGGCATAGCAACCTATTTCAGGGGATATCTTACAGGTTTTATGAAAGACTGGATTAAGGAAAACCCAAAACCAGATGGCTCTAAATACAATTTGTATAATGAAGGATTAAAAATCTATACAACCATAGATTCTCGCATGCAAAAACACGCTGAAGATGCCGTGGAACAGCATATGCCCAAATTGCAGGCGGAATTTTTTCATCAAAATAAACCAGACCGCAATCCTACAGCACCATTTTTAGATCTGGAAATAAGTGAAATTAACAACTTGCTAAGGCGTTCCATGAAACAATCGGAACGTTGGAGGAAGATGAAATATGACTTAAAAAAAGCGGATAAAGACATAGAGGACTCTTTTCAAAAACCGACTCAAATGTCAGTTTTTGCTTGGAAGGATGGTAAGGCTACGGAGATCGATACGATTATGAAACCTATTGATAGTATGCGTTATTACAAATCGTTCTTAAGAACAGGGATGATGTCTATGGATCCTCAAACCGGTCATGTAAAAGCATGGGTTGGTGGCATGAATTACAGACATTTTCAGTATGATATGGTGATGCAGGGAAAAAGACAGATTGGGTCAACATTCAAACCCTTTGTGTATACCGCTGCGATAGATCAACTTCATTTGTCACCATGTGATGAATTACCCGATTCACCGTTCTGTATTGATAAGAATAAATATGGAAACCCAGAAGAATGGTGTCCAAAGAATTCTGGTGGTAGTTATGGTGGGATGCGCACTTTAAAAAACGCATTAGCAAATTCTGTAAATACGGTTACGGCACGACTCATAGACAAAGTGGGTCCGCAAACTGTGGTCGATTTAGCCCAAAAACTGGGTATAGAATCAGATATGCCTCCGGTGCCTTCAATTGCGTTGGGTACACCAGATATTAGTGTTTATGAAATGGTTGGTGCTTATGCTGCATTTGCGAATAAAGGCGTATATACCAAACCTGTAATGGTAACTAGTATTGCTGATAAAAATGGGACTATCCTGTATCAATTTAAGCCAGAAACCCGTGATGTATTAAGCGAAGAAACGGCTTACGTAACAGTGAAGTTAATGGAAGGCGTTACCCAGTCTGGTTCAGGAGCGCGTTTAAGACACAGTTACGCTAAAGATAGAGCAGATTACAAAGAGATCATTACAGGATATCCCTATGGCTTTGATAATCCAATCGCTGGTAAAACAGGTACAACACAAAACCAAAGTGACGGCTGGTTTATGGGGATGGTGCCAAACTTAGTTACAGGGGTATGGGTGGGTGCCGAGGACAGAGCGGCACATTTTAAAACGATTACCTACGGGCAGGGAGCTGCAATGGCCTTACCTATTTGGGGCTTATATATGAAAAGTTGCTATGCTGATGAGGAACTTAACGTTTCGAAAAATGCGTTTGATGTACCTTCAGTATTATCTATAAACGTTAACTGTGCGGATGCTTCAGACGAGGATAATGGTGATGGTGAAGAGGAAGATGTGCCAGATGATTTAGAATTTTAAAATACCCACATAACTTTTGAGTTTTCAAATACTCACAATTATAAGTAAGTCATTCTTTTTTAGAATGGCTTTTTTATTTAAATCCGTTTTTAATATAGTCCTTTTGTTCGTACTTTTAATGCACTAAACTAAAGGTAAACATGATTAATAAAAAGGTAGAGAATGTTCAAGCGGCACTCGATGGCGTTAGTGATGATATGACCCTTATGCTGGGTGGCTTTGGCCTTAGTGGAATTCCCGAAAACGCTATTGCTCAATTGGTGAAACTTGGAGTAACAGGCCTAACCTGTATCTCCAATAATGCGGGTGTAGATGATTTTGGTCTGGGCTTATTACTTCAAAAACATCAAATAAAAAAAATGGTATCGTCTTATGTTGGTGAGAATGATGAATTTGAACGTCAAATGCTCTCTGGGGAATTGGATGTGGAACTCATTCCGCAAGGAACATTAGCTGAACGCTGCAGATCGGCACAATCCGGCTTTCCTGCAATATATACCCCAGCAGGTTATGGCACCGAAGTTGCCGAAGGTAAAGAAACCAGGGAATTTGATGGTAAAATGTATGTGTTAGAGCACGCCTTTAAAGCCGATTTTGCTTTTGTTAAAGCTTGGAAAGGCGATGCCGCAGGGAATTTAGTTTTTAAAGGGACGGCCCGTAATTTTAATCCGAATATGTGCGGCGCTGCAACCATAACCGTGGCTGAGGTTGAAGAATTAGTGCCATTAGGAACACTAAACCCGAATCATATTCATATTCCTGGAATTTTTGTACAGCGCATCTTTCAAGGGGAACGTTATGAAAAACGCATTGAACAACGAACGGTTAGATCAAGAAGTTAAAAATTTAAAGTACTTAAAGTGCTCTTAAGTTCTAACTTTAAAAACTTTAGGCGCTTTTAACTTATAACTTAAAAAAGAATGTTAGATAAAACAGGTATTGCAAAACGCATTGCAAAAGAAGTACAGGATGGATATTACGTTAACCTAGGTATTGGTATTCCAACCTTGGTGGCTAATTATGTGCGTAATGATATTGAAGTCGAATTTCAAAGTGAGAACGGTGTATTAGGCATGGGGCCTTTTCCTTTTGAAGGTGAAGAAGATGCCGATGTGATCAATGCAGGGAAACAAACCATAACCACCTTACCTGGTGCTAGTTTTTTTGATTCTGCTATGAGTTTCGCTATGATTAGAGGCAAACATGTAGATTTAACCATATTAGGAGCTATGGAAGTGGCTGAAAACGGAGATATTGCCAATTGGAAGATTCCTGGAAAAATGGTTAAAGGGATGGGCGGTGCTATGGATTTGGTAGCCAGTGCAGAAAATATTATTGTCGCTATGATGCATACCAACAAAGCTGGGGAATCAAAATTATTAAAGCGATGTTCATTACCACTAACAGGTGTAGGATGCGTGAAAAAAATAGTGACTAATCTTGGTGTTTTAGAAGTCACAGCAAATGGTTTTAAGTTATTGGAGCGTGCCCCAGGAGTTTCTGTAGAAGCTATTAAAAATGCTACTGAAGGCACTTTACTTATCGAAGGCGATATTCCTGAAATGGAAGAATAGCATATGAAAAAACGCACTAAAATCAGTGAAATGTTAAATATAAATGTATTTCATCTATTTTTTATGTTTTTAAACGTGTAATTCATTTTTTTATATCATATTTACTGTCCCCAAATAAGCCAAGTTAAATTATAGATTCCCCAAATCTACCATAAACTTAAAACCTATGAATATTACAGCAAATCTACCTGAACCACCTACAAATGATGAAAGCAGATTAAAAGAAACAGTAAAAGAAAATTTGCAGTTTCTAAAAAGCTTAGTGTATTTAACAAAAAAAATATTCATGCTATAAGCCTCTGGGAATAGCATGAATTAGTTTTTTTGTATACGCTTTTTTTGGATTATTGTATATCACATCTGCATCGTCTAACTCTTCAATTTCACCTTGATTCATCACTAATAATTGATCGGACATATATTTAACTACCGCCAAGTCATGCGATATAAATATATAGGTAAAACCAAAGGTGTCTTTGAGTTCATTGAGCAAGTTCAGTACTTGAGCTTGAACAGAAATATCCAAGGCAGAAACAGACTCATCACAAACAATTAATTTAGGTTGAAGTGCAATAGTTCGTGCAATCCCTATACGTTGTCTTTGCCCTCCTGAAAACTCATGTGGATAGCGGTTAAAGAAATTCTCAGATAAGCCCACGCGATTTAAAATATCAATGGCTTTTTCTTTTCGTTTTTTATCAGAGTTATAAAGCTTATGGACTTTCATAGGTTCCATGATGGCTTCCCCAACAGGGATTCTTGGATTTAATGACGAGTAGGGATCCTGAAAAATAATTTGAATATCCTTTCTTAGGTTACGAATTTTCTTTTTAGATAATTTGGTAATATCAACACCGTTATAAATAATTTTTCCAGCTGTGGCTTTATCTAATTGAAGGATAGCGTTTCCTAGCGTTGATTTTCCGCAGCCAGATTCGCCAACCAATCCCAACGTTTCCCCCTTGTAGAGTTTAAAACTTACATTATTGACAGCCTTAAACCTTGTGGGTTTTGAAAACCATCCAGATTTTGAAATATATTCTTTATCAACATTTATTATTTTCAATAGAGGGGGTTTGCTGTATAGTTTTTCATGTTTACGTTGACGTGCTTCGGAAGTAATAACAGTTTCCGAAAAGGTATCATCTAAATAATCTTGAATGGTAGGCAAGGTTTTTAGACGTGTTTCAAGTGATGGACGAGAATGAATTAGTGCCTTCGTGTAATTATCTTGTGGGTTTGTAAATATATCTAAAACGCCACCTTCTTCAACAATTTTGCCTTTATACATCACCAAGACGCGATTGGCAATTTCAGATATTAAAGCTAAATCGTGGGTTATAAAAATAACGCTCATACCGGTTTCTGTCTGTAATTGCTTCAACAAAATAATAATCTCCTTTTGCACAGTTACATCTAGTGCTGTGGTTGGCTCATCGGCAATTAAAATATCTGGTTTACAGGCGATAGCCATAGCAATCATAACGCGCTGTTTTTGTCCGCCCGAAATTTCATGGGGATAGGCATCGTAAACACGTTGGGCATGGGGTAGTTTCACTTTTTCAAAGAGCAACAAGGTTTCTTCTATGACTTCTTTTTTAGTCAAATTAGAATGCCTCAATAAAATTTCATCCACTTGTTTTCCGCAAGACATAGATGGGTTTAATGAGCTCATAGGCTCTTGGAATATCATGGCGATTTTATTGCCCCTGATATTTTGAAATGCTTGGTTTGAAAGTGCGGTTAAATCTTGGTTATCGTACAAAATGTGTCCTGATGCTATTTTGGACACATGTTTTGGAAGCAAGCCCAAAATAGCTAAGGAAGAGATCGATTTACCAGAGCCAGATTCGCCTACAATGCCCAACGTTTCATTTTTATAGAGTTGATAAGATATATTATGAATGACCTTATTGTCACCAAATGAAACACTTAGGTTTTCAACTTTTAAAATAGTTTTTTCTTCCATTTATACATGAATAATTTCATCACCCTCTAAAAGCGCATCGCCTCTTAATCTTAAGAATATTTGTGCCACGGCAATGGTATCTTTTTCGCAATAAACAATAATGCGATCTACTTCATTTTCTTCGTAGTATACCCTATATACTTCGCTGCCATCAATATCATCTTTAGGCGATGGGATGCCTAGAACATTCGTTAATAACTTTAAAGAGGTATAGGTTTTATAGTCTCCAAATTTCCATAATTCTAAAGTATCTAGATGTGGAACCTCCCATGGTTTTTTGCCAAACAAGTTCAGTTTATAAGGCAATTTGATATGATGAATAATCATGCGGCGTGCTATATATGGAAAGTCAAATTCCTTTCCATTGTGGGCACAAAGCAAATGTTTGGTCTCGTTAAAGTGCGACATTAACAAGTTTTTGAAATCCTTTAAGATTTTAATTTCATCGCCATAAAACGAAGTGACCCTAAACATTCTAGTGTCACCCTGAAAGGTAAAGTAGCCCACAGATATGCATACTATTTTACCAAATTCGGCCCAAATACCAGCGCGCTCATAAAATTCTTCAGCTGTAATATCGTCTTTCCTCTGATATTTTGATTTGTGCTCCCAGAGCGTTTGTTTTGTGTCATCTAAATCAGAAAAATATTGAGTTTCTGGAACGGTTTCAATATCCAGGAATAAGATGTTTTCAAGATTTAGTTTTGAAATCATTCTTCTAACATGTTATAAGCCTCTTCAATATAAGTGGATATGTCTGCAGTAAATGCCCCCACTTGCTTATTGCTTCCTTTGGAATGCCCTAAACGGACAATAATAATATTATCATTTGGCTCCACGATAACGTACTGTCCTAAATGTCCGCGCATCATAAAAAACTGTTTGTCATTAATACGTTTTAACCACCAACCATAGCCATATTCTGGACTTTCAGGAAATCGTGGTTTTAGGGATTTCGCCACAAAGGATGAATCTAAAATTTGCTTACCTTTCCATTTACCATGGTCTTTATATAATTTCCCAAAACGCGCAAAATCTTTAGCATTACTGGCAATGCAACAGTAGGCTTTAACTAAATCGTGGGCTTCGCTGTCTACTTGCCATAATGTTTGATTTTCACTTCCAAGAGGTTTCCAAAAACTTTCGGTTAAGTAATCATACATTTTTTTACCGGTCGCCTTTTCAATAACCATGGCGAGCATCTGCGTATCTCCACTGGAGTATTTGAATTTCCCCCCAGGTTGTTCAACCGCTTTTAAGCCCAACATCACTTTTTCTAAATCATCATCAAAATAAGCACGGGTAGTGATGGATAGTGGCGAATAATAAGCCTCATCCCAATTGGTTCCTGATGCCATGCTTGATAAATCACCAACCGTCATTTTAGCCGCTAAACCTTCGCAAAATGTTGGAAGGAAATCGCAAACCGGTTGATTTAGACTTTTTATATAACCCTCTTGAATAGCTTTCCCTAAAAGTCCTGAAACATAGCTTTTGGCCATCGAGAAGGAATTTGATTTTGAATCTTCTGAAAACCCATCATAATAGTTTTCAAACCAAATACTGTCATTTTTTATAATGACGAAAGCAACAGTTCCGTTAGATTTATTTATGTCATTAAGCGCTTCTGTTTCTTTAGCAATATTATAATCTTTGTGATTTGGCCAAGGTTGGGGTGTGGCATTTTTAATAATTTGATTATCAAATTCTTTATAATCTTGTAAAAATGCGGTGGTGTGTCCTTTTAAATATATCGTTCTCACAGCTTTAATTAAATAATCGGTATCTGTGATGTAGAGTATGATGATTAATAAGCCAAATATTATAGCAATCCCTTTTATGAGGTTTTTTAAAAAATTCATTTGTAAACGTTTAGTTAAATTAAATATAGGAAATATTTGATTTATTTATAAGTAGAAATAGAATAAAGGTGATTTAAAATAACGATTGCTGCTTATAGGGGCTTTCATGTTCCAACAACCATTGCTTTCTATGTAGGCCACCTGCATAACCAGTTAAACTGCCGTCACTGCCAATAACACGGTGACAGGGCACAATAATCCATAACGGGTTTTTGCCATTGGCATTAGCTACGGCACGAATAGCTTTTACATTACCAAGATGTTTAGACAGTTCTAAGTATGATGTTGTTTTTCCGTATGGAATTTGCGCTAATTGCGTCCAAACTCCTTTCTGAAACTCGGTCCCCTGCGGATTTAACTTAAGGTCGAATTGCTCTCGCGTTCCTTCAAAATATTCTTGAAGCTGCATCACGCAATCCTCTAGTGTTATTGGAATGATATCTGTGGCTATTTCTTCCGAATTTAATATTGTTATAGCACTAATACCATCTTCATTTCCTGTGATTTTAGTAAACCCTAAAGGTGAAGATATGATACAGCTTTCCATTAGTTGATGTCTTTAGTTTCAATGATGCCTAGTCTTTTGGCCCGTGCTTCCCAATTTTTTCTGGCTTGCACTTGTAAGTCTGAAACATTATCGCTTTCATCCATTATTTCCAACCCTAACAAAGTTTCAATAACATCTTCCATCGTTACCAAACCACTAACAGATCCGTATTCATCAACGACTAAAGCCATATGGTTACGGCTTTCAACCAGTTGTTCGAATAAATTTGGAATCGGTAAATTTCGATCCACTATAATAATATCTCGTTTTAACTCTGATAATTTTTTTAAATTATTATCAAGCGCCATTTCTTTAAAAATTTCATCTTTTAGAACCAGCCCTTTTATGTTGTCTGAAGACTCTTCGTATATGGGAATTCTTGAAAAGCGAAGGTTGAGGTTTTTATTAAAAAAATCTTCAACAGTCGTATTTTGGTCTTCCGCTTGCATAACTGTGCGTGGGGTCATCACGTCTTTGGCAAACACCTCTTTAAAGGTGAGCAGGTTTCTTATAATTTTACTTTCATTTTCTTGAAACACCCCTTCTTCATGAGCCATATCTGCCATGACTAAAAACCCTTCCCGACTCAGTACACTGCCATGACCTTTTCCTCCAATAAGTTTTGTGGTGAGTTGCAACAGCCATAAAATACCTGAATATTTTAAAGGAAAGATTAAAATTACTAAAGCTTTCGAGGTGAAATTGGCTAACTTTTTCCAATAGGTAGCCCCAATGGTTTTTGGTATTATTTCTGAAGCCACTAAAATTAGAAATGTCATAATGGCTGAAACCACGCCAACAGTATTTATTCCAAAAAGTTCGATTTTATACGGTAGCTTTTCCGCTTCAATACCCACCATCATTGCTCCCAAAGTATGAGCAATGGTGTTTAATGTCAAGATAGCAATTAAAGGTTTGTCGACGTCCTTTTTTAAAGTTTCCAAAGTCAATGCGTAATCTTTTCCTTCTTGTTTTTTTACATTAATAAACGTTGGTGTTACACTTAGCAAAACGGCCTCAAGAATGGAACACAAAAAAGAAAAGAATATAGAAATAGCTGCCCAGAAAAGTAATGTACTCATTAAAAATAATTTTTGTTGTGCTAATTTACAAAACTCTTATCTATAAAATGATGGATTTAAGACTAAGCTTATTTTAAGCCTTTTAACGCTTTAGAGTAAAGTGCTCTTTAAACTCACGCTCGATGTTGTTATCGTCTTTATAAATAATTTTGAACCAATAATCTGAACTTGGCAATACTTTACCATTACATGTACCATCCCACCCTCTTGCATTGGGGTTGAGCTGTTTTAATAGTTTACCATACCTATCAAAAATGTAAATTATTGGTTGAATTAGGGCATTTATACCAATAATTTGCCAATAGTCATTATATCCGTCATTATTAGGGGTAAAAACTTTCATGTAGTCAATAAGTAATTTTTCGACATTAACAGTGCCACAACCTTTTACATCAATAATTTGAAACGTATGGTATCCAGATTTTAAGTTAGTGAATTGATTGGATTGTTGCGTAGCACCATCATCCACGGAAAAAACATATTCCCCATAACCGCTAGCAGTAATGTCTACAGTATGGTTTTCAGAAAACGGTACAGACGTCACCACCACGTCTAGCAATTGCGGAGGGCCAGAAGGGTATACGGTGGCCTCTTTGATGTAATTACATCCCGTTTCTATTATGGTAGCTGTCACAGCATAATCGCCGTCACTGGTAACAGTTAATTGGCTTGACGATTCCCCCGGAATTTGCACGCCCTCGAAAAACCATTCAAAATTATGTGTGGCATCCGATAAACCTGTATAAAGAATAGGTAATTGATAGTCTAGATTAACAGTATCGTCACTGTTTAAACAAATCAAAGTGTCGTCAATATCAAAAACCGGGGGAAGGTTTATTGTGATTGTAAATGGTAAGTATGAATAACATCCGGATCCGTTATGGGTTTTTTTAGCATAGAGCACATAGGTAACCTCACCCATTGCTGTGTAATCTGATGCGTTAAGAACAACATCGCTTATAGCGTCTTCTTCGGTATTATGGTAACTCACTATATACGTTGAGGCTGAATCTGAACCAAGAACAAAATCATCTAAAATCGATAAATCAATTTGGGTGATGTGGTCATAATCCTCGTCGCAATAAAACTGATTCGGTATTTGATAGGAGGTTGGGGTTACAGGACCAATTATTTTAACGATTTCCTTACTTGTTGTAATGCATTCATATTGTTCTAAGACAAAGTCGGTATAGACCCCAGATAATAAATCACTAAAAATAATTTCACCGTAAGAATTGGCAATTATATCTTGAGGTTCGTTAAGGATGCCATGATGACTGAATTCAATAGCATAACTTGTAAGCGGTGTTAATCCTGAAAATACAAGTTCACCTTCAGGGTTTGCACAACTTGTATAATCTCTTTTATTTATAGTGAAGTTTGGTGGCTCAGGATCTCTTAATTCAAAGACTGTATTAATGGTTGTATCACAACCTGAAAAATTTAATGCCACATTAGAATACGAGCCTGCATCTAAGTTGGTTATTTCAACAACACCATCACTATCTGCGATATAGTTTTCTTCAGGGACTAAAACGCCATCATCAACATAACTAATACCATACGACACCCCTTCGGTTAAACCAGAAAATATAAGTTTACCATCTTGTCCGTCACATATGCTTGGGTTGTCCTGAATAGCATTTACAATGAATGGGACAAATGATTCATCAACCTCTTCCAATATATAATAGTAAGTAAATCTAATAGATTCGTTCGGCGGAATGTCGCCTAAATTAAATGCAATAGAAATGGCCTCATCAACATTGTTTGTTATCGAGCCTTCTGTATTCGTGAAGCCAGAACCGTTCCATACATCACTTGCAGACCTATTATTAAAACCACCAAAACAGACTCTGGCTTTATCATTTTTAGCATATAAACTCACATTAGAGCCATCCATATCTTGAGGTGTAGAGAGCGCGTCTTGTGAGGCAGTGACCAGACAAGTTTGATCTGTTACGGAACTCGCTTGAGAAATAAGCTCCATATTTGTCTCGTAACGTGAGCTGAGCGTTACATTATTATCTGGATCTACGTTGTGCATAAAAAAGATATTGGATTTTGCAGTATCAGATAGGTTTTTAATAAATGTAGTCATTTGAATAAAAAGTCCATCTTGGGTAATACTGTAATATCTTTTGATATTGAGTCCTTCTACATTGCCTTCCCATGAAATTTGCGCAATATTTTCAAAACAATCTGAGGATATGACATTAACACCAGAAATTTTTCCAGGAATTTGCGATACATCAATCCCATTATTATTGTTGTAATTCACACCGTTTATTTCAATAGCAAAACCCTCTTCAGGATCACCAGGTGAGAAAAAATCACCATCATAGTCTACCCATCCGTCATCCAGCGGATTTGCGATAAAGCCAAATAGGTTATTGTCAGTTTCTCTATTATTATGAAAAGAAACCGGCTTATTTAATGTATTCGCACCATACACACCTTTTGAGTTAATACCAATTTCTACCAAATTACCTTTGACCCAGCCTTCATTAGAAATTAAATGCGCTTCCAATTGCGCAAAACCATATTGGACAGAAATAAAGAATAAGAAAAAAAATAAGTAGGATTTAATCATCGAAATTGTAGGCTAATAATCACAATGATAAAAATTTATTATGAAAGAATATACAAATAAGCGATAAAAATCTAAATAATTAGCTTAACAACATCCTTGGCAAAATAGCTCGCAATAATGTCTGCCCCCGCTCTTTTAATCGCTGTAATCTGTTCCATCATAACCGCATCGTGGTCTAACCAGCCTTTTTCGGCAGCAGCCTTTAGCATAGCATATTCACCAGACACTTGATAGACCGCAACTGGCACATCCACCTCATTTTTAATTTCCCTCACGATATCTAAATAACACAAGCCAGGTTTAATCATCACTATGTCGGCACCTTCATCAATATCCATGTGGGTTTCTTTAAGTGCTTCAAACCGGTTGGCATAATCCATTTGATAGGTTTTTTTATCTTTTGGAATATCCACCAGATCTACAGGCGCAGAATCCAGAGCATCACGAAACGGGCCGTAAAATGCTGAGGCATATTTTGCAGAATAACTCATGATACCTGTATTGATAAATCCTTCATTTTCCAAAGCCTCACGAATAGAAAGTATACGTCCGTCCATCATATCGCTGGGTGCCACAAAATCAGCTCCAGCCTGAGCATGTGAAACGCTCATTTCTGCCAATATACTGGCAGTTTCATCATTTAAAATTTGTCCGTTTTCAATGATTCCATCATGCCCGTAAGCGGAATAAGGATCTAGTGCCACATCGGTCATGACCAGCATATCTGGGCATGCGTTTTTTACGGTTTTGATGGCGCGTTGCATCAAGCCGTTTGGGTTTAAGGCTTCGGTGCCTTTGTTGTCTTTTAAATCATCTGGCACTTTCACGAAAAGCAATACCGATTTTAAGCCGAGGTTCCAAAGGTCTTTAACTTCCTTTTCAAGCAAATCCAAACTATATCGATAGTAGTTGGGCATGGATGGAATCTCATCTTTCACGCCCTTGCCTTCTACCACAAAAAGCGGCACAAGAAAATCGTTTGGTGAAATAATGGTTTCTCTAACTAAAGAACGAATGGCTTCATTGGTTCTTAATCTTCGGTTTCTTCTTAAAGGGAACATATTTTATATTTTAAACCTACAAGGTTGTCAAAACCTTGCAGGTTGTTACGTTTATTTGTTTATCCAATCTACAGGGTTTTTTAATACCTCTAAAAGTTTTGCTTCCTCACTTCCAGCTTCTGGATGATGGTCATATACCCATTGCACATGTGGTGGCAAACTCATAAGAATACTTTCTATACGTCCGTTGGTTTTTAAACCGAATAGTGTGCCTTTATCGTGCACTAAATTGAATTCTACATAGCGTCCGCGACGGATTTCTTGCCAATTGCGCTGTGCTTTGGTATATGCTAAGTCTTTTCTTTTTTCTACTATAGGCACATAGGCTTCAAGGAAACTGTCGCCGACTTCGGTTACAAAGTTATACCAATTTTCCATAGTCATATGTTCAGAAGCTTTGCAATAATCAAAAAAGAGACCACCTATGCCTCGACCTTCATGTCGGTGCGTGTTGTAAAAGTACTCATCACAACGTTTTTTGTAATTTGGATAAAAGTCAGAATTATGCTTGTCGCAAGCTGTTTTGCAGGTTTGGTGAAAATGAATAGCATCTTCTTCAAACAGATAATAAGGTGTTAAATCTTGCCCACCACCAAACCAAGAAGCCCCTCCCGACCTCCCCGAAGGGGAGGAGCCATCTTTTTCATCGTAAATTTCAAAGTAGCGCCAATTGGCATGCACTGTGGGAACCATTGGGTTTTTAGGGTGTAATACGAGGCTTAATCCGCAAGCGAAAAAATCAACGTCACCAACTTTAAAATAGGCTTGCATAGATTTAGGTAACTTCCCATGCACTCCTGAGATATTAACGCCGCCTTTTTCAAAAACATTGCCGTTTTCGATAACGCGTGTACGTCCGCCACCGCCTTCGGGACGTTGCCACAAATCTTCTTGAAATTTAGCTTTACCATCTACAATTTCTAATCTTGAGGTGATGGTATCTTGTAATTCTTGTATGTATTTATAGAATTTATCTTTGACTGAAAAACCTACAAGGTCTTTGAGACCTTGCAGGTTAAGCTTCTCGTTTTGTCCTGAGGTTTCTTGTCCTGCAAGGTTTTCAAAATCTTGTAGGTCTAAACCTAAGTTGTTTGTTTGTTTGTGCACAATTTCAAAATTAGCTATTGAATCAAAAAGTCTAAGAATTTCATTTTTAGACAATAATTTATTGTTGTTATTTTCTTCAGATAGATACTGGCTATAAGATGAAAACTTATAATCCTCAGCAAACTTGGAAATATTATGATTTACAGGATTATTATGTGTGTAAATAATAACATTTTTTAAGTAATCCTCATTAAGTATTCTTTTTCTTTTAAAATTTTTTTCAAACAAGCTTCCAGTCCTAATCTGCTGCTTGTTAAATGCCTTAGCATAGGCATTGAAAAGATTTGAAAAAGCTTGAGTGGCCAACGCACCTCCTTCATTTATTTTAACAACTAAATGAAAATGATTATTCATTAAACAGTATGCAATGACATCGACCTTTTTTGCTAAATGTTCCTCAATTAATTTTAGAAAATAAGCCATATTATCTTCTGTTTTGAAAATAACAGCGCTATTTATACCTCGATTGAAAATATGATAATAATGGTCTTTTTCTATTTTTTCCAATGCCATTTTATTACTGTTTTCTTTGTTTCTAAGACCTGTCAGGCCTGGTTCATTATCATCACTGTTCAAATTCATGGTACAGTTCATAAAGTTCCATGTCTAAAGGTTTTGATCCTATAGGAGTGAATTCGTTTTTAAGTGTTTTTATCCAAGTAAAATTATTGTTTTTAGCCACTTGGATACTGGCAAGGTTATCTTTATACACAATAATTTGAAGTCTTTTAAGCCCCAAATCATTAAAAGCGTAATCAGATAGTAGATGAATCGCTTTGGCGGTAATCCCTTTGCCTGTGTAGGGGTAGCCAATGCAATACGCGAACTCACCTTGTTTGGTCGTGCAATCAATTTCTTTAATATAGACCAATCCAACGATTTCTGAGGTTTCAATCGTTTTGATTGTAAAGAGATATTCTTCTTCTAATTCGAATTGTTTCACCTTTTTTTCAACAAATTTTTTTGATAATTCTGGGGTTAAGTTTTGTTTTAAGGTATTAGGAAAATACGTTTTTAATCGATCTTCATTCGAAATTATAAAATTACAGACCTTCCAAGCATCACTTGATTTTATAGGCGATATGTGGTAGGCATCAAAATTCACCTGCTTTCTAGATTATCAATTTCTAGAGACTCAACTGTTTTTAAGGTAGCCGCAGTGACCGATAATGGCAATACCAAAATAACTCCAATCACAGGAATTATCAAGAACAACATAAATACAATACCATTCCCAATAGCAATTCCTTTGTGCTTTTTTACAAAATTCACACTTTGGCGATATTTAAAGTGTCGCTCCAAAGTATAATCCATATTACCAAAACCCGCGTAATACGCTTGGACTAGAAACAATAATATGGTTGAAAAAATGTTGATTACAGGGATGAATTTTAAAAGTAGAATTGGGATTGTGAAAAGTAATTCTAATAAAAGGTTTCTAACATTAATACGGATGCCACGATACAGTTGCTCTGAAAAAGAGGTTTTTCTATGATCTGCATTTAGATTACCGGTGATGTATTTTTCAATTTTCTCTGAAACCGGACTCATAAACGGCGCCGATAAAGCCATAATTATGTGCTTATATAAAATGAGGCCGATGACTATAACCATTAGTGCGCCAAGGATGGTGCCGAAGACAGAAAAAGTATCCTTCCCCCATTCCCAAACCCAAGCTTTAGAAATAAAAGTGCCGATGTTATCTGAAAAGGCATATGCTGAAACACCTATTGTGGATGCCGTAATGACACTAATTACCATAGGAACAGCAAAATATTTCCAGAGTTTTAGTTTTGAAATTAAACTAAAAGCTCCGAAATAGGCTTTGATCCCTAATGTGATATTTTTAATCATAAATCCTCTCCTAGCTCTATTCCTCTCCCCAGCCCTCTCCGAAGGAGAGGGAGTTTGAGTCGTATTTATATTAAACTTTCGTCAAAATGTCAAACTTTTAGAGTGCTATTTTGCCATAACAGTTTCTCCCCCTGGGGGAGATTAAGAGGGGCTATACTCTTTAACAGCATCTATAAATGCCTTGGCATGATCTAATGGAATATTAGGTAAAATACCATGGCCTAAATTTACAATGTATTTGTCTTTCCCAAATTCGTTAATCATTTGGTGTACCATTTTCTTTATTTCTGATGGTGGTGAAAACAACCGAGTCGGGTCAAAATTACCTTGAAGCGTAATATTACCACCAGTTAAATAACGTGCATTTCTAGGAGAACAAGTCCAATCTACGCCCAGGGCAGCGGCACCGGATTTTGCCATATCATTTAAGGCAAACCAGCAGCCTTTACCAAATGCAATTACAGGGGCATCGTCTTTTAAAGCATCAATAATTTGTTGAATATATTGCCATGAAAATTCTTGATAATCGACAGGAGAGAGCATCCCACCCCAAGAATCGAATACTTGTACGGCATCGCAACCTGCTTTCACCTTTTCTTTTAAATAGGCAATCGTGGTATCGGTTATTTTTTGAAGTAATTGATGTGCAGCGATAGGATTTGTAAAACAAAATTCTTTGGCTTTATCAAAATTCTTACTGCCTTGACCTTGTACACAGTAGCATAAAATAGTCCAAGGGGATCCCGAAAAACCTATTAATGGAATGTCATTATTCAGTTTTTCTTTGGTGGCTTTTATAGCTTGATACACATAATCCAGTTCCACCTTAACATCAGGAACGATGACTTTGTCAACATCTTTTTGCGAACGAACAGGGTTTGGTAAATACGGTCCAAAATTGGGTTTCATTTGTACCTCGATGTTCATAGCTTGCGGAATTACCAAAATATCACAAAATAAAATGGCGGCATCCATACCGTATCTTCTTATGGGTTGCACAGTAATCTCACTTGCTAACTCAGGCGTGCGACAACGTGTAAAAAAATCGTACTTTTCTTTAATGGCCATAAATTCTGGCAAGTAGCGTCCGGCTTGACGCATCATCCAAACGGGTGGACGGCTTACGGTTTCTCCTTTTAATGCTCTTAAAAATAAATCGTTTTTAATCATATCTAGCATTTGGCTGTTTGCCTTTGGCTTTTAGTTCAGGCTTATCAGCTATTTTTTATTTTATTAATTAAACTGTTTATCATTCTGCCTTCTTTTTGAATTAAATTAAAAATGACTTTGAGTTCTTCTGGTTCTATAAATTCAAGTTCTTGAGCTATTATGAGTTGCGTCTCAACCTCAAATAATGATCCGATTGCAATTTCTAAAAAGCGCTTAAATTCAACTTCACTATTTCTACTGCATTCTTCTGCAATATTTGATGGCACAGAAACAGATGCTCTTGTTATTTGACTTCTTAAACCAAACTTTTCTTCTGAAGGCATTTTATCTGATAATAGATATACTTGCTTTACAAGCTCAATTCCGTTTTTTCAAATTTCAAGTTTTCTAAAGTCTCTCATTTCACTAGCTTTTGGCAGTTAGCCCTTTGCTATTTGCTCTTCATAACAGTGGCGCAAACGGCATAGGGCTAATAGCTAAAAGCCATTATATATAATACTCATTTACTAATTCAATCACACTTTCAACAGTTGGCACTTTAGCAATCCTCACATCCTTAAAATGCTTACTTGCTTCATTAGCCGTTGTTTCTCCTATGCAAAATGCAATCACTTCAGCATCATTCTTCTGAACAAAACCTTCAACAGTTGATGGACTATAAAACATCACACTTTCTACGGAATCATCTACTTTTATGCCGTCGTATTTTGTTTGATATGCTTCAACTTCATTTACCTTGATGTGATTTTCAGCCAAAATAGTTGGTAAAGCATCCAAGCGAATGTCGCTACAAAAATAAGTGACTTCGGTGCCTTCAATAAAATCGACTAAATACTCGGCAAGCCTTTTTGCATTATTTTCAAAATGGGTGACTTTTCCGATTCTTTTTTCAATAAGACGTTTGGTTCTTCGACCAACACAGTAAATATTCTTAAATTGAAGTTCTACAGCAGAGTAATTAGTTATTAATGATTCCACCACATTTTTACTAGTAATCACTACATTTTGAATTTCATTTTTTAAGAAACGCGGATGAATCCGATTCAAACTTATTTTGATAAAATCTGAGCTATCAGCGACTACTTTTTCATGAAATAAAAGACGTTGATCTTCGGTAAACGATTTTGTAGAGTACACATTGGTTTTTTTGTCTGATTGCCTGATGATGTCCATCAGTCGTTTTCCGCCACGTTCAATAATAAAATCAGCACAATATTGAGCCAAGTCATTATGTTCGCCTAATTTTTTAACCCTAGTAACATCAATTTTTTTTGTGCCATCCACACTTAATAGAACCCCTTTAAAATTAACCTCTTCATCTTTAATGTATGCCAATGCGCCTATTGGAGCCGTACACCCACCTTCTAGTTTATTTAGGAACTCGCGCTCAATAGTAGTGCAAATTTCAGTCTCTTCGTGATTTAATTCTGCACAGGCAGTTCTTGTTTCCTCATCGTCTTCTAAAGCCGTAATCATAATGGCGCCTTGTGCAGGCGCAGGAATCATCCAATCTAAATTAATAGCCTCCTCGGGCCTTATCCCGATTCTTCCAATACCAGCAGCGGCGAAAATAGCGCCATTCCAATCTTCATGGCCCTCTAATTTCTGTAAGCGGGAATTTACGTTACCCCTTAAATCGACTATAGTATGTGTTGGAAATCTGTTTAACCACTGGGCACGTCTTCGTAAGCTACCAGTGGCCACAATAGCCTCTTTGGCACCTAAAAATTCTTCATTATCCTTAAATACGAGCGTGTCATTAACGTTGCCCCGTTTTAAAACGGCTGCTTGCACAATGCCTTTTGGTAGCACCGTTGGTACGTCTTTTAAAGAATGGACGGCAATATCAATATCATGATTTAACATGGCAATATCCAAGGTCCTGGTAAAGATACCGGTTATTCCAAGTTCGTAAAGTGGTTTGTCCAGAACTAAATCGCCCGTGGATTTTACAGGAACAATGGTTGTTTTATGCCCTAAATGCTCAAGTTGACTTTGTACTATTTTTGCTTGCCATAGTGCTAATTCACTATCGCGTGTACCAATTCTAATAATTTTAGACATTTTTAGTTGAAGGTTCTAACTGAAACACTTGCTTTATAAGTTCTAGACTATCGTCTGTAGAAATATTGTCATCTTTTAAATGATGTGCAAAATGATTGGTTATTTTTTGAATAATATTAGTGCTAATTATTTCGGCCTGAGCTTCGTTAAAATCAGACAACTTTTTACGCTGAGTATCTAATTCTGCAATTGCAAAATTATTTAACTTATGTTTCAATGCCTTTATCGTTGGAGCAAATTTTCTGGTTTCCAACCAGCTATTAAAATCTGATTTTACCTCTTCAATAATAGTTTCAGCTAAAGGAATATGTGCTTTTCTAGCAGATAATGTGCTGTCTGTTATTTGTGATAAATGGTCGAGGTGCACTAAAGAAACATTGCTTAATTCTTCAACATTCTCATGAACGTTTTTAGGAATGGAAAGGTCTAAGATAAGTAGTGGCTTATGGGTTTGAATTAGGTGCTTGTCTATAGTAGGACGTTGCGCTCCGGTAGCTACGATTAAGATGTCAGAATGGCTTATCTCTTCTTGTAAATTACCATAATCTTTAACAATTAAATTAAATTTTCCGGCAATTTTTTGTGCTTTATCCTTAGTTCTATTAATGAGTGTAATATGCTCGTTTTTAGTATGTTTCACTAAGTTTTCGCAAGTGTTTCTTCCTATTTTTCCCGTTCCAAACAGTAAAATATTCTTGCTGGAAATATCTTCAATATTTTTAAAAATATACTGAACAGAAGCAAAGGATACCGAGGTGGCGCCCGAAGAGATGTTGGTCTCTGTCTTAATACGTTTGCTTGCCTGAATAACGGCATTGACCAATCGTTCTGTAAAATGATTGAGCAAACCGTGTTTTTTTGATATTCTTGCACTGGTTTTTAACTGACTTATAATTTCAAAATCACCAAGAATTTGGCTGTCTAACCCAGAGCCCACACGAAACATGTGCGCAATGGCATCTTTGTTTTTATATATATAGGCGACCTCTTGAAATTCCTCTACCGTACCTCTGGTATTATCACAAAGTAATTGAATTAATTGAAAAGGATGCTGTGCAAAACCATATATTTCAGTACGATTGCACGTAGATGTTACTACCAAGCTTTCAATATCATTCTCTTTGGCTTGGTTAAGAACCGCCAATTTTGACGCTTCGTCTAAACTAAAGCGACCTCTAATATCGGCATCTGCTTTTTTATAGCTTAAACCAATAGCATAAAAATAATGACTTCGAGAAATATTATACTTCTGCATGATAATACTTGAAATTATGAAACAAAAATAGAACTGATGTGAAGCAAAAAAGTAACGCTCAAAGAACTTTTAGTATCGTTTGTGGTTTTTTAACCTTATTTTTTCTAATTATATGATAAATGTCATATTTTTGCAGTGAATTGGGCGGGTTTTCAATAATCAATTTAGAACCAATCTAAATAAAATTCATATGAAAGAAGAAATCACAATTAACAAAAGTGTCGCTAAAAGGGCGTTTGATGAAACCAAGGTTGACGATGGGTTTTTTGTGCTTACCTATAAAAATGAATTAAGTGATTTACAATCTGTTGCAAAAGAGATAGATAGTGATTATATTCAGTTTCATTTCTGTGTGAAAGGCTCTAGTCAATTTGTTTTTAATGCCGGCAGATACCGATTGGATATTCTTGAAGAAAACTCATTATTGCTTTATAACCCGCAACGTGATCTTCCAATTTGTTTGGACATCAATCCGCAATCTTGGATGGTTTCTATATTGATATCTATCAAAAAATTTCATGGTTTATTTTCTCAAGAAGCCGATTATATTTCATTTTTAAATCAAGACAATAAGGATAAAAAATATTATAAGGATGGGAATATTTCGCCATCTATGGCCATTGTTCTAAACCAGCTTATAAATTATAACTTAAATTCCAGCATCAAAAACCTATATTACAAAGGCAAAGCCTACGAACTTTTGAGCTTGTATTTTAATAGAAGCGAAGAGGCCGATATTGAGCAATGTCCGTTTTTAGTTGACGAAACGAATGTTATAAAAATAAGGAAGGCTAAAGAGATTATTATTGCAAGAATGGCAGAACCACCAAGTTTACAAGAACTTGCTGATGAGATAGGATTAAATATTAAAAAGCTAAAAGAAGGCTTTAAGCAGATTTATGGAGATTCCGTTTTTAGTTTTCTATTTGATTATAAAATGGAGGTAGCTCGAAAATTATTAGAAGCAGGTAATGATAATGTCAATGAAGTCGGCCATAAAGTGGGCTACAGCACCTCCAGTCATTTTATCGCAGCGTTTAAAAAGAAATATGGCACAACGCCTAAAAAATATGTCATGTCATTGACGCAACAACAATTGTAGCTTGTATATGAACTATTTAACGCCTGAAATTGCAGCATTAGAGAAAAACACGAACACCAATTCTCTAGTTCGTCCAACTATTTCCTGTGGTATTTTTCAAGATAGCTGTTATAATGAATCATCTCGAAATAATATTGCCAAACAAAAAGCACTAGGATCTTATTTAGGGCTTAAAAAATAAAAATTGTAAATGAAAAAAGGAATTTTACTAGTTAATCTGGGTTCGCCCGATAGTCCAGAGTCCAAGGACGTAAAAAAATATTTAGGTGAGTTTTTGATGGATGAACGTGTTATTGATGTGCCACTTTGGGCACGAAATTTACTGGTTAAGGGTATTATTTTAAACACACGACCAAAGGCTTCCGCGAAAGCGTACAAAAAAATATGGTGGGAAGAAGGATCTCCACTTATTGTATTGTCCGAACGCCTTCAAAAAAAGCTTCAAAAGCAGGTGGAAGAGCCTGTAGCACTAGCTATGCGCTATGGAAACATGACCATCAAAAAAGGCTTACAAGAATTGGTAGACCAAGGTGTTGATGAGGTATTGCTATTTCCATTATATCCGCAGTTTGCCATGGCAACCACTGAAACTATTGTGGTTTTGGCCGAAGAGATTCGTCAAGAACATTTTCCTAATATAAAAATTGAATCGGTTCCTGCGTTTTACAATAAACCGGATTATATTAAAGTGCTTTCCAATTCGATAAAATCACATTTAGATGGAAAAAATTATGAGCATTTATTATTCTCATATCATGGGGTTCCAGAGCGCCATATCCGGAAAAGTGATATCACAAAATCGCATTGTAAAATTGATGGAAGTTGTTGTAAAACACCATCTAAAGCACATGAATTTTGTTATAGACATCAATGTTATGAGGTGACTCGATTGGTTGCTGAACATCTGCAATTTAAGGAAGGTACATTTTCAACATCATTTCAATCGCGTTTAGGTTTTGACCCCTGGTTGCAACCCTATACAGATAGAACTATTGAACGTTTGGGTAAGGAAGGTGTCAAAAATATGGCCATTGTAACGCCCGCATTTGTAAGCGATTGCTTGGAAACGCTGGAGGAAATTGCTATGGAAGGCCAAGAAATTTTTCATGAAATGGGTGGTAATCAATTTACGACAGTACCATGCCTGAATGATGACTCCGATTGGGTTGCATTGCTTTCAAAATGGATACATGAATGGGTAGACTCTAAAACCTTAGTGGTATAATGGCGAAAATTTTATCGCAGGATTTAGGCACGCAACCTATTGGCAAATTACTTATAAGGCAGGCAGTTCCGGCTTCTATTGGGATATTAGTAATGTCATTAAACATCCTAATAGACACTATTTTTGTTGGCCAATGGATTGGTTCTACTGCTATAGCCGCCATTAATGTGGTACTTCCCGTATCGTTTTTTATTGCTGCCCTTGGGATGGCCATTGGTATTGGAGGTTCCTCAATAATTTCCAGGGCACTGGGGGCAAAAAATAAAGGGAAAGCACTAAAAACCTTTGGAAACCAAATTACGCTAACGGTATTGCTTACCATACTTATGGTCATTTTCGGCTTATGGTTTGCCGAGTCTATCGTCCCGACATTTGGAGGGAAAGGGGCTATTTTAGAACCTGCAAAAATTTATTACACCATCGTGCTTTATGGCATTCCGTTCTTGGCACTTTGTATGATGGGAAACACGGTAATTAGAGCCGAAGGCAAACCAAAGTTTGCGATGTATGCCATGATGATACCGTCTGTAGGGAACCTTATTTTAGATTATATTTTCATCATAGTATTGGATTTAGGAATGGAAGGTGCCGCTTGGGCAACCACGGGGTCTTACTTACTGTGTTTTGTTTTTATATTGTGGTTTTTCTTATCGAAGCATTCGGAATTAAAGATAAACAGATGCCATTTCGGATTAAACAGATCCCTTGTTTCAGAAATAAGTTCATTGGGTTTTGTAACGCTGGCAAGACAAGCGGTTGTAAGTATTACCTATTTATTTATGAATAATATTTTATACGATTTAGGTGGCGAATCTTCGGTTACAGCCTATGCTATTGTTGGCAGGATGCTTATGTTTGCCCTTTTTCCCGTGTACGGAATAACCCAAGGGTTTTTACCTATTGCAGGCTTTAATTATGGCTCTGAACACTATGACCGTGTTAAGGAAGCCATTTATACAGCTATTAAATATGCTGCAGGTTTGGCTACATTAGTATTTGTTTTACTTATGGTTTTCCCCGATGTTATCACGAGATTATTTACCACAGATATTGAAGTTCTAAAAGAAACGCCTCCCGCCATGCGCTGGGTATTTTTGGCAACACCTATTATTGCCATACAGCTTATTGGAGCAGCTTATTTTCAAGCCATAGGTAAAGCAAAACCAGCATTATTGTTAACCTTAACAAGACAGGGTTTCTTCTTTATTCCACTTATATTTATACTGCCAAATTTTTATGGTGAATTGGGGGTTTGGATATCATTTCCAATTGCAGATGTCCTTGCCACTTTAGTAACCGGCTATTTTCTTTATAGGGAAATTAATAGAAATCTAAAACCAGCATTGCGCTCAAACACCTAAATTATTAGCGATGGAATACTACCAATACATAAAATCCTTTCACCTCATTTTTGTAATTACTTGGTTCGCAGGTTTGTTCTACATTCCCAGACTTTTTGTATATCAAATTGAAGCTTTTCACAAGCCATCACCAGATAAAGAGATTCTTGGTAATCAACTCAAGCTTATGGCTAAACGCCTGTGGTTTATTATCACTTGGCCTTCTGCTATATTAGCAACGGTATTCGCTATTTGGCTACTTATTCTGCAACCATTTTGGCTTCAACAACCTTGGATGCACGTAAAATTAGCCTTTGTAGTTTTACTGATAATGTATCACCTAAAAACACATCAGTATTACAAACAATTGCAAAACGATGTGGTTAAAAAATCTTCAAGTTTTATGCGGATTTGGAATGAAGGCGCTACGTTTATCTTATTTGCAGTGGTCTTTTTGGTGGTGTTAAAAAGTGCCATCAATTGGGTTTGGGGTGTGGTTGGTCTTATCATTTTAGGGGTTCTTGTTATGTTAGGTTTCAAAGTGTATAAATCTATCCGTTCTAAAAACCCTGATGCTTATTAATAAGAGCATAAATTAGTTCTTATTCTGAAAATTTTACGTATCTTTATTGTATGAAAACAAAGGTGAAGAAGCGTAAGAACCAAGATGCCCAAGAGGAAACACGGTTGCGTGTGGCCGATTATCTCCGCAAGAAATTGGGCACCCAGAGACAGGCCGCCGAGATTTTTGGTATCACCGAGCGTTCGGTAAACAAGATATGGGCGCGGTACAGGGCCGGCGGCAAGCGCGCGCTGTGCAGCAGGAAACGTGGTGTGCAGGGCGGCATGAAACTCAAGAAGGACCAGGCCCATAAGGTGCGGGAACTTATCAGGGAAAAACTTCCCGAGCAGTTGAAGCTCCCCTTCGGACTTTGGACAAGGGAAGCCGTACAGCAGCTGATATCGCAGAAGTTCGGCGTCGAGCTGTCGCGCTGGCAGGTAGGGCGCTACCTGAAAAAATGGGGGTACACTCCCCAAAAGCCCATAAGAAAGGCGTTCGAGCAAAAGCCGGAAAACGTACGGAAATGGCTGGAGGAAGAATATCCGGCGATAGAAAAAAGGGCAAAGGCAGAAAGAGCGATAATATACTTTGGGGACGAGACGGGCTGCAGGAGCGACCACCAGGCAGGCAAGAGCTATGCCCCTAAAGGAAAAACGCCTATAATAAAGGCAACGGGGAAAAGATACACGGTCAATATGATCTCCGCAATAAGCAACAGGGGGCATCTGCAGTTCATGTTGATGGAGAAGGGCTTCAACAGCGAGGTCTTTAAGATGTTCTTGCTACTGATGATAAAGTATAGCAATAAAAAGATATTTTTCATTACCGATAACCATCCCGCCCACAAGACCATCAAACTTGACCAATGGCTAGAGGAGAACAATGATAAGATCGAAGTATTGTTCATCCCGCCCTATTCCCCGGAACTGAATCCCCAGGAATACGTCAACCAAGATCTGAAGACCAATATTATCGGCAAGAAAAGGGCGATCAACAAGGAACAGCTAAAGGAAAATATCAATGATTTTATGAACAAAAGAAAAAAGGACAAACCACAAGTGAAAAAATATTTTCATCACAGACACGCCAGATATGCTGCCTGACAATCTTATAAGAACTAAATAACCTAACGATTAATAACTGTTGTGAGCTTCATTTTGTATTCAAAACAAATCATAAAAACTTTTAAAAGATGCTTCAAATATTAAGTAAAAACATTGGTGCGATTATTGTTATATTTATGCATTATTCTACTTAATGAAACTAAAAAAACTCTCTTTACGTACCCGTATCTTTTTGGCCATGATATTGTTAGTCGTATTAGCCTCTGTGCTTATTGCTGCAGTAGCCATTTATCAATATAGAGAGGAAACACGCGATTACCATACACAGCGTTTGGAACGTAAGGAGCAAAATATTCAAACACACATAAAGCGGGTTTTAAACAGTAGGCAAAATACTTGGGAGGTAATTACTGAAAATATTCCTATAATTTTTAAAGATGAAATTTATAACATTGCGGACATTCATAAATTACAAGTTAATTTATACGATTTAGAAGGGTCGCTATTAATTTCATCAAAAGCATCATTACAGCCTGAGGCTATAGATAAATGTATTGATGCTGAAATTTTAAATGCCCTATCCCATACAGCAGAGCATAGGTATGTTGATAAACTCATGGAGAACGGGGAAACCTTTCAATCCTCATATACTTTTATAACGGATCAAAAATCAAAAGAGCTCGCCATTTTAAATTTACCCTATTTAGAAAAGGACGATTTTCTATCTAAAGAACTTGATGAGTTTTTAGCGCGTATCAGTTACGCTTTTCTATTTGTATTACTCATGGCGGTTGCTATTGCCTTTTTATTATCTAAATACATAACGAGATCCTTAAAAACAATCAGCGAAAAAATAAATGCAACGCGTTTAGAACGCCGAAATGAAAAAATCATGATCGATGATAGCAGCGAGGAGATTTCAACATTGGTGAATTCATATAACAGCATGATTGATGAATTGGAAGCTAGTGCCGTACAGTTGGCCACGAGTGAACGGGAACAGGCGTGGCGGGAAATGGCGAAACAGGTGGCGCATGAAATTAAAAACCCGTTGACACCTATGCGCTTAACAGTCCAGAATTTTCAGCGTAAATTCGATCCTGAGGATGAACAGATTCATTCAAAATTAGATGAATATACCAAGACATTGATTCAGCAAATTGATACCATGAGCGCCATAGCATCGGCATTTTCAAATTTCGCTAAAATGCCAGCGCAACAAAATGAAACCTTAAATGTGGTAAATATTGTGAAATTGGCTTTAGATATTTTTAATGAAAATTATATTAGTTTTACTGCTGAGTCTGATGAAATAGTTGCGAAATTTGATAGGACGCAATTAATACGCGTCATTACCAATTTAGTTAAAAATGGTATTCAAGCGATACCAGAAAACAAAACACCCAAAATAAATATTAAGGTGACAGAGGACATTCACAATGTTATGATTACGGTAGCAGATAATGGATCGGGCGTTTCGGAAGAAAACAAAACAAAAGTATTTGAACCCAAATTCACAACTAAAAGTAGTGGTATGGGCCTAGGTTTGGCCATGGTTAAAAACATTGTTGAAACTTATAAAGGCACCATATCATTTGAATCGGAAAAAAATACAGGAACGACATTTACTGTAACATTTCCTAAGGAACAATAGTCAATTTTATTATATTAACAAACACTTCAAAAATAAATACCAATGGATTACAACAACATCATAGTTGGTCAACATAACAGTATTACTACTATAACCATTAATAGGCCAACTAAATTAAATGCGTTAAATAAGGAGACCATTCAAGAACTTCATGAAGCTTTTAAGGCGACTAACAAAGATGAAAATACCAAAGTCATTATTCTTGTAGGAAGTGGTGAAAAAGCCTTTGTTGCCGGTGCCGATATTAGTGAGTTCTCTAGTTTTAGTGCAAAAGAAGGTGCTAAGTTGGCAGCAAAAGGTCAGGATTTATTATTCAATTTTGTTGAAAATTTGGGAACTCCAGTTATTGCAGCCGTTAATGGTTTTGCACTTGGGGGCGGGCTTGAACTTGCCATGGCCTGTCATTTTAGGGTGGCCAGCGATAATGCTAAAATGGGTTTGCCAGAAGTGTCTCTTGGTGTGATTCCCGGTTACGGCGGCACACAAAGGCTTCCTAATTTAATTGGAAAAGGTCGTGCTATGGAACTTATTATGACGGCAGGAATGATTGACTCAAATCAGGCATTAAATTATGGGCTAGTTAACCATGTTACAACGCCAGAAGACCTGCTTCCGTTTTGCGAGAAAATTGCCAGTAAAATTTTACGGAATTCTCCGGTAGCCATTAGTGCAGCTATCAAAGCAATAAATGCTAATGATACAGATGGCATTAATGGATTTGATGTTGAAATAAAAGAATTCGGGAAAAGTTTTGGGACTGAAGATTTTAAAGAAGGCACTACGGCATTTTTACAAAAACGAAAAGCGAATTTTCCTGGAAAATAATATTTGTTAATAACCCATATTCACTTTAACAGTTTTACGTATACATTATGGGTAATTTTAAGGAGCAGTTCTTAGTAAGAAAACCTTATAATTATTTAGATGGATCCCAAAGTTACCATAAAAGGCCGTGGTGCACAGGTTAATACGCCTAATCGTTTTTTCGAATTTAGCCATGAAACACGTGATGATTTTCTAGAGTATTGCCATAAAGAAGGTGAAGAAAGTGACAAAAACAAAACCCAATATTTAGAGGTATTTCCTAAAACGATAGTCAATAAAGTGGATAGTCCAGACGTTGGCATGATGTATTCCATGAATGCCTATCAAGGCTGTGAGCACGGGTGTATCTACTGTTATGCGCGCAACAGCCATGAATATTGGGGGTATAGTGCAGGGCTGGATTTTGAACGTAAAATCATGGTCAAAAAAGAGGCGCCAAAGTTACTAGAAGCAGTACTAAAGAAGAAAAGTTGGAAAGCACACCCTATTGTTATGTCTGGCAATACAGATTGTTATCAACCGGCTGAACGTATTTATCAGATTACTAGAAAGTGTTTGGAGGTGTTTTTAAAATATAAACACCCTGTAGGCATCATAACAAAAAATGCGCTCATTTTAAGAGATTTGGATCTTTTAAAAGCTTTGGCTCAAGATCGTTTATTAAGCGTGACGATATCCTTAACCTCACTATCAGAAGACACAAGACGTATTTTGGAACCCAGAACAGCAAGTATTAAAAAGCGTTTGGAAACTATTCAGATTTTAAGCGATCATGGGATTCCAGTAAATGTGATGTTGGCACCAATAATTCCCTCAATCAACAGTCATGAAATTTTGGCGCTTGCCGAGACGGCATCAAAACACGGAGCCACTTCCATAGGTCACACTATTGTTAGGTTAAATGGTGCTATTGGCGAAATTTTTTCCGATTGGATTAGAAAAAAGCTACCAGATCGAGCTGAAAAGGTGCTTCATCAAATTGAAGACTGCCATGGAGGTCGTCTAAATGACAGCAGATATGGAACACGCATGCGTGGCGAAGGCAACATTGCAAAACAAATTAATGATTTGGTTAGATTAGCAAGACAGAAATATTTTATAAATCAATCTATGCCTAAACTAAATCTAGATTTGCATGAGCAATATAAGGATGGTCAATTAAAATTATTTTAAATGGTCAATTTCATCACCAATAAGTTTATCAAACATGATAGAACTTAATAACCAATAGAAAAGGCAATATAATAGACATCCTACTATAAATACGGGCGTCCATTTTGTGTTTGAAACTAGTGAATAAACAAAAATTAATGTAGTGATGTTAATGAACGCCCACAGTATATGAAGGAGAGTCCTTTTAACAAGCCAATCATTTTTTAGAAATTTGAATTCTAATATGGCTTTATTGAAATGATCAATTTTAAAACTTTCTAATTTTTCTATTTCCATAATTAAAGATTTTAAATTAAAAGTGAGCCACCACAGCTCACTTTTATCAACTAAACTAAACTAAATAAGACATTAAACTAATTGTTAATGAATTTCGTGAACTCTCTATTATCGGTGTGATAAACTATTTTGTAACTACCTTCTTGTAATTTAAATATCCTTTCAATAGTTTGAGTATTTTCAATAGTTTCAGAATGTACTAAATTGTAATCACCACTATTGTTATGAAAGATTTCTATATTGAATGGTGCTTTGTTTGGGGATAATTTCGTCACATATATTATGTCGTTTTTTACACGGGTATAAGGTTTATAAATTGTGACCTCACTGTCTTTATCAAAAATTACTTCATTCGATTTTACAGTAAAAGGAATGGTTTTAATTTCCAGATCTTTGTCAACTTCAAAAAAGTAGCTTCCATCGGGAAGAGCGGTTAAATCGAATCCTTTTTTATATGTTCCCGATACTTTGATAAATTCTTTATATAGAATGACACCATTGTCATCTTTAATAGATAGGAGATCGCCTTCCTTTACATTACTGATTACTAATGCAGTCTTCTTAAGGTCTTCTTTATTGTTTATAGAAGAAATTTCATTGGCATTGCCTAGCATGGTAGCACACATAGTAAGTGCCAATATGCTGTTTTTAAAAATTTTATTTACGTTTTTCATGATTTGGATTTATTAACGTTTAACAGTACAAAGGTATGGTGGAAGGGAAGTTTTAAAAACATCAATTTTGTCCAATTTATATGCTAAATTAACTGTTAAATCTAAGTTAAATCTATGTTAAGTTAAAATAGAATATAATTGGGTTAAATGAATACATATTATTATATGAAAATTCCTTAGTTTTGCTTCAAAATTGATTATATGAATAATAAGAAGCCCGCTTTTGAAAAAGTTAGTCCCGGCTTTGGAAGTTCGTTACTGGTTAGGCAGCACGTTAAACAAGCTGAAAAGGCTGCTGCATTTTGGCATTTTCATCCAGAACTGGAATTGGTTTATGTTAATAAAGGACAAGGGAAAAGGCACATTGGGAATCATTTATCCTATTTTAATAATAGTCAACTCTTACTAATTGGCTCAAATTTACCGCACAATGGTTTCACAGATAGACTTACAGCTACAGGTACTGAAACAATCGTGCAGTTTAAATCAAGTTTTTTAGGAGATGATTTTTTGAAAATTCCAGAAATGACTGCCATTTCATTGCTGTTTGACAGAGCAAAAAAGGGAATCCTTTTTAAACCAGACACGAAAAAAATAATTGGACCAAAAATAGAGCACCTTATGAACTATGATGGTCTGGAGCGGGTTCTTAGTTTTTTGGATATTTTAAATCATTTGGCAAATACCGATGATTATACGTTATTAAATGCAGATGGCTTTGCCTTTGAAGCAGAGGCTCAGGATAGTACTAAAATTGACGTAATTTTTAAACACGTTAACAAGAACTTTATAAACCACATTAGTTTAGAAGAAATAGCAGATAAAGTAAGCATGACAGTACCGGCATTTTGTAGGTACTTTAAAAAGGCTACGGGAAAGACTTTTACTCAATTGGTGAATGAATATCGTGTGGTGCACGCCACCAAGTTATTGAATGAAAGCCAAATGAGTATTACTGATATCTGCTTTGAGTGTGGTTTTAATAACTTTTCCCATTTTAATAAGCAGTTCAATGAGATTACAGGTAAAAGTGCATCGCAATATCGAAAGGAAATAAAACTTATTATACAGTAATTAGCGTATATAAAGTGGCATACTTTTTTTTAATGAGCCGTTTTGGGTTTCAAACTCAAAAACCACAAAATACATGTTACTGTTTTTATTGGACCAATTCAGTTTTAAAGTATTTAGACCAGAACTAAAAGAATGTTTAGAAGCCATGTCCAAATGATTTTTTCCTAATACATCATAGAACGAAATAGATAGTTTACCACCTATTTTGCTGTTAAATTTAAGGTTTACGTGATTTGTAGTAGGGTTAGGAAAGATTTTTAAATTAAAATCCTCTAATTCATCAATTTCATTTATTCCTAGTGTGACATTAGGATTAGCACAGACTTGACTTTGAAGATTTTTTCCCAAAACTCTTTTATACAAGAAATCGTGGCCTATATTATTAACATGAATGCCATCACCGTAATCTACTTCTGGTAATAACTTACCATTTTCATCAACAAGGTCAGTCCAAAAATCTATGGCTTTAATACCACAAAGATTATTTATTCCGTCCTTAACCTCTATTTGCATTTGAATTTTATTAGCATCGCTAAAATTAACAGGTTGGGTAGTTGCTACCCAAGCTTCCACACCGTTATCTTCTGCTTCATTAATTACAATCTCAAAATTATCTAATTGTGTAGACACTGCATACCCATATGCCGTATCATTAGATGGTAAATTGACAATAACAGCCACAGGGTTATAAGTTAAGGCCTTGGTTATATTCTTTTCTTCATCAATAGTTCGACCATCTGGAATAGGCGTATTATTGGGGAGTATATGATAAGTGGAATACCCTCCCTTAGCTAGATTAATAATATTTAGTTTTGTGTTTTCTTGAAAAATGTCATATTGAAACTTATTAGCCCAAGAATTGTCACGAGGCGAAGCGCCAGTACCTGCTGCTGTAGAAGAACCTAATACAACGATGTTACATGTAGAATCATCATCCGAAACTTCAAATACACTGTTACTGGTATCTGTTACTATATCTGAAGTTGCTCTTACTAGGCAATTCTTGGAAACATTATCAGGAATTGTCCAAGCATAACTAAATGTCATGTTGCTAACAGTAGCAATCGGAAACCAGGATATCCCGTTATCATTAGAGTATTCTAATACAATGTCACTCTCAAGTCCCTCACTTTCCCAAGTTATATAAGGTGTTTTGCCAACTTGCCAAAATTCATTGCCATTAGGATATTGAATTTGGATATACGTAGGTGCTAATTTTTCGGAAATGTTATATGCATCTAGAGTATAATCAGAAATAATATCTTCACTTGAAGATATATTATTTGAAACTGTAATACTATAATTTACCCTAGTTGAACCAGAAATGGTCAGTGAAAAAAAAGTGAATACTAAAATTAGCATTCTTGATAGAGGGATAAATCGGTCTGTCATCGTTCAATGAGTTAGGGGCTACAAATTTAAGTACATTATAATTAAAGAGTTAACTAATTCAGACAAAAAATTGACTTTATCGATAAATTACATTATTCCCGGCATTCTTTATATTTTATGGTAAAGGTTTTATTTATACCACAAGCAATTCGGCTTTTATGGAAACAATAAAAAATGGAGAACAATTATCTATTTTAATTTAAACCAAAGTAATAACACCCCCGTTATTATAGGTAGCTTTAGAATTAGGATTAGTGAATATAAAACAGAATTAAACGTAGTGATTTTATCGTTTTTTGTATGTAATTTTTCTAGTCTCTTTTTCATATTTGAGCTTTTAAACATAATAAATCAAAGATATATTACAACTAAGAAAAGAAAAACATCCATTTTGATGAATTTATATGGAAAATTATCTGTTACCTAAATATGAACTAACAGCTTGTATATGTTATGATTGTAGTCTGACAAAAATTTAAAATCTAAAATAAAATAGAATTACTATATAATATTTTTATAGCTTTCCGATCCATTCGCTATAAAATTGCTTCAGATACGATTCCATAAAAGCATGCCTTTTTAAAGCCATTTCCGTTCCAGTTTTTGTATTCATTTTATCTTTTAAAAGTAGCAGCTTTTCATAGAAATGATTGATTGAGGGAGCTGTTGAACCTTTATATTCCTCTTTACTCATACAGAGGTTTGGTTTAATGTTCGGGTCGTAAAGCGGACGATTTTTAAAACCCCCGTAATTAAAACATCTTGCAGTACCAATGGCGCCTATAGCATCTAAACGATCGGCATCTTGAATGACGTCTAATTCAATAGAATGAAATGTCTGTACTTCATTACCACCTTTAAATGAAATATGCTTAATTATATTTATAACATGATTAATGATAGTAGAATCTACATTTAATTTAAGCAAAAATTCGTGTGCTATTTTTGGGCCAACAGTTTCATCTCCATTATAAAATTTACTATCGGCAATATCATGAAGTAATGCGCCTAGTGACACTACAAATGTATCAACTTTCTCATTTTCAGAAATAAGCAGGGCGTTATTGTATACGCGCTCTATATGAAACCAATCATGCCCACCTTCAGCGTCCTTTAATTGCTCTTTTACAAAATCGATAGTAGTATTGATTATTTCTTCTGAAGTCATAACGGGTTAAAAATAAAAATTCCTTTCATACATGAAAGGAATTGATTTATATATTGAAATTGAACAAGTTCATTTAAAAAGGTTGAACATTATTTTATCACGGCAGGCTCGACCCACTTAAATTGAAAAGAATTTTCAGGGATTCTAATACGCTCGGACAAACGATACATTCTTGAGGGGAGCTTCATTAAATAATCCCTCGCTTTTTCGGCATCATCAGTAAGGTTGGTAATCTTATCAATTTCCCACCTCTTAATTAATTTATCCAAAATATCTACATAATCAGTAGACGTGTATACGCCAATGCGTTGTGCCGTATTAGAAAACTCCTCAAAAGCGGTTCCTATTTTATTTCCAGATTCTCTTAAAAAATGAGCAGGCATTGCAATTTTTAATTTCATCATGTGATGAAACGCGAGCATCATTTGGCTTGGGTCTACCTTAAAAATACGCTCAACAAATTCTGAATATGCATGGTGGTGTCTCATTTCGTCACCCGAAATGATTTTACACATTTTAGCCAACTGTTTGTTGTCTTTGTCTTTTGCTAATTTAGCGACACGGTTATGGGAAACATAAGTAGCTAATTCTTGAAAACTGGTATAAACAAAGTTTTTGTAAGGATCTCTATCGGTTCCAATATCGAAACCATCTGCAATAAGATGTTGGGTTGTTATTTCAATTTCACGCATATTTACACGCCCCGAAAGATATAAATATTTGTTAAGGACATCACCATGTCTATTCTCCTCACCCGTCCAGTGACGCACCCATTTTCCCCAACTATTTTCCTTGTCAACTTGGTCTACACCTTCCACATCCATCAACCATGATTCGTAAGTTGGTAGCGCTTCTTCCGTAATCATATCACCAACTAAAACTACCCAGAAATCATAAGGCAATTCTTTTGAGAGCTCACGTATTTCGCGTACTTCTTCAAAAAAATTGTCACCTTCAGAATTTGGTAAAAAATCTGAGGGTTGCCAAATACTGTCTATCGGGATGAGGTATTTTTTAATAAGCGATTCTACGTCTTTTTCCAAAAACTGCATCACTTCTAATCTGACGTTCTTTGAAGACATCTTTATGAATTTAGGGGTGTATATGCTCTTTTATAGTGGTTTCAACACTATGTATTAAATCTTGATTATTAACAAAGGTAGCAAATTTTACAGGCTTATGTACGGTAAAAGTTATATGAGTCCCTAAACCCATTGGGAAATTTCCATATTTTAATGTTTTCCATGAGTTATTTATGGAAATGGGAACGACTAAAGCAGATGGCACTTTCTTTAATAATATTTCTAGCCCTTTCGTTTGAAATGGTTTTGGCTCACCAGTTTTACTGCGAGTGCCTTCAGGAAAAATAACTGCTGCACGCTTTGTTTTCTCAATATATTCACCAAATTTTATGATTGCTGGTAAAGACTGGCGCGGGTTCTTCCTGTCGATTAATACGGATCCACCATGACGTAAATTATAAGATACGCTGGGAATGCCTTTTCCTAATTCCATCTTACTTATAAATTTAGGGTGATGCTTGCGCATATACCACATAATGGGCGATATATCATACATGCTTTGGTGATTGGCCACAATAATGAGCGGTTGATTGGTTGGAATGTCATAGGGGTTATTAAATGTAAACCTCGTGCCTAAAATATTCATGCACCGCATTAAGAAAAACTGTAAAACATCTACGCTTTTTTTTAATCCTTGATATCCAAACACATGGTGACAAAACCATTGTATTGGATGAAAAATAACAATGGTTAGAAAAAAGGCCAGATAGTAAATAACGGTTAGTGGGTATGCCAATAGTTTAATCATGTTGTAAAATTAACCTAATGCTTATAAAACACAAAAAAACCACGATTTTAATCGTGGTTAAATTTTTAAATAGCAAGGACCACATTGACAATGGGCAGTCTGCTCAAATAAAGTTTTTAATGACAGCCTTCTAACAGTGTGCGTTGTATGCATCCATAAGGTTTTCACCAATAAGTTCTGCTGGTCTTCCTTCAATATGATGGCGCTCTAACATATGCACTAATTCACCATCTTTAAAAAGCGCCATACATGGTGAGCTTGGAGGAAACGGAATCATATGCTGTCTAGCTTGATCTACCGCTTCTTTATCAACACCCGCAAATACGGTCACAATATGGTCTGGTTTTTTAGCATTCTGTAAACTCATTCTAGCACCAGGACGTGCATTTGCTGCCGCACAACCACAAACTGAATTCACCACCACTAAGGTTGTACCTTCTTTTGCCAAGGCTTCATTAACGGCGTCTGCTGTATGTAATTCTTCAAACCCCACTTTAGTTAAGTCTTCACGCATTGGTTTTACTAATTCTGCTGGATACATATTTTTAAATTTTTATATTAACGATTTCAGATTGCAAAGATATCAATTGTGTAACAAATTAAAGAAGTAATCTACTAACTAATAGTTTAATCACTTCGAAATGTTATTATTTCAATTGATAAAATATAATGAACCTACTTATTACACTGTTCTTCTTTTAAAAGAAATACTTTATATGTAGTTTTGGTCACAATTAAAACAAATTACTTACATGAGTTTTTCAAAATGGATAGGAGCATCTTTAGGGTGGTCATTTGGTGGTCCAATTGGTGCTATTCTAGGACTGGTATTAGGAAGTATTTTAGATGCTTTTACAAACGGAGAGAACAACCCGTTTCTTGAGCAAGGGGATGCGCAAAGGCCTCAAGGGCGAACTGCTTATAGAACACGACGCCAACAGCGTCCTCAAACCCAATCGGGCGATTTTGAAGTGAGTTTACTTATTTTGGCATCAATTGTTATTAAAGCTGATGGCAGACAAGATCAACGTGAACTTGATTTTGTGAGACAGCAATTTGTGGGGATGTACGGAAAAGAACGTGCGAATCATGCGTTTAAACTTTTTAAGGAAATTACCAAACAAAAAAGCATTCCAACGAGACAGGTGTGTTTGCAAATTAGGCAGATGATGGATCATCCATCGCGCTTACAACTGTTACATTTTCTATTTGGTATAGCAAAGTCCGATGGATTTGTATCTGAAGATGAAGTCAAACAAATTTACACCATAGCTGGTTATTTGGGCATTAGTGCACGCGATTATGAAAGTATCAAAGCCATGTTCCATGGTGGATCCAATCCATATAAAATTCTAGAAATAGATAAAACTGCTACGGTAGATGAAATTAAAAAGGCCTATAGAACCATGGCTAAAAAGTATCATCCAGATAAAGTCATCCATTTAGGAAAAGAACATCAACACGGTGCCGAGGAAAAATTTAGGCAAGTGCAGAACGCTTATGAGCAATTGCAGAAGGAACGCGGGTTTTAATGTATTTCTATTTAGCATGTTTTCTTCGTAACGCCTTTAAAATCTACAAATGACATATAGGTGACATTTAAATGACGTGCTAAAAACAGGGAGGTTGATTTAGTTTTGTGGTGTATTAAAAAATCATGGCTATAATCAAAAACATGAATAGAATTATTAAAAGCTTTCCTAACGTTTCAAGGCTCGTATTTACTGTTATACTTATAATTATTGCACTTTTTTTAAGTTCAATAATTAATTTTCCAAAACTTAAAGAAGTATTTCCGTTTGTTGGTGTTATACTTTTGATTGTTGTGAATGGCATAATGTATAATACAGAAAACAAAAACCTTAATGAACTCGGTCTTAACTTAAAAAAAACAAATCTATATTTATTATTTTTTGGACTTGTTCTGGGTGTTTTAGCTGTATTTGTGGGTTATTGCTTAAAATCATTTTTAACTGAAGATTTTATTCAAATAAATGGAAGTATGGACTACTCTAATATTTTAAAGCATATATATTGGGTTTTACCAACAGCTGCGGTGCAAGAATTGATTTGCAGAGGATATATCTATAAAAAAATAATCTCAATGACCAATTTAACCGTTGCTAAAATTATTATATCTATGGTTTTTATAGCCATGCACGATGTTTTTGGGATAGGAATATTTGGAGCAATTTTCTATTCTATTTCTATAGTTATTGGGCATTTGGTTCTTGCTACAGCATTGCTAAAATCAGGTACAATTTTATTTGCTATTGGAATCCATTGGGGTAGTAATATTGCTAATAATAAATTATTTACTGAGGATAAACTCAATTCATCTATCTTATATTTAACAAAAGCAGTTCAAGACGAACCAATAGGATTCAATCCAATTGGGATATTGTTATATATTATAGCCCTAAATATTGGATTTATAATTTTAGGAATTTGTTTATGGAAATGGAAAAAAGTGTCTTCTAAAAAAGAACAAATCCATTTAAATTAAAATATCAGAAATGAAAAATCGATCCATAAGTGAAAATTTAATATACCAACGAAGGTTAAAAGGGTATACTCAAGAAGATTTATCTGAAAAAACTTCAGTTGGTGTGCGTACAATTCAACGTATAGAAAAAGGGGAAGTCCAACCGCATTTACAAACGGTTAAATTATTGGCAGTTGGACTAGATATAAATGTTGATGATCTTATTGTTATAGAAAACCCAAAGGAAGAAACCATTCAACGCAAATGGATGCTTTTACTTCATGGCTTACCTTTTTTTGGGTTAATCATTCCGTTTGCAAATGTATTGTTTCCTTTGTTTATATGGATTCATAAAGCAGAAGATAATAAAATTTATGACGAGCACGGTAGGGCAGTCATTAATTTTCATTTTACAATGTCGCTGTTGCTTGTAATATCGTTATTAGCCTTTTTCCCGTTTCCAGGATTTAATTTTTTTGGTACGGCAGCTGTTTATTTATATGGTATTGTGGTTAGTATAGTCAATATTTTTAAGGCTTTGGGTTCTGGTACTTGTAAATATCCTTTATCAATTCCTTTTTTTAAGAGGAGGCGTAGCTAAAGTTCAAATAATTTAATAATGGAATAAAATAGAAAGTATCAAATTTTGGGTTTATAATTCCCATCAATAAACTCAATAGCTTCCTGCTGAGATAAAACCGAAAACTTTTTATACCGGTTATGTACATCAACAATTTCGTCGAGTGTTTTTTGCACAAGCGATTTGTTTCCCCAAGTATTAAAATGCGCAACAACCTTTTTACCCCCCCCCCTTTTTTTTTAACTGAGCCAATTACTGTGTTTCTAACCGAATGATGATTATCAAACAAGCCCGTATCAAAAAAATGCGGTACTTTATCAAAATGAAATTTTCCAATTTCCCAGACGGCATTTACCACTGTTTGTCTTACTTTGATAGAGCTGGTACTGAGCGACTTGTTCCGTGCGAAGGCGAAGTGTCAGATTCTAATAAGTTTTTTAAAATAGAAAGTATTTTGTTCTGTAATTCTGGTTTAGAATAAAAGATTTTGCCAATAGCTAAATAACCTGTTTTACGAATGTAGGTGTCTTCATAGGAAAAGTATTTAATCAATAGAATTCTCCGATGCTTGCGTCGGTGGTTTAGAGGAAAGTTTGAAAACCTAAGGTTTTCATCAAACTAAAAAATAAACTTTCTTCCTTTGAATACCTCGTGGGCTTGCCCCGAGGATTATTTATTAATAGTCTATGTGTCGTTTGAATTTAAACCATACGCAACGTCCCAATTGATTTTTTAAACGAGTTGATTTCGTGCTTCTTTTGGTAAATCGTAAAACTCCATATAATAGTTTCAAGATATAAATAAATTGCACGAGTTAGCTAACAAATTAAATTATTAAACATAAGATGGAAAATATTTTCGATTTAAATAAAACTAACGTCGTTATAGACAGGATTGGTAAAATTGAGACAACAACCCAGCCAAAGTGTGGAAAATAAGTGTGGATTAAATGTTTGCACATTGTAATGTGACTTATGAGCTGGCTTTTTGAAAACATAAATCCTAAGCCAAATGGCTTTAAGAAAGCACTATTAAAATAATTTGTAAAAACTTTAGTAGTAAAAAAAACCATATATGAAAAATAGCAGAACGGTGCCTGAATTCTAATGGTTAAATATAAGTCGAAAGGGTTGTTTGGTGGTATTAGAGATGATATTATTTCTGATGCTATTGAATTTGAGATTACCTTAAAATTCAATTAAAAGAAATTAGACCATTTAGTTTTGAAAAACGACTGTAGACTGCTCCTTGCCCACTATCAGCTTAACAGTCCTACCCAATATCATGGCACGATTATCTTTTTCATGTCCCGCGGGCATATTAAACGCAATCGGAAAATTATAATCTGCCAACGCATCTAGAATCAATTGTTCAACAGAAGTTCCCCAAAGGGTGGTGTTCTTTCTCAATTTACTCATATCGCCTACCAAAACGCCTTGGCAATTATCAAAATAGCCAGCACGCTTTAGGCTTTGAAGCATACGATCAATATGGTATTTGTACTCGCCAATTTCTTCAATAAAAAGAATTTTTCCTGAAGTATCAATACTTGTCTCAGACCCTAACATGGTGTGTAACATCGTTAAATTTCCACCAATCAAAGGCGCTGTAACTGCCCCTACTTTATTATATTCAGATCCTTTTAAAGTATAATGCATCGGTTTTCCAAAAATAGCATCTTTAAAGGAAGAAACGGTGTTTTCGATTGTACTTAAATCATCTTGTAAACTGGTGCACATTAAGGCATGAATACTTTGGTAGCCATTATTATGAATTTGATTATGAAGCGCGGTAATATCAGAGTAGCCAATAATCCATTTTGGATTTTGCTTAAATTTTGAATAATTCAATTTATCTAATATGCGCACCGTACCGTAACCGCCACGGGCACACCAGATCGCACTGATTTTTGAATCGTCTAAGGCGTTTTGAAAATCCTCACAACGTTCGTTGTCGGTGCCTGCAAAATGATCATCTTTACTAAAAACATGCGCACCCAACACGACTTCCAAGCCCCAACTTTTTAAAAGGGTTTTAGCTTGTTCTACCTCTTTCGTTCTGTTTTTTAAAACACCGGAAGGTGCTACAATAGCCACGGTGTCGCCGGCTTTTAAATAGGGAGGTTGTATCAAAATATTAGCGTTTTTTGAGTGATTATTTTGAGATAAAAGCGTTGGTCTTCCAAAGAAGAAAACAACACAGAAAATGAATAGGATGTGTGTGATTTTTGACATACCGTAAATGTACATTTTTTTTCTAAATCCTTTTCAAAATGTGTACTTTTACGGCTTCAAAATAATACGTTATTTAGAGCGAAGCTCAGGAATCTGTTGTATTTGAACTTCAATTCATAGGATTGCCACAGTTGTACCGCCTTAGCAATGACGTAAAATTTAATTTTCATATTGATGAACAAACCTAAAAGATATACCATCACTGCAGCATTGCCTTATACTAATGGACCCATACATATTGGGCATTTGGCCGGGGTTTATGTGCCTGCGGATATTTACGCACGCTATTTGCGTTTGACAGGAAATGATGTCGTTTTTATTTGCGGAAGTGACGAGCATGGTGTGCCTATAACCATTAAAGCGAAAAAAGAGGGCGTGTCGCCCCAAGATATTGTCGATAAATACCACGCTATTATCAAGCAGTCTTTTGAGGATTTTGGAATTACCTTCGATAATTATTCGCGAACTTCGGCAAAAATCCATCACGACACCGCATCAGAGTTTTTTAAGACGCTGTATGACAAGGGCGAATTCACTGAAGAAACCACAGAGCAATTTTATGATGCGGAGGCCAATCAGTTTTTGGCCGACCGTTTTATTGTGGGTACCTGCCCAAAATGTGGCTATGAAGAAAGTTATGGCGATCAATGTGAAAATTGCGGAACCAGCCATAACGCGACAGATTTAATCAACCCAAAGTCTGCCATTACAGGTAATGTACCAACATTAAAAGAAACAAAACACTGGTTTTTGCCTTTAGATAAACATGAGGATTTTTTAAAAGAATGGATTTTAAAAGGTCATAAGAAAGATTGGAAACCCAATGTTTACGGACAAGTTAAATCTTGGATTGATGATGGTTTGCGTCCTCGTGCCGTAACTCGCGATTTAGATTGGGGCATCCCCGTTCCTGTTGAAGGCGGCGAAGGCAAAGTCCTCTACGTCTGGTTCGATGCGCCTATTGGTTATATATCATCTACCAAGGAGTGGGCAGAACGAGAAGGGAAAGACTGGGAGCCGTATTGGAAAGATAAGGATACCAAATTAGTGCACTTCATTGGGAAAGACAATATCGTATTTCATTGTATCATTTTCCCAGCGATGTTAAAAAGTGAAGGGTCGTATATTTTACCGGAAAACGTACCGGCCAACGAATTTTTAAACTTAGAAGGAAACAAATTATCAACTTCTAAAAATTGGGCGGTTTGGTTACCTGAATATTTAGAGGATTTTCCAAATCAGCAAGATGTTTTACGCTACGCACTTACTGCAAATGCTCCAGAAACTAAGGATAATGATTTTACTTGGAAAGATTTTCAAGCCCGTAATAATAATGAATTGGTTGCCATTTTTGGGAATTTCATTAATCGGGTGGTTGTTTTAACCAATAAATATTATGAAGGCATTATTCCAGAACCTTCAGTATTTTTAGACATAGATAAAACTACTTTAGCAACGGTTAAAGCATTTCCAAATGTTATTTCAAGTTCCATAGAGCGTTATCGTTTTAGGGAGGCTGGGCAAGAGCTCATGAATTTGGCGCGATTAGGAAACAAATACCTAGCAGATGAAGAGCCCTGGAAAGTCATCAAGCTAGACGAAGCACGCACAAAAACCATCATGTATGTTGCCCTTCAAATTGCATCAGCTCTAGCAACATTGAGCGAGCCCTTTTTACCATTTACTTCTGAAAAACTAAGAGGCATACTTAATTTAAAACAGAACGGCAATGATGCAAACGAAAAGCATGACGCATTTGTAGAAGCAATGCCTTGGTACGATATGGTTACAAAAGACATTCTTATTCCAGCGGGTCACCAAATTGGAAAGGCTGAATTTCTGTTTTCTAAAATTGAAGATGAAACGATTCAGAAACAATTGGATAAATTAATTGCTAGTAAAAAAGTCAATGAAGCAGCTAATAAAGTCGTGGAGCCACAAAAAGACACCATCACTTTTGACGATTTCACAAAACTGGATATTAGGGTAGGCACTATTTTAGAAGCCGAAAAAATGCCGAAAACCAAAAAGCTTTTGGTCTTAAAAGTAGACACGGGCATAGATGTTCGCACTATTGTATCTGGAATTGCCGAAAGTTTTACTGCTGAAGAAGTCATAGGAAAAAAGGTAACGGTACTTGTAAATTTGGCACCGAGAGATTTGAGAGGCGTTGAAAGTCAAGGCATGATTTTAATGACAGAATCCGCTGAGGGTAAATTAGTATTTGTAAACCCAGATGATGCCAACGTAAATAATGGTTTACATATCAGTTAAGACTTTCACAGCACAGTAGGAACTGGCTAGTATAATCACTACAAGCTAAATGCATTAAACATTAAACGGTTTGAGTCATATAGGTAAGTTATTATAGAGTATGTTTGCTTTAAATATTTAATATTATGAAAAAACTCCAAATTTTATTTTTATTGTTAGCCATATCGCTAGCATCGTGCGGTACATCTAAAACCGTTAGAGAATCGAAAAAAGTCCTTAAAGGAAACTGGACATTGAATTCAATTGATTATAGTAAAACAGGATCATATAATGTGACGTTGTTGAACGATGTTTCAAAAGAATGCTTTGAAAACAGTACCTGGCAGTTCATTCCTAACAATAATACAGGAATCTATTCCATAACAGATAGTGCTTGTGCAACTGGTGATAGAAATTTTAATTTCACCATATTAGAAGTAGACGAAGCTTCGGGTACATTTAACTTCTTATTGAAACCAACCAATGAAAAAGGGAAATCGGAAACCAATCAAGGGTTCAGATTAAAATTAACGGTCCTTACAGAATCCATTATGCAATGGCAACAAACCGTAACTGTTGATGGCACGCCCTTTATAATTAACATGAACTTTACAAAACTTTAAAAACAATGAAAACAATCTTAAATAAAATCGGAATGCCATTTTTGGCATTAATACTGGTACTTAGTTTTACCAATTGTAAATCAGTGGAAAATGCGAATAATAAACAAAAAGGCGCTGTTATTGGTGCTGCAGGTGGTGCAGTTTTAGGTGCTATAATTGGCAATAATGTTGGAAAAGGTGGTAATGGCGAATTAGGAGCTGTTATTGGCGGGGTTGTTGGTGGAACTGCCGGCGTATTGATCGGTAAGAAAATGGACAAGCAAGCGCAACAAATAGAAGAAGAGATTCCAGGTGCTAAAGTAGAGCGTGTAGACGATGGTATTGTAGTGACTTTTGACGAAGGTAGTGGCGTGTATTTCGCAACGAATAAATACAACGTTAATGAAGCTTCACAAACCACTTTAAACAAGTTGGCTGGCGTGTTTAAAGAATATCCGGATACAAATATTTTAGTCGTTGGGCATACAGACAGTGCTGGAGATGCTGATTATAACATGACTTTGTCTAAAAATAGAGCAAACGCTGTAACACATTATCTTACAGATAAAGGATTGAGCAGTGGCAGATTCACAACCAACTGGTTTGGAGAAACACAACCTATGCATGATAACTCTACTGCTGAAGGACGTGCGAAGAATAGACGTGTTAATGTAGCCATTCTTCCAAATGAAAAGATGGTAGAAGATGCTAAGCAAGAATCTGGAAATTAAAACAGAGCAACTAACCTTCATTAAATAAATATCAAAAAAAAGTCTAATCTTAATGATTAGACTTTTTTGTTTTCTTAATGAAGTGGTTTAAACTTTTTTCAATTGGCTGCAAAAGGCTCCTTTTCACCCCTTTTTCGCCTTTTTATTACTTCGTAGCCCTGCTATGAAGTGCAAAAAAGTCTTTAAAATGAATAAAAAATAGCTATTTTTCGCTTCAATCAAAAAAGTTTAAACCACTTCAAAATTTAAAAGGAACTTTATTACATTCGCTTTAATATTTTTTTGATTCATATGATAGACCAAATTGCCTATATAATTTTGAATACACAACTTTCAGAAGAATCTGTAAAGAACACTATAGATTTGTTAAATCAAGATTGTACCATTCCTTTTATATCCCGCTACAGAAAAGAACGAACTGGAAATCTAGATGAAGTTCAAATTGGTGATATTGTAAAATATAAAGAAGCGTTTGAAACCTTAGAAAAGCGACGAAGCACTATTGTAAAAGCCTTAATAGAACAAGACGTTTTTACCCCCGAATTAGAAAAAAAAATAATGAGTGCTCAAGATTTAACGACCCTTGAAGATCTATACTTGCCTTATAAGAAAAGCCGAAAAACCAAAGCCGAAAAAGCAAGACAAAACGGCTTGGAACCTTTGGCAAAAATGATCATGATCCAAAATGCAAATGATATGGAATCCCTAGCCTTAAAATATGTGAGGGGCGAGGTAGCAACTACAGAAGACGCCTTAGAAGGCGCGCTCCATATTATTGCCGAATGGGTAAACGAGCGCACAGATATTAGAAATAATATACGTCAGCAATTAGAACGTTTCGCTATGATTTCCACGAAAGTGATAAAAACAAAAGCGGATGATGAAAAGGCTCAAAAATTTAGAGATTATTTTGATTGGGAAGAAGCTTTAAGTCGAATCCCATCACACCGGTTGTTGGCTATTTTAAGAGCTGAAAAAGAAAACTTCATTCGTGTCAAAATTACAATTGATGATGAACGTGCCATAGATAAGATTGAAAATAGAATAATTAGAAGTCATAACGCCTGTGCAGAACAGATAAGAGTTGCCGTAAACGATGCGTATAAACGACTATTATTGCCATCGTTAAGTAATGAAGCGTTACAAATAGCAAAAGATAAGGCCGATGAAGCAGCCATTACTGTATTTGCCAAAAATCTAAAGCAGTTGTTACTGGGTTCTCCACTGGGAGAAAAACGCGTTCTGGCAATTGATCCAGGATTCAGGACGGGTTGTAAAGTGGTATGTTTAGATGCACAAGGCCAATTGAAGTATAATGAAACCATTTACCCACATCCACCAAAAAATGACAGTATCGGAGCGATAAAAAAAATAAGTTCGCTTTGCGATGCTTATAAAATTGAAGCCATTGCTATTGGTAACGGAACGGCATCACGGGAAACCGAAGCCCTTATTAGAAAAGTGCATTTTAAAAATGAGATACAAATGTTTGTGGTGAGTGAGGCAGGCGCCAGTATTTATTCGGCATCAAAAATTGCTCGTGAAGAATTCCCAAATTACGATGTCACGGTTCGCGGAGCCGTATCTATTGGTAGACGTTTGCAAGACCCCTTAGCCGAATTGGTAAAAATAGACGCGAAATCGATTGGTGTTGGGCAATATCAGCACGATGTCGATCAAACCAAATTGCAAAAGCAGCTGGATGTGGTGGTTGAAAACTGTGTCAATTCTGTAGGTGTCAATATCAATACGGCGAGTAAGCCCTTGTTAAGTTATGTTTCAGGAATTGGAACAAAACTGGCTGAAAACATTTTTAATTACCGAAATGAACATGGCGCATTTATGTCTAGAAAGGGCATTAAAAAGGTGCCGCGATTAGGCGAAAAAGCTTTTGAGCAAGGCGCTGCCTTTTTAAGAATTAAAGACGCGGAAAATCCATTGGATGATTCGGCAGTGCATCCAGAGCGTTATGCTATAGTAAATAAAATGGCAAAAGACATCGATGCATCTGTTAACGATTTAATTGGAAACGCTGTTTTACTTGAAAAAATAGACTTAAAAAAGTATTGTACAAATTCAGTAGGCCTACCAACACTTCAAGATATCGTTTCAGAATTAGAGAAACCGGGTTTAGATATCCGTGAGCAAGCCAAAGTGTTCACCTTTAATCAAAATATAAAAAGCATCAACGATTTAAGAGCGGGTCAGCTCCTACCGGGCATTGTAAATAATATCACCAATTTTGGATGTTTTGTTGATGTAGGTATTAAGGAAAGCGGACTAATTCACGTTTCAAATTTATCAGATTCCTTCGTTAAAGATGTAAATGCACACGTGAGCCTGCATCAGCAAATTATAGTTAAAGTGCTCGAGGTAGATATTCCGCGAAAGCGTATTCAATTAAAACTACACAAATAAAAAAGCGAGCCCAATAGTTCGCTCTTATATCTCAATAAGTAAAAAATTTACCTATTCATATTTTTTATTTCATTAATGAAGGTGTCTAAATCTACACCGTTGCTCACCAAAGTCAAAGCCTTGTCAACCACATATTTTACATTATCAGGACGAAACCCTAGGCCTACAGACACTTTTGTTAATATCGCTCTTTCATCATCCCCTTCAATATGATCCACATAAACCATTCGTGCTAAATCGTATAAACGTTCTAAACGTATATCATAAGAATGTGGAGGATTTATAGGATGTGATTTGTAATCCTTTAAAATAATCTTATAATCATTCTCACCAATACTCAAATTGCGTGCTAAACGATCTAAGAAATCCTTTTCTGCCTCAGAAATAATTCCATCATCCATGGCGACACGCACAATAGATGCAAAATGATCTTCATTACGTTTTTTAAATCCACTATCAAATAAATCTGCAAATGACATATTTCTATTCTTTTATTGCTGCAATATATAAATAAATCTACGAGCTATAGGAAAATATAATAGGTTCTTTTTTAAGGCTTCTCATAACTCGCGATTTCAAATCATTAAAGGCGATACTTGGTAAACTGGTTTTAGGTTTAGTGCGTGCATTTTAGACGCAGTTTTTAAAAAAGGGGAGGGAAATGGCTGTTTTGGTATAACATAGCTTACAAAATCACTCGTAAATGTTAATTTTAGTAAGGCGTGGGAATTAATGCGACCATTATTATAAACTTGTTCGTATGTATCCACAGCGTTTCATTATCTTAATAGTCCTTTTGTTATTTCTTAATGTGAACGCACAGACATGTTGCTCAGGAGGTATTCCTCTTTCAAATAATATAGGATTGCCTAATTATGAAAAAGGAACGCTTCAAGTCGGATTATCTTATGATTATAATAATTTAAACACCTTAAATGAAGGTAGTAATACATTAAATGATAATTCCAGACTACGAATAACACATTCTGTTTTATTAAATACGAGTTATTCTATAACCGACCATCTTTCTGCGGAAGGATTATTCACTTGGGTTAGCCAACGAAGAAAAATCACACAATTTGGTAATCAAAATTTAGATAAAACCTCAGGCGTTGGGGATGCTGTTATTTTAATGAAGTATAACTTTAACAAGGTTTTAGGCGCATCCAGTAGTTTTGCATTAGGGTTGGGAGCAAAACTACCGTTAGGATCATCAACTAAAAAAAACAATCAGGGCATTACATTAAATGCCGATTTACAACCTGGCAGCAATGCTTGGGATGTTATTTATTGGCTATCGTCATCAAAAAACTTCGATTTTAGACCTTCATTTACCTTTTCCACTAGGTTTACATACCGAGGGACAGGAACAAACAACACCTATTTAGAAAATTCAACTTACAAGTTCGGAAACGAATTTCAAGCCTTTTTGGGGTTTTCTGATGAATTTTTACTCTTAAAAACCATAGTTAACACAAGTATTTCCTTTAAATATAGAAATGCCATAAAAGATAAAATTGATGGCTTTGATTTAGATAATACGGGAGGGGATTGGGTGTTTTTAATACCCAGTTTTTCAATGGCACTTTCTCCGAATTTAAGTTTTTCAGTAAAAGCGGAATTACCACTTTATAGTCATGTGGATGGCACCCAGTTAACACCAACATATAGACTTACTACAGGATTGTTATATAGAATAAAACCCAGACTTAAGTTAGGTCTAATAAATATTTAAGCTATGAAAAAAAATGTTTTTTATGTATTGATTTTATTGTTTTTTACATCATGCAGCAGCAGTGGTGAGAATGATTCTTTTCAGTCAAACCCGAACAACAACGATGGAAACCCTTCAAGTGATAATACACCAAACTGGTTAATTCCAGTTTCGGAAGTTAGAGATGGTGGTCCTGGCAAAGACGGGATACCGTCTATAGATAATCCGCAATTTATTACGGCCAGTGAAGCGAATTTTATAAACGCAAGTGATTTAGTTGTTGGGATTGTAGATGGTAATGAAGCCAGAGCCTATCCCCATCAAATTTTGGATTGGCATGAAATTGTTAATGATGACATTAACGGAAACGCCGTTACTATAAATTATTGCCCGTTAACCGGAACAGCTTTTGGATGGAAAAGTGAATCAAATGGTGTTAAAACAACCTTTGGCGTTTCAGGGTTACTGTACAATGCAAATTTGATTTTGTATGATAGAAGCACAGATAGTAATTGGTCCCAATTACGATTGGAATGTGTAAATGGGGAATTAATTTCACAGAAACCTAAATTATTAAATGTTGTAGAAACAACTTGGGATATTTGGAAAACCCTTTATCCAAATACCAAGGTTTTAAGTTTACAAACTGGATTTTCAAGGCAATATTCGGTGTATCCATATGGAGATTATGCGGTTAATAATGCGCGTTTTATATTCAGGCCATCAATTTTAAACAATGACTTACCAAATAAAGAACGGGTTTATGGCATTATTGATGACAATAAATCTAGAGCTTATCAATTTTCAAAATTTGGTACAGGTAAGGTGATAAAAGATACATTTAATAATAAAAACTATGTAGTAGCGGGAAACCAAAGTTTAATATATGCATTTGAGCTGACAGGAGATTATATTAATTTAAATTTTGAATATGATTTTAATAGTTCTGAAGGGGTCTTTTTTAAAGATGATGAAGGAAATAAATGGGACGTTTTCGGAAAGGCTATTGCTGGACCTAGAAAAGGAGAAACACTTACTGGAGCAAAATCCGTCGTTAGCTATTGGTTTGCCTTGGCTGTATTCTATCCAAACCCATTAATTTATCAGGATTAAAATTATTATTTATTGTAAAAATAGTTTGGAGTAACTATAGGCTTAAACATTTATATTTGCAAAAAATAAATGTCTTGAGTAAAACTATGCTCGCACAAACCTATTTACAGCTTTCGCAAACGCAAAATCTGCAAGCTGTTATATCTCAAAACAAAAATAAAGTACATATAAAGGGCTTGGTCGGGTCTTCATTTTCCTTTGTACTATCCAGTATTTTCAAACAAACAGAGAAACCGTTTTTGCTTATTTTTAATGATAAGGAAGAGGCTGCCTTTTATTTAAATGACCTAGAAGCATTAATTGGGGAAAAAGATGTGTTGTTCTATCCAGGCAGTTATCGCAGACCTTACCAAATTGAAGAGACCGATAATGCGAATGTACTGCTGCGTGCCGAGGTTCTAAACCGCATCAATTCGCAAAAAAGACCGTCCATCATTGTCACCTATCCAGATGCGCTTTTCGAGCAAGTAGTCACCAGGAAAGAACTGGAACGCCATACTCTTAAAGTAGGCGTAAACGATAAATTATCGATTGATTTTGTAAATGAGGTGCTGTTTGAATATCAATTTAAACGCGTCGATTTTGTGACAGAACCGGGGGAGTTTTCAGTGCGTGGTGGTATTGTAGATGTATTTTCATTCTCGCATGACGAGCCTTATCGTATTGAGTTTTTTGGGGATGAGGTCGATAGTATTAGAACCTTTGATGTGGAAACACAACTGTCTATTGAGCCGGTTAAAAAAATTAATATCATACCAAATGTCGCTAATAAATTACTGCAAGAAAGTCAGCAAAGTTTCTTAAAGTATGTGGCTCAAAAAACGGTGATTTGTTTTAAAAATGCCGATTTGTTCTTCTCTAGAATAGATGATTTTTTCACTAAAGCGGAAGAGGCTTTTAAAACCTTGTCGTCAGAAATAAAACATGCAGAACCTGATGAGTTGTTCTGTAATTCGGATTTGCTTAAAAAACAACTGTTAGATTTTTCAATAATTGAATTTGGAAGTACGGCTGTTTTTAAACACAGCGTCATTGCGAGTGAAACGAAGCAACCTGTTTCATTGGATGAAATTGCCTTCAATACCACGCCTCAGCCCGCATTTAATAAGCAATTTAACCGCTTAATAGAAGATTTAAATTCCAATCACGAAAAAGGTTATACCAATTATATTGCCTGCGTTAGCGAACAGCAGGCAAAACGCTTCCATGATATTTTTGATGATTCCAGCCTAGAGGTAAAATCATATAATACCATCATTTTATCATTACATCAAGGGTTTATAGATCACGATACCAAAATAGTCTGCTATACAGATCATCAAATTTTTGAGCGTTATCATAAATTCCATGTAAAAAATGGTTATGCCAAAAAACAGGCCATTACTATAAAGGAATTGACCAATTTAGATATTGGCGATTATGTAACGCACATTGATCATGGTATTGGGCGTTTTGGAGGTTTGCAGAAAATTGATGTTGAAGGCAAGAAACAAGAAGCCATTAAACTGGTATACGGCGAGCGTGATATTTTATATTTAAGCATCCATTCGTTACACAAAATCACGAAATTTAATGGTAAAGATGGCAAGCCACCAAAAATTTATAAACTCGGTAGCAATGCTTGGAAAACCTTAAAGCAAAAAACCAAAGCACGGGTTAAGCACGTGGCCTTTAATTTAATTAAACTCTACGCGAAGCGCAAAACAGAAAAGGGCTACCAATACAAACCAGACAGCTATATGCAACATGAGCTGGAAGCCTCTTTTATTTATGAGGATACGCCAGACCAGAGTACCGCAACAGCCGATATTAAAGCCGATATGGAAAGCGAACGTCCCATGGATCGGTTAGTGTGTGGAGATGTAGGTTTTGGTAAAACCGAAGTCGCTATTCGGGCAGCGTTTAAAGCGGTAGATAACGGGAAACAGGTGGCTGTTTTAGTACCAACAACTATTTTAGCCTATCAACATTCCAGAACGTTTAAAGAGCGCTTGAAAGACTTTCCGGTAACCGTAGATTATATAAATCGTTTTAGAACTGCTAAAGAAAAACGAGAAACACTAGAGGGTTTAGAGCAAGGTAAAGTGGATATTCTTATTGGCACCCATCAGCTCGTAAATAAAAATGTAAAATTTAAAGATTTAGGCTTACTAATTGTCGATGAAGAACAAAAGTTTGGAGTTGCCGTAAAAGAAAAACTGAAAACCTTAAAAGATAATGTAGATGTACTCACATTAACAGCCACACCAATACCCAGAACGCTTCAGTTTAGTTTAATGGCAGCAAGAGATTTATCGGTTATTACCACGCCACCTCCTAATAGATATCCTATAGAGAGTCACGTAATTCGTTTTAGTGAAGATGCCATTCGGGATGCAGTGAGTTATGAGATTGAACGTGGCGGACAAATTTTCTTTATTCACAATCGGATTGAAAATATAAAAGAAGTTGCAGGAATGATTCAACGGTTGGTGCCCGATGCTAAAATAGGAATCGGTCACGGACAAATGGAAGGCAAAAAATTAGAGCAGCTCATGCTAGCTTTTATAAATGGGGCTTTTGATGTTTTGGTGAGTACCACTATTGTAGAAAGCGGTTTGGATGTACCCAATGCCAATACCATTTTTATAAATAATGCCAATAATTTTGGATTAAGTGATTTGCACCAAATGCGAGGTCGTGTGGGACGAAGTAATAAAAAGGCATTTTGTTATTTTATTACGCCTGAATATTCAGCAATGACCGATGATGCACGAAAACGTATTACGGCGTTAGAACAATTTACCGAATTGGGGAGCGGGTTTAATATTGCTATGAAAGATCTGGAAATTCGTGGTGCTGGCGATTTATTAGGCGGTGAACAAAGCGGATTTATTAATGAAATAGGCTTTGATACCTATCAGAAAATATTAAATGAAGCGATTGAAGAACTCAAGGAAAATGAATTTAAAGATCTGTATGACGATGATACCGAGGAGAAAGTCTATGTGAAAGAAGTCACCATCGATTCAGATTTTGAATTGTTGTTCCCTGATGACTATGTGAACAATATTGCCGAACGGCTTAACCTATACACGCAGCTTAATAAATTTAAAACGGAAGAAGAACTTCAAAAGTTCGAATTGGAGTTGATTGACCGTTTTGGTGAGTTACCCGTGCAAGTGGAAGATTTATTAAATAGTGTCCGTATTAAGTGGCTCGCTACTAAAATAGGCTTTGAGAAAATAATTATGAAAAAGGGTCGTTTTATTGGCTATTTTATAACCAATCAGCAAAGTGAATTTTACCAAAGTAACAATTTCACAAGCGTATTGCAATTTGTCCAAACCCATTCCAATACATGTAAGATTAAGGAAAAACAAACCCGCAACGGTTTAAGATTATTACTTACTTTTGAATCTATAAAATCTGTAGACCAAGCATTAAAAGCATTGCAACCCATTTTGGCTTAATTATTGCCAACTTAAAAATAAAATCTTCCGATGTTGAAACTGATTGTATGTGTTGTTTTATGGTTACCCAATCTTTTTTTTGGGCAACATACCATTTCTGGTACGTTTTCTCCAGCCGAAGATTATAATGTGGCGCTTCTATATAAAGTCACGCCAACGATTTCAGAGTATATAGCCAATTCAGAAATTAGCAAGGGTGGTAGGTTTCAGTTTCAGTTAGATTCTACAAACACGAGAGGCATGTACAGATTGGTATATGCTATTCCTCAAGAAGATTATAATTTCGATATCATTTACAATGGGAAAGAAGATATCAAACTTACTTTTAATTCAGAAACAGGAGTGGAATTTCAATCCTCATCAGAAAACAAGTTGCTGTCATCCTACACCAATAGCATGTCTTTAATAACCCACAGTATTGGTAATTTTTTTAGAGAGGAAAGTAAAGATACGATTGCTTTAAAATCTTTATTTAAAACCCAAAGCGAAGCGCAAGCGAGTTATGAAAAATTGGCAAAAGGTATGATTGCTTATCATTTTATTGAGGCGAACAAGCCATTTATTCCAAAAAATATTATAAAGGTAAAACCATATGTTGACAGTTTGAAAACGCATTATTTTGACTATGTTGATTTCAATAATAAAACCTTGCAGGCCTCTAATTTTTTAGAAGAACGCATGCTTAATTATGTTTTTGGGATGTCTTCTGAAACGGTAGATGAAGTCACTAATTACAAGACTAATATTGATGTATTTTATAATAAAGCAAGAACAGCACCTAATGCTATTAAGCGTATTTTGCTGGTAGATTTATGGCAACAAATGATAGATTTAGAATTTGAAAATGTGGCCAATTATATTTCCGATAAATATTTAATGGACATTGCAAAAACCTTGAAAGATAAAGAGTTAATGGATGGCCTAACTGCATTTTCTAGAACAGCTATTGGAAGACAGGCTCCAGATTTTTCATTTCAGACAGCAAATAAAAATGAAAAAATCACAAAAAAGCTGAGCGAATTAAGTGGTTCTGAAAAGTATGTTATTGTGTTTTGGAGCAGTACCTGTTCGCATTGTTTGGATGAAATTCCGCAACTGCAAGAATTTGTCAAATGTCAAGAAAAAAATGCTTTAAAAGTTGTGGCCATTGGTTTAGAAGATGAACCCACAAAGTGGAAGGCATTGAAAAAGTCATTCTCAGAATTTATTCATGTGTATGGTCAAGGAAAATGGAATAACCCTATTAGCAATGATTATAACATACATGCGACACCCACCTATTTTCTATTAAATAAAAATAAGGTCATTTTAGCTAAACCAGAAAATTTCGAAGCTTTAAAGGATTTTTTTGAAGAAGAGGATTAATTGAATATTTCCACATCATGCTGAATCCATTTAAGCATCACACTAATTTTTACAGTTGATTATGAGATCCTGAAACAAGTTCAGGACGACTAGTCAGAAATGATAAAATGCATTTTCTAAATGCTCAATTTCAAAGTTTCTCCCAACTTTTACAATAGCAATAATATCAAAACGGACTTCCACGTCTAAGCTGTTCATAGTAATATATTCATCCACAGCTTTTACTAAACGCTGAATTTGTTTGGTTTTTACAAAATCTTGCGGATTTCCAAAATCGGTAGTTGAGCGTGTTTTTACTTCAATTATAGCAAGGATGTCTTTTTGTTGCGCTATAATATCAACTTCGGCTTTCTGAAATCTATAATTGCGTTCTACAATATCATAATCATGTTTCAAAAGAAAATCGACTGCCAGCTGCTCGCCTTTTTTACCTAGTTCGTTGTGTTTTGCCATAATATATCTTATGCGAAATTGGAATTTAAATTATTAAGATACGAACTATTTATTTGTAGGATTATAATTATAATGTTTGAATTAATATATTATATTTGAGAGACAAATATAATTATGGAAGAAAATCAGAGATTATTGCTATTAAACAAAGCTAAAAATTTTTTCAGAAATGAAATTGTAAAAGCACATATTAATGTAGGTTGTAAAAAGGCTAGTCAGTTAAAGAATTATAACATTAACCCTTTTTTGTTTAAATATTTGGCTAATTTTTTAAAGGGGAATGATGATGCCAAAAGTATTGCTGAAGCTTTGGTTCTGCCTAGAGTTTTAGGCTCTTCTATAAATACATCTTTTGGTATGAGGATTCAAAAATTGATAAGTGAACTTTTTGAAGGTTTTGGTTCCACAACACATGGAGTTGATATTGAATTTATTGATGCTATAGACGGAAGAAAAAAATATTGCCAACTCAAATCTGGCCCAAATACGATAAACTTTGATGATGTGGAAACGATTTTCAATCATTTTAAAGGCACTATAAGTTTAGCAAGAACCAACAATTTAAATATTGGTATTAATGATATGGTTGTTGGGGTTATTTATGGTGAAACTTCTGAACTAAGTTCCCATTATAAGCGAATTAACGAAAAGTACCCAGTTATAGTTGGAAAAGATTTTTGGCACAGATTAACAGGAAAAGAAGATTTCTATTATGATTTAATTGACGCTGTTGGAGAAGTGGCTTTAGAAGTTGATGGCACTAAAGTTTTACATCAAACTATTGAAACACTTTCTAAAGAAATTGAAGCTAAATTTTCTTGATTCATTTTTTCATAATCATTTAAAAAATTCACTAAAGAAAAGCCTATTTCTTTTGCTAAATTAACTGGAACGGCATTACCTATTTGCTTGTATTGTTGGGACACCGATCCATTGAATTTCCAATCATCTGGAAAAGTTTGGATTCTAGCATATTCCCTAACGGTGAAAGGTCTCGTTTCATCTGGATGGCAACGTTCGGTTTGTTTCTGCGCTGGACTGCATGTTAATGTTAAACAAGGTTCATCCCATCCAATGCGTCTAGCCATTCCTGTTTTTCCGCCACCTAAATAAAAACTTTTTTGCATATATTCTTTTTGAATATCTAAGGGCAAATCTCGCCAATACCCTTTTTGTGGTACTAAATCAAGCACATCTTTTTTGTGTTTAGGATATTTAGAACCTTCAGATTTTGGAACATCGGTTTCAAAAAGCTTTCCTTTTTTAAGCGCATCACTTAAATTATAGATAGTATCATAAGGTAAAGGGTAGTGGTATTCTAAATCAATATCTTTTCTAACACCAATTAAGATAAGCCGTTCTCTTTTTTGAGGAACATTATAGTTAATCGCTTTTAAAACTCGAGCCGGAGAAACTACGTTATAACCAATTTCATCTAAAACAGAAATCATTCCTTCAAGTGTTTTTCCCTTTTCGTGACTCAACAAGCCTTTTACATTTTCTCCAAGGCAAATTTTAGGTTTTACTTCATTTATAACTCTGGCAAATTCATAAAATAAAGTGCCTCGTGTATCATTTAATCCTAATTTTTTTCCAGCATAACTGAACGCTTGACAAGGAAATCCACCTGTGACTATATCAACTTCATTTTCATATTTTGAAAAATCAAAATTTTTAATGTCCCCTTCCAAAACATTCCAACTAGGTCTGTTTTGACGCAATGTTTCGCAAGCCCATTTGTCAACTTCATTTAAAGCAACACAATTTAAACCAGCTTTTTCTAGTCCTAAAGCTAAACCGCCTGCACCAGCAAAAAGCTCTAACACAGAAAATTCTTTGGTAGGTTTTATATGATTCCCAGAAAATTTCTTTCCATTAACATACGTATTAAATCTAGGAAATAGTTCAAGTTGTTCCTTTTTATAGATTCTATAGTCGCTTATGGGCTCTCGGGTTGCTGGTAATTTACCGGTGCTATCCCAACGTCTTAATGTTTCTGTGCTTTTTTCTAGAATTTCCGATACTTCTGATATTGAATAGTAATCCTTTATAACCATATTATGTAACATTACACATGGTTACAAATATATCCATTTGGTTTTAACTATAAAATATTTTTGCATATATTTTGCCCCTAAGCAAGAAGAAATTCTAATGTCTTTCCATATTCGAAAAGGAATTACAATATATTTAAGATTAGATCCTTCGCTTGCCCTAAATGGCACTATCCCCTAAACAAGAAGAAATCCTCTTTCATATCTTCAATTTGTGCATCTTCATTGGTAATAATATAATCAATGGCTTGAGAAGTAAATTCATCTCCCTTTACAGTAAGTGACACAATGTTTTTTTCAATTAAAATCATATTATTTTTAAGTGCTAGGTCCAATACGGTTTTAGCCCTCACTTTTTGCCAATTGATATGCTCGCTAAGGTGATTAACATGTCGTTCCCGTTCTTCAGTATGGTTTTTTAAATGTAATAAAAAGGTGAGTAACGACACTTCTGTTCTTTGTTGTTTTTCTCGATATAACACCGCAATAATACCTTTGCTGGGGGCAAATAAATAAACCACTAAAAACAATAACCCGAGCATAGTCGTTATAGATCCAGATATGGAGGCATCTAGCCAATGGGCGAGCCAATACCCAGAAAGGGCACTGAATATGCCAAATAATACGGCGTACAAAAGCATCCGTTTTAAATTGGTGGTCAGTAAATAAGCTGTAGCGGCTGGGGCAATCATTAATGCCACGACTAAAATGGCGCCTACGGCATCAAATGCACCTACGGTGGTGATAGAAGACACGGTCATCAATCCATAATGAATAATAGCAGGAGAAAACCCCAATGCCGAAGCTAGACCAGCATCAAATGTACTGACCTTAAGTTCTTTGAAAAAAGCAATTAATAAGCCTATAGTTACGATAAGAATGCTTCCAATAATCCATAAGGATTTTGGTCCAACATCAACACCCGAAATGAGTAATCTATCAAAAGGCGCGAAAGCCAACTCACCCAGCAAAACCGCATCTACATCCAAATGCACATCGTTGGCGTTTTTAGCAATCATGATAACGCCAATACTGAATAGAATTGGAAAGACTAATCCAATGGCAGTATCTTCTTTTACCAAACCTGTTTTTTGAATGCGCTCTACCAACACTACGGTTAGTATGCCTGTTAACGCCGCCAAAAATATGAGTACTGGCGAATTTAAATCTTGGGTAATAAAGAAGCCAATGACAATACCAGGTAAAATGGAATGACTAATAGCATCACTGATCATTGCCATTTTCCGGAGTACTAAAAACGTACCTGGAATAGCACAGGCCACCGCCACCAAGCAAGCAATAAGTTGTATTTCTATCTGTGCACTACTCATTAGGTGCTGGTTGTTGATTATATAAATTTGCTGCTGTTTTAAAGCCTTCTTCAGTTAAACTCCATTCGTTCCCGTGTATAGTCACATAGTCTTTATCTACCAATTTCTGAAGTGTGCCTTTGGTAAACCCTTGAAAATTATTTAAGATTTTAACAGCATGAGGATGTGAAATATTCTCGTGTGTTTCTGCAATGTGATACATGAATGCTAATGTTTTGTGCAATTCGATATCTCTACGGTTCTTAATGAATCTAATATGCTTAAATAACAAACCTCTACTAGGTGAAAATATAAATGAAAACAGCACAAATATACCAGCAATGATCACAATAACGGGTCCAGTGGACAGGTTGTTTTGGCTGGCGCTAATTGCGGTGCCAACCACACCTGAAAAAGCACCAAAAAGCGCTGCTAAAAACACCATAACACTAAGGCTGTTAGTCCACTGTCTTGCAGCGGCAGCGGGTGCTAGTAGCATAGCGCTCATAAGCACGACACCTACGGTTTGCAGGCCTAACACAATAGCTAGTACTATAAACGAGGTGATTAGAATATCGATAAATTTTGTGTTGAAACCTAGTGTTTTAGTATAGTCGGCATCGAACAAAAGGATTTTGAATTCTTTCCAAAAAAGTAAAAGAACAAACAAACAAATACCAGTGACAATGGCCATGAGCCAAACATCGCTTTCAACTAAAGTGGCGGCTTGCCCGAATAAATACTTATCTAAACCTGCCTGATTGGCGTTGGGCTGTTTTTGAATGAACGTGAGGAGTAACATCCCAAAACCGAAAAATAAAGACAAAATGAGACCCAGTGCCGTGTCAGATTTTAAGTGTGTTTTTGTGGTGATACCTCTAATCCAAAACGTCCCGATAAGCCCACTTACTAAAGCACCCAACAAGAGTACGTTGCTGTCTTTTGCACCGGTTATTAAAAAGGCAATGGCGATGCCTGGTAAGGCAGCGTGTGATATGGCATCGCCCAATAGGCTTTGTTTTCTAAGCACTGCAAAACTACCCAACATACCAGTTACGGCACCTAAAACAGCAGTTCCTAAGGTTATGGTTCTTAGGGTGTAGTCTGTAAAGACGAGTTTTATGTATTCTGTTATATCCATAATGTCATTCTGAACTTCTTTCAGAATCTCATATTTTTATTGTCAGTTTATGTTGTCTTGGTATATCCCGATGACTATCGGGACGAACCAAAAAATTATATCAAAATCAGGAAATTGTTTTAACACCTTTCGTTTTCGAAATTATTTGTTAGAAGCTACGCTTTGCGTCTTCATTTCTTGATTCATTATTTCTGAATACTCACTTTATAGTTAATACCATAGGTCTTAGTGAGATTATCATCATTAAAAATATCCTTAACAGGACCTGTTGCTATTTTTTTGACATTTAAAAAAGTTACCCAATCAAAATATTCTGGAACCGTTTGTAAATCGTGATGCACGACTATAACGGTCTTACCTTCTTTTCTGAGTTCCTTTAAAATATTAATGATGGCTATTTCTGTGGTCGCATCCACCCCTTGAAAAGGCTCATCCATAAAATAAATGGAAGCGTTCTGTACCAAAGCTCTGGCTAAAAAAATACGTTGTTGTTGGCCGCCAGAAAGCTGACTTATTTGCCTGCCCTTAAAAGCTAGCATCCCTACTTTCTCTAAGGCTTCTAGAGCTAATTTTTTTTGTGTCAATCCAGGGCGCTTAATCCAACCTAAGCTCCCGTAAGTCCCCATCATCACGACATCTAATGCTGTGGTTGGAAAATCCCAATCCACACTTCCTTTTTGAGGCACGTAAGCTACGAGCGAGCGTTGCTTTTCATAGGGTTTGCCATAAATAGAAACACTTCCAGCAATAGGTTTTAAAATCCCTAAAATGGATTTTATAAGGGTTGATTTCCCTGCGCCGTTTGGTCCAACAATAGCCATAAGTACGCCTTCGGGAATTTCTAAATCGATATCCCAAAGCACGGGTTTATAGTTATAAGCTACCGTTAAATCGTCTACTTGTACTGCAATGTTTTGTTTCATTTTTTCATTCCTATCTTTCGTCTACGCTCAAGATAAACTTCAGCGGGAATCTTTTTAATTGAACTTTATTGTTTTATACCTACTAGGTTTCAAAAACCTTGCAGGAAGCCTTTAATTTTCGATAAAACACCAACAATAGCTGATAATTTAGCCCTGATAGAAGCGGCATCCTTTTTTGATTTTTCTTCAAAAAAGATACAGCGGATAGCAGGAAACAGCTTCAAATAATTTTTCAAAGCTAATTGTTTTTAAGTTTTGAGCAAGCACTGCAAACTGCGACTGTGACTGAAAACTTATTTTAGTGCATTCACAATCGTATTTACATTGTACTGAAACATACCAATATATGTGCCTTCAACAGTTCCCGCATCACCCAAAGCATCAGAATACAGCGTGCCGCCAATCGTTACGTCGTGATTTTTAGACTTTACGGCGGCTTGTAAGGCTTCAATGGTTCTTTTTGGCACCGAGCTTTCCACAAAAATAGCTTTTACATTGTTTTCTATAATGAAAGCTGCCAGTTTTTGAACATCCTGTACGCCAGCTTCGGTAGCGGTTGAAATGCCTTGTAAGCCAACAACTTTAAACCCAAACGACTTCCCAAAATAGTTAAAGGCATCGTGTGCGGTTACTAAAATACGTTTTTCCTTGGGAAGTGTTTCAATGATGCATTTCAAGTGTACTTTTAAGGATTCCAACTTTTTGGTATAATTGATACCGTTGGCTTCAAAGGCTGCTTTTTGTTCAGGAACGGCTTCAGAAAGCTTATTGACAATAAATTGTGTGGCTTGGATCCAATAATCGACATTAAACCAAATATGCGGATCGTAATTTGAAGCAAAATATTCTGAACCAATTAGGGTTTTTTGGTCTAAAGCATCAGAAATGGCCATGGTTTGTATGGTTTTCATTTTCTCGAAAACCTCAACCAGTTTACCTTCTAAGTGTAGACCGTTATAAAAAATAATATCAGCATTTGAAAGCTTTGATACATCGCCCTCACTGGCTTTATACAAGTGTGGGTCTACGCCACTACCCATTAAACCTTGTAAATTGATATGCTCGCCACCAATGTTTTTAGCCAAATCGGTTATCATAGATGTCGTGGTAACAACGTTTAGTTTGCCGTTGGTTTTCTTTTCGGTTTTGCAGCTTATTAAAATTATTGCTGTAAGTAGTATGATCCTTATTTGCTTCATGTGTCTTTATCTATTTATTTTATCGGTCATACTTCGGCTGCGCTCAGCACAGGCATGGAACATCCATATAATCATTCCTTTATGTCTCTAATTTTTAGTTATGGATGTTTCATAATAGCTATATTACTAAAAATAGGTAGAAACCCCAAAACTAAGTCCACTAGTTTCGGCGGGACCATTGCCTAAAAGGTCATATTGTTGCTGGTATCTATAATTTAATCGAAATACGGTTTCTGATGTTGGTCTAAAACTAATTGCTGGTACGATACTCCAAGTATCTTCACCAATATTTCCTCCTGTTTCGTTAAATTCACCAACATTCCAATCTACATATTCCAAACGAAATGCCACATTTAAAGTCGCTTTTTCCCAACCTAGCATCTCTTTTTTTAGTATGGGCTGTACAATATCAACAAATCCACCTTTTTGTTTGTTCCCAAATTGTTGTGTATACGTAGAAGGAATATCTATAGAAATCCAAGCCCATTCTCCTACAATAAAAGTGTTTGTTTTTGGAATGGTCGTATTGAAGTCTAAAGCAAACACGTTCAACCTGCGTTTTTCATCTAATACCACACCATCATCTTCAAATGTATTATAAATTCCTCCCATATAGGAGATTCCTAATTCTCCAATTTTATTATGGCGTACAGCCAATTTGGCAGTTAATAAAGGGGTTCCGCTTGCAGACTCTTCAAATCGTTCTTCATTGTTTTTAGCTGCAGGTAAAAAGGTTTTGTTTTCTGCATTATCAATAATTGTGTTGTCAAAACCGCCTGATAAATAGGTTTCATAACCAAACATCCAATTATCGGAATATGTTTTCCCGAACAGTCCAAATCCAGCATTGCTCCATGTTGCAGGTAGCATTTGTGTTGCTGAAATAGGGCGATCAGTAAATTCCCATTTTGGGCCATCATGATTTTGGTTAAATGCGCCTATTGGGTTCATGATAATGCCTCCTCTTAAATTAAACAGGGGATGAAATTCTACATCGATTGCAGCAAATTCAATCGCAATTTCTTTTCCTCCTTCTTCAAATTCAATTTCACTCAAGAATTTAATTTTTTTGCTAATGGTTGAAGAAACGAATAGAGTCATTCTTCTCATTTGAAATTGATGCCCCTCACTAACACCATCCGTACCTAAATATTGCCAATTGGCTTCGGCGTAACCTCCAACTGAAATAGGTGTTTTGCCTAAGCCAAGAAAAGGTCTGTTGTAAACAGCATCCATATTCATAGATTTATTTACGGTGTCTTTTTGTGTTTTTCTTAATAATGAATCATCAATTTGGGCGATACTTTCAGGTATCGATAAAGCAACAATTACTAGTAATATTATGAATTTGTTCATACCGTTTTTAGTGAAATTTTTAATAATTCTTTTTCTTTTACAACTGGAAATGTCTTTAAACGATTAGATGCAGGACCATTGGTTACATTGCCGTTTTTGTCAAATTCGCTACCATGGGCAGAACATTGAAGTCTGTCTCCGAAAGCAGTTAATTCGTTACCTTGGTGTGTACATTGCATCCATAACGCACTATACTGAGTATCATTTATTCGATATACACTTATCGGAAAATTTAATTTTTCATTTTGTATAATTACGTATTTCCTAAAGGAATTATCTTTTGAGATTATAAAGTCAGATAATTTAACAATAATGATATCATTTTCAATTATTCCAGAAATCATTTTTACTGAAGAACAACTTTGAAAAACACTGCCAAAAACAAGTGTTCCTGCACAAGCAAACCCACATGTTTTTATAAATTCTTTTCTGTTCATTTTAAAGAGAGTTTAAGAATTCTATCAAATTATTTTTCTCTGTTTGAGAAAGATTTTGATAGAGTGATCTGCTATTTGCTGCTTCGCCTTCATGCAAAAGTATGGCTTCTTCAATACTTCTGGCTCGGCCATCATGCATTAAAAAATACTCACCACCTTGAGAGTCTGGAGCTAACCCAAGCCCCCATAATGGCGGTGTTCTCCATTCGGCAGTTAATGCACCACCTTCTGTATAGCCATCATCTAAATTACTTCCCATGTCATGTAATAATAAATCGGTAAAAGGATGGAATTCTTTGTTTGAGATTGCTTCGATAGGAGAAAATCCAGTTTTCAATGTTGGTTTGTGGCAACTAGCACATTTAATTTCTGAGAAAATATTTTTACCAGAAAACACATTGTCTTCATCACGCTGAATAGGAGCTTTTAATGTCTTAAGATAAAAAACAACATCATTAACGGCATTATTTGAAACTTCTGGATCAACCTCTAATCCAGAATAGGTGTCAATTGGTTCAAAAGTAGAGGTGATTCCCATATCTTGATTGTATGCTGATACGGTTTGGTGTAATAAATCATATGCGGCAGCTTTTTTTCCAAAACGATGAATGTATTTTCCGTTTTGAGCTATGGCATTGGCTCTTAAAATCACATAAGGTGGAATTTCTGCCCAGTTTGGTACGCCGCTAATACCATCGCCATCTGCATCATTTGGATCGGACATTGCAATAATATCTGCATCCGTTACTGCGTCTAAAAATCCCAATCCTGTGGTTATTGGAGGTGTTAATTTTGCCGATGTTGCTCCACTTGGAATAGCCTCTGGAGTATAACCGGGTAACGCTCTATTTTGTAATTGAGGACCTCCAAAGTTTAAATACTGATTTCCACTTGCGTCTATTTGTCCAAATCGTGTTAATGTAGTAAAAGGATGTCCTTTCCCATCCCCCGCATGACAGGTAACACAACTGTTTGCAACAAACAAAGGGCCTAATCCATTACTTGATGTAAACACTTCTGCAAAAGCCTCATCTCCATTTAAAAACTGAATATTTTCATCAAATGATAACCCTTCTATTTGTCCATCTAATACATTTTCATCTAAAGGACCTTCGAGAATGGCTTTATCACACGACACACAAATAAGTGTTACGACTAAACTAATAATAAAACATGATTTTTTCATTAAGTTGATATTTATTTTTTGCAAATATAAATATTATTTTAGATTAATCTAAAAATTATTTTAATGATTTAATTATTATCTGGATGCTTTTTGGCGAAAATTTGTCACTTCGCGTGAATTTTGCTAATAAATATGCGTGAAATTAGTATCGAGAATTAAACTTCCGAAGAGTAAACTAGTTCTCGATATAGTTTTCTACTTAAAATCAGATTGATGAAAAAATTACTCCATTTAGATGTAATGAGCGTCATTAAGCCAGAAATGATTTAAGTATATATTTTCGAAGAAAAAGAGGAAGGCAAAAACAAAATGGTGGTTTTAAGTGTTGTTAGAAACAAAATCATACATAGCATCTTTGGGATTATTAAAAGTGGAAATCTATTTAAAAATCGTTTGGTTACGTTATAGAAACCCAACTGGCACCCAAATTAAGTTGAACAAACCATAATACACAACGGGTTAATTATTTTATATTTGTTGTTAAAAATTAGTATAGCGATGATAACACTTACCGAAGAGAATTATATAAAAGTCATTTATCATTTAGGAAAGCAAGGAGCTATTAATGTGAGTACAAATGCTATAGCAAAAGAAATGAATACAAAAGCTTCTTCGGTAACAGACATGGTAAAGAAACTATCAGAAAAAGGCTATGCTGCTTACAAAAAATATCAAGGCGTTAATCTTACTGATGAAGGGAATCAAATAGCAACTAATATTATTAGAAAGCATAGGCTTTGGGAGGTGTTTTTAGTTGAAAAATTCAATTTTTCATGGGATGAGGTTCATGAAGTTGCAGAACAATTAGAGCATATCAAGTCGGATAAGCTCATCGATCAATTGGACGCTTTTTTAGAATTCCCAACACACGATCCACATGGCGACCCAATTCCTGATAAAAGCGGAAATATAAAAAAAATGGATAAAATACTTTTATCGAAAGTTCCAATTGGAGAGGACTGCATCTGTGTTGGTGTTAAAGATTCCTCGTCAGATTTTTTAAAGTATTTAGATAAAAATAATATTGCTTTAGGAACAAAGTTCCAAGTAAGCAATAGAGAACCTTTTGATAATTCAATAAAAATAAAAACAAATACACAAGAACTTATTATATCTAATATAATAGCCAATAACTTGTTTGTTAAATTGTGTTAAGAACGAGTTTGTAGTTAATATAATTTAATGGCAGCCACAACCATCGTCACCGCCACAGGCTTTAGAGGATTTTTTCTTCGGTTTCCAGATAAATTTAGCCACTAGAAATCCGACAGCAACTATGAGTGCAGAAAAGGCTAAAATATTTTGCAAAAGAGGATTCATAGGTCTTTGTCGTTATTAGCGCTTATAATTTACCAATTTTTATTTCAAAAGCTGAAAAGCAATTAATGCTACAATATAAGCAAATCCGCTCATAATTACTAGCTGTAAGATGGGCCATTTCCAACTATTGGTTTCACGTTTTACAATAGCCAAAGTACTCATGCATTGCATGGCAAAGGCGTAGAACAGCAACAATGAAATACCAGAAGCAAACGTAAATAATGGACCACCCAGAATTGGATTAATTTCAGCAGCCATTCTGTTTTTTATGGTGGCTTCTTCATCGCTTCCAACACTGTAAATTGTAGCCAAAGTGCCAACAAAAACTTCCCGAGCAGCAAAAGAGCTTATTATGGCAATACCAATTTTCCAATCATAGCCCAAGGGTCTAATAGCAGGTTCAATAGCTCTTCCAGTGATGCCAATAAAGGAGTGTTCTAATTTATGCGATGCGATTTTTTGTTGCAAAGCTTCTGAAGATAAATTTTGAGAGGCATATTCTATGTTTACTATATTTTCGGCATTTTTAAAATCTTCGCCCGGGCCATAAGATGCTAGAAACCACAACACAATGGATATTGCTAAAATTATTTTCCCGGCACCATAAACAAAGGATTTTGTTTTTTCAACAACCGTTAAAACGACATTTTTTAATAACGGCAGCTTGTAATTAGGCATTTCAACCACAAAAAAGGTTTTACTCCTAATCTTTAAAATTTTATTTAAAATATAGGCGGATATAACGGCGGTACCAAAGCCAATAAGGTATAATAGCATGAGCGTTAATGCTTGAAAGCTCAATCCAAGAAAGCGGCCTTCGGGAATGATGAGTGAAATAATAATCAAGTATACCGGAAGTCTTGCAGAACAGGTGGTAAATGGCGTCACTAAAATAGTAATGAGGCGTTCTTTCCAACTTTCAATATTTCGGGTTGCCATTATAGCGGGAATGGCACAGGCTGTTCCTGAAATTAAGGGAACAACACTTTTGCCACTTAAACCAAAACGGCGCATGACGCGATCCATCAAAAACACCACACGACTCATATAACCACTTTCTTCAAGTACGGCAATAAATAAAAACAGAAAGGCAATTTGCGGAATAAATATAACGATACCGCCAAGTCCGGGAATGATGCCTTCTGCCAGCAAACTTGTAAATGCACCTTGTGGTAGTTCGTTTTTTGTCCATTCACTTAATGAGGCAAAAACACCATCGATAAAATCCATGGGAACACTAGACCAGTCATAAATGGCTTGAAAAATAGTAAGCAAGATTAAAAAGAATATGACATAACCCCAAACCTTATGGGTTAAAACACGATCCAATTTGGTTCGTAAATCTTTAGCTTGAGAGGCGTCTATAGTTTGCCCTTTTTTAAGTACGTTGTTTATAAATTGATAGCGTTTTATGGTTTCTTTTTGCTGTAACCGCTTTAAATCGCTTTTGCTTTTAGTTTTGAAATTTGCAACAGCATCAATTTCATTTCGGTCGGTTTTACCAAAGTTAACATCCTGGGTAATGACGAGCCAAAGTTTATAGAGTAATTGATTTGGAAAGGCTTTTCGCAGGTTTTCAAAATATTCTACATCAATCTCAGAAGCATTTAAACATGGTGTGACCGATAACTCCTTATAATTGGCAATAATATCTTTTAAAGTGTCAATACCTTCATTTTTACGGGTACTAATTAATGCAATTTTTGTTTTAAGGTGTTCTTCCAAAAAAGGAATATCTAGCGAAATGCCTTTATAACGCATTCTATCTGCCATATTAATCACCAAGGCAACAGGAATTTGAAGATCTTTTATTTGGGTAAAAAGGAGCAGGTTACGTTTTAAGTTCTCGACATCACTAACAACAATCGCAATATCTGGAAAGTCTTTATCATTTCGATTAAGAAGAAGTTCTATAACAACATTTTCATCAAGGGATGAAGCGTTTAAGCTATACGTACCAGGTAGATCTATAATATGTGCCTTCACACCGCGGGGAAGCTTACAAATACCTTCTTTTTTCTCAACCGTTATGCCTGGGTAATTACCAACTTTTTGATTGAGTCCGGTTAAGGCATTAAAAACGGAAGTTTTCCCTGTGTTTGGATTTCCAATTAAGGCAACATTTATTTGTTTACTCATCTGCTACGCGTTCAATTAAAACATGGATAGCAGTTTCCTTTCTTATGGCTAAATGCGTGCCATTGATGTTTAAGTACATGGGATCCTGGAATGGAGCCATTTGTACTAGTTTGACACTATTACCTGGTAAGCACCCCATTTCTAGGAGCTTTAATGGAATATGAACTGACGAAACATCCTTTATAATGCCGCGTTCTCCACGTTTTAAATTGGCTAAAGTATCTTCCAAGCTTATTTAGATTGATTTTAAAGAAGCAAAAGTAATATAAAAATTTAGGCTAAAGAAATAGATTGTTATAAACTATTGGTCGTATTCTTTTTTCAAGATTTTAATATCTTCAAGGAGTTTGGAAATATCTTCGGAATTAGTACCATCATAAAACCCACGAATTTGGCGTTTCTTGTCAATAAGCATAAAATTTTCGGTATGAATCATATCATATTTGTCCCCGAGCCCGTTGGTTTTTACGGCCAAATAGGATTTTCTTGCAAGTTCGTAGATTTGCTTTTTGTCACCGGTAACCAAATTCCATTTCTTATCGTTCACCCCTTTTTTAATGGCGTATCGCTTTAGTTGTGCTACAGTATCAATTTGTGGAGTCACCGTATGAGAAAGCAGCATGACGTCATCATCATCTATAAGCTTATTTTGAATGTCTACCATGTGATCTGTCATAATCGGACAAATGGTTTGGCAGGTAGTGAAAAAGAAATCGGCAACATAGATTTTATCTTTATAATCTTCTTGCGTAATGGTGTCTCCATTTTGATTAATAAATTTAAAATCGGCTATTTTATGATACTTTTTTTGGTGTTGAATGGTGCTGTCAACCAATTCAGAGCTCACCCTGGCAGGTTGGTAAATATCAAGTGGCCGGTACACATTTAAGGTGTTATAAATGAGTATGATTATAATGGCGGAAATAATACCAAAAACAATGGCGAACTTTTTATAATCTTTAAAAAAGGATAACATTTTTTAGAAGTATAGATTTGAACTTTTGCAAAAATACAATGAAATTCAAACAGATGGAATTTATTCTTGACTTAAATTCTTGTTAAATACAGAGCCATTCAGCAATAGGCTTTTTAAAGTTGGTTTAAAAGCTTACTTTTGTGCGATTATAAAAATACGACAGAAGATATATGGAGTTTGTTATTAAAATATCTCAATTTTTATTGAGTCTTTCATTGCTTATTATTTTACATGAATTAGGGCATTTTATTCCTGCAAAAGCCTTTAAAACAAGAGTAGAAAAGTTTTATTTATTTTTTGATGTGAAGTTCTCCCTGTTTAAGAAAAAAATAGGCGAAACGGTATACGGAATTGGTTGGTTGCCACTAGGAGGCTATGTTAAAATTGCTGGAATGATTGATGAAAGCATGGATACTGAGCAAATGGCAAAAGAGCCACAGCCATGGGAATTTCGTTCTAAACCAGCATGGCAACGTTTAATCATTATGTTGGGTGGCGTCACGGTTAATTTCTTATTGGCTGTTTTTATTTATATAGGCATGACCTTTTATTACGGAGAGACTTTTTTACCCATTGAAAATATAAAAGATGGATTATTTATCGAGAGCACTGTGGCCAATAAAGCGGGATTACTAACCGGAGATAATATTATAGCTGTTGATGGTGATAAGATAGAAACCTTTTCTGAAGTTTCCGAAAAAGTATTATTTGGGAGAGAGATTACTATTGAAAGAGACGGGCAACAATCTACAGTAACCATGCCTGAGGATTTTTTAGCACAATTAATTGATTCTAAGGAAAAAAGTTTTATCAATTTGAGGATGCCATTCGCCATTGTTCAGGTTCCTGATACATCCTATAACAAAGCAAGTGGAATTAAAGCAGGAGATATCATACTTGGTTTAAATGATTACAACACTAGATATATTGATCAAGTAAAAGAGGGCTTAGAAAAATTTAAAGGACAAACAGTATCTGCTACCGTTTTAAGAGATAATAATGAAACCGTCATCCCTTTAAAAATTAGCGAAGATGGTAAATTGGGATTGGTATATGCCAACGGTTCTACTCCAGAAACTTTAGAGGCTCTAGATTATTATAAATTTAAAAATAAGACATACGGATTTTTTGAGTCCATTCCGATTGGTATTAAAAAGACTGGTGATAAAATTTCGTCATACATTACACAATTCAAAGCCATATTCACACCGAGTACCGGTGCGTATAAAGGCGTTGGTGGTTTTAAGGCTATTTATGATATATTTCCTAGTTTCTGGAACTGGGAAGTATTCTGGAATATTACCGCCTTTTTATCCATTATGCTGGGGGTTTTAAATCTATTGCCTATCCCAGCCTTAGACGGAGGTCATGTCATGTTCTTATTATATGAAATGGTGTCTGGAAGAAAACCTGGAGATAAGTTTATGGAATATGCACAAATGGTTGGGTTTATACTGTTAATAGCTTTGGTACTGTTTGCAAACGGGAATGATATATTTAAAGCAGTTTTTGATTAATTTTTTTAATTAAAATTAAAAGTCGTTTTGTAGTAATTAAAAATTACTATATATTTGCGCTCGCTAAGGCGAAAAAGCACACTCCTTCTTAGCTCAGTTGGTTAGAGCATCTGACTGTTAATCAGAGGGTCCTAGGTTCGAGCCCTAGAGAAGGAGCTTAGTGAGAGAAAGCCATTCAAGAGATTGAGTGGCTTTTTTATTTTCTAATATTACCCTTCAGTACAACATTTTATTTTTGTTAAAAAATTAAAAAGAAAGAGGATTAAGATACTCTATCCGATAATTTATAATTTAATCATATCCAGTTTAGCCAATATTGGTGGTTATTTTTATTGAATTAGCCATTTTAAACGGTTTTGAATAAAGCGGTTCTATAATTCTCCTACCTTAATTGAAATTGACGCTGTTTTTTTAAGTGTTAAAATAGGTTCGAGTATAAGAGCCATTAATGCTAACTCAACCTTTCTTCTAGTATGTTTTTCCATTTATAAAATCCTTTTTCGGCATTATTATAATCATGTATAATTCGACTAAAGTTGCTGTTTTTAGTTTCTAAAAAAGCTTGTCGACCACTTATACGAATTAAGTTTAGTTTTTGATTTATTTGTGACAACTCTTTTTTAAATAGGATTGAATCTTTGGAAAGACGCCAAATGTAAGTTGCTTCTTTAGTATTTAACGTTTCTAAAATAATATGGTAATTCAGCTCTCCTACCAATAAAAATACAAATGAAAATGGGCTTAAAACAAATCTAATTTTTAGAGTTTTGAAATCGTGATGCTTTGCCAAATAATAAAGTTGTTTGGAATGGACATAAATGTCATTTTTTAAAATAGTTTCCAATAGGTTTTCCTTTGAATCAAAAAAAGCTTCAATATTATTTGTGATATCTTCTTGATTGATTGTTTTTCCAGATTTTATAAAATTTTGTTTTACAAGTTGAAACTTTACGCTTTCAATGACTTCCTTGTTTATGTTCTCAATATCTTTAGATGTTGCTATTTGCGATACAATGATATCGTTTTCAAATTCAATATTTATATGAATAACAACAGATTTTGAGTTTAGTACTTTTGCAAAATATGGTTTCAGAACTTCAAATTCTGGTTGTATATCTTCATTCTCGATTTCAAATGGAATAGATATGTTTGATTTCAAAGAATAAGAAAAACTAACCATTCCATAATGAAACTCTAAATCATTAATAGGAACTTTGAAAGTTTTGTCAATTTTATTCCCTTTTGAAATAGGATTTATATTTTCTTCAAAATCATCAAATAATGTAGCTTGTCGGTCTAGATTTCTGTAATATGTGTTTCGTTTTAAAAATAGTCTGTTGAGGTATGGAATATGTTTATCTCTATAATCGTAGATAATTGGGGTTAATTCTGAACGCTGAACACGACCAATGTATTGAACTAACTTTCCTTTAAAGGCAAAAGGATATACTAAAAATAAACATGAAACATCCTTAATATCAATACCTTCTCCAAAATATTGCCCAGTAGTAATAATAGCTTGGTAATTCCCTTGTTTTATAGCTTGCCATTTTGAGTTACTTGAAGATGTGTTGTCTTCTCCAGAAAGTGTAATAATTTCATATTGATTCTTTAAATATTGATTTAGTGTTTGAATATGTTCTTTTCTTTCTGTAATAATAACTGCCTTTCTACCTTTGTTTAACTCATATTGAATATCTTTTAATATGATCTTGTTCCTTTCAGAATCATGAATCAATATTTTGGATAATGTTTCAAAATGGTCAGTTTTGGAATTAAATGGAATATCTAGATTTGTATCACGTACAGTAAATCTTGCTTTTTTAAAAGTATCTATTTCATTGGGTTTTATTTCCGAAATAATATCGCCCAAATAGACAAACAGTAGTTTTTCATCACTATTTTTTCGAAAAGGTGTTGCTGTTAATCCATATTGGTAGAAGGGAGATAGACGATTTATAACTTCTCTAAAAGACTTTGCTGGAATGTGATGGCATTCATCAATAATAATTGTACCAAAAGCCGATGTTAACTCTTTAGGGGCAGTATTCAGTTTTTTTGATAAGGACTGAATTAATGCAACTGTTATTTGTTTTCCTATCTTCATTTTCCTTTGACCAATTTTCCCGATGTCTCTTTTGGGTATTCCAAAAAAGCTTTCAATTCTGCCTATCCATTGCTCTGCAATTTGTTTTCTGTGCGTGATAATTAATGCTGGTTGTTTTTTCTGTTCAATGACTTTTAAGCCAATAATAGTTTTACCAGATCCTGGAGGGGCAACTATAATTCCAAAATCTTTTTTCTTGGTAATTTCAAGAGATAAATGTTGGTGGTTTAATAATTGAATTGAAGACGTTATTTCAATTTCTTCTAGTTTAATTCTTTCATCTAAAAAATTATATTGAATTTTATTTTGATTACAAAACCGTAACAACTTACCTATAAAGCCGCTTGGTATTTCTATAGTGTTTTCGGTTTCTTCAATAAGTTTAAAATAACGTTCCGTTTTATAAGTGCTTCTGCCTGTTTTCTTTTTTATAGCATAATCAGAATTGAAAAAGTTTAATTGCTCTTTTAGAAAATTAGTTAGAATACGGGTTAAACCATTACGGTTTAAAGTGATACTATTTTTTAAAATGATTTGAATTTTTCCATTGTACGTAATTTCTTTTTCTATTGAAATTTCTTGATTTGGTTTTTCAGAAAATAATTTTAGAATAGCATCTAAATCAAGTGTTGATACTTTTTTGATTGTTTTTAAAAATGCCCATTGGTCCAGAAAAGGTATTAATGTATCGGCATCAATAAAACAAGAGTTTCCTTGTTGTAAAGTATTGCCGTGTAAAGGAAGCGCAATAAGATTTCCCAATCCTTTACCTGATAAATAATCTTGATTTGGGAATAAACGGTCAAAACTTGTGTTTTTATCAAAGACTGAAAAGATACTAGCTTGCTCAAAAAGTGTTAGAACAATTCTTCTGCTTCTAATTGCAGGATACGGTTCTTCAAAGAAAATCCAAACATGTCCGCCATTTCCAGACCGAGACCGTTCTAAATAAGCAGGAATTTGCGCTTCTGTACAAGCTTCTAATGCTTTTTTTGATTGTTTTTCCCAACCAGTTTTATCAAAATCTGCAACTATAAAATTTGATGTATTATCTTTTAAAAGTGGATAAATTCCTGTAAAATGATTGCCTTTTAAATGTTTTAAAAGTTGGTAATCATCTAGTTTTAAATAGGTTTTATCAGTATAATTCTTAAATGAGCCACCGCTTTGCTTATGAAGTCGATACATATAAGGGTCATAAGAATATGCAGGCATATAGTCATTTTTGTTTTGCTTTTCCCAACGTAAAGCAAAAACATCATCACGCCCTTTAAAAAGAGAACGAAAAAGTTGTAATTGCTCTTTTGTAATCACTTCCATATTTAAAAAATAAAATCACCTTTATTTTGATAAAAATATAGTTTTAATCTGAAAATTCTTTTTAAGTAAACTCATAAATACTAAAGCTAAAAGATTATACTATCTTTGTGCTAATGAAAAAGTTATACATTATTGCAGGCCCAAATGGCGCAGGAAAAACAACTGCTTCATTTACTATTTTACCTGAAATTTTTGATTGTAAAGAGTTTGTAAATGCCGATGAAATTGCAAGAGGACTTTCTCCGTTTAATCCAGACTTAGTTGCTTTTCAGGCAGGAAGAATAATGCTAGCTAGAATTAATGAGTTATTGGAAGATGGCAAGACTTTTGCTTTAGAAACAACGTTGTCAACGAATAGCTATGTAAGTTTTATTAAAAAGGCAAAACTAAAAAGATACGAGGTAATTTTACTTTTTTTGAAATTAAATTCAGAAGAGTTAGCAATTGAACGTGTTAAAACTAGAGTTTTGGAAGGTGGGCATAATATTCCAGTAGATGTTATAAGAAGGCGTTACAAAAATGGACTAAGAAATTTGTTCCAGAAATATATCCTAATAGTTGATAAATGGATAATTGCTGATAATTCAGAAGAAAGGTTTAAATTTATAGCAGAAGGAGCTGATGATAAACTATTTATAAAAGATGATATAGTTTGGAATGAATTAAAAGAAAAATACAATGGGAATTAAAGAACAATTACAGGAATTAGAAGATAAAATTTCAAAGGGCTTAGAAAAAGCCTATGAGAAAATGATCAAATTTAAAGAACAAAAAGAAACACCAATAGTTATTTCCAAAGATGGAAAAATTTTAAAAGTGTATCCTAAGGATTTAAAAAAGGAAGAATAACCTCTAAGTTGTTATTAATTGGTTGTTGGTATGATATTCAAGAAAGGTTTAATTTAAGTCTAACTCTTTGAAAATCAAAATTAATCGATTCAATAATAGCTTATTAAAGGGAGCTTAAAAAGAGAAAGCCATTCAAGAGATTGAGTGGTTTTTTTATTTTTAAATATTACCCTTCAGCACAATATTGGTACAACATTTTACTTTTTTCGAATAAACCATTTTACGTGTAAATTGAAATACAAATTTTTCATTATCTGCGTTTTCTAACTTTTATAAAATAAAACGAAAATATTATTTGCTTCTAATTGTGCTATTTTAATTTGTTTTGATGCCATATGGTACGACAAATATCCCTTGCATTTACTTTCATTTATCTGTAACTTATACCTATATCTTGGTATATGGAATGGCTAATTAAATTAACAAGCAATCTAATAATCTTTGTGTATTTAAAACCAAGGGTAAAAATAACTAATGCAATAAATTCAATACTAGAAAATGAAATTAAAAAGAGTAAAAGTAAAATTTATTTATTCTTAATATCAGCACTATTGTTTGTTGTTATTTTACCAATCATAATTGTCTATCATCAGTATCCCTTGCTATTGAAATTGAAATGGTCACTTTGCTTTTTAGTTTTTTTCAGCATACTCATAGTGTTTAGTAATGCGTATTATGATGCAAGATTTAGATTTAATAAAAAAGAGACTTAGCAATGACGAGTTAATTAAAATTTTAAAATTGATTCAATCTTATACTTGGAGACGTTTTGTTGTAGGCTTGCCTACCAATTCATTGAATAAAATATTTATGACTTTATATTCTGAAGTTGATACAGAAGAGTATTATGATTCTATTGCATTAGCTTTAATAAAGAAACGTGGTGGTGCAAAATTCCCAACCGACGAAGATTTAAAAACAGCATTGAAGGATAAAGATTTATATAATATCCAATCAAAAAACAGAAATTATATGTTTGAGTTGTTAGAGAATTATAACAACAGAGAATATGTAAACACTTCAAATGAAAACATAACAATTGAACATATTTTTCCTCAAACCCCAAATGAAGATTGGAATAAAAATATAACACCTGATGATTATTTTCAGTTTAAAGAGAAGTATGTAAACACAATTGCTAATTTAACTTTATCAGGTAATAATGGAGCTTTAAGTAATAAATCCTTTCCAGATAAAAAGATGATGAACCGACAATGTGGTGAACAAGGTTATAATTATAGTCGTCTTTGGCTTAACGATTATCTTAAAACCATTAATAATTGGAATATTGAAAACTACAATGAAAGGTTTGATTTAATTTACAGTCGTTTTCTTAAAATATGGGAATACCCAGATGTAGAAATACCTGTTTCGGATAATACAGAAGAACAAAATCTATACAATGCAGAATCACCTAAACATAAAAAATTAGAGTATTTTATTTTTGAAAACACTAAAGTAGATGAAGAGGTTATTGCTCAAATGTATTTTTATGTAATTGAAAAATTATACGAGAAAAACGCACAACTATTATTAGAAGCTAAAGATGTATTTAAAATGTCTCGTAATGCATCAGATTTTAGAGCACCACAAGAATTGCAAAGTGGTTATTTTATTGAATCAAATATAGATAGTAATTCTAAGTTTAGTACACTTAAAAAATTACTTCCATTATTTGAACTTGAAGATGAGTTACTAATAAAATATGCTGATAGTGATAGTGGTAACGTACCTAATCGTTTTGGTGTACGTAAAGAATATTGGAAACAGCTGTTGCCTTTAATTGTAGACACTGAACTATTTTCTAATGTAAACCCAACTAAAGACCATTGGTTAAGTTCTGGAGCTGGAATTAGTGGTTTAGGCTATACATTCGTTATAACTGGCAAGTATGTAAGAATAGAATTAAGTATAGGTTCATCAAGCAAAGAACTAAATAAAAAATACTTATTATCTAATAAAGAAAGTATTGAAAACACATTTGGTGGTGAACTTGAATGGGAAGAATTAGCAAACTACAAAATGAGTCGTATTAAATATGAATTGGGTGATGTAAACTTATTTGATAAAAACGATTGGGATAAAATGAATGAATTTTTAGTTACCTACTTACCTAAATTTGAAGTGGCATTACAACCAGCGATTAAGAATTTGAAGTAATTTAATTATTTAAAAAAGGCATACAAAAAGGTTACAATAAAAGTTGTCAAGTTGTCAAGCATTTGATGTAAAGCAGTTTAATCTCCTTGGTTCGAGCCCAAGAGAAGGAGCTTAGTAAGAGAAAGACTTTACAGAAATGTAAGGTCTTTTTTGTTTTAGCAAGTCCATGTATCGGGTATAGTCGGATTCAAGAATTTTTTTATTTAAAATATTTCAATAAAATTTCTAAAATGGGATTTGTATTGTTATTATCCCATACAATGGATAAAATTGTTCGTTGAGGAATTTTATCCAATTCAATAAACTTCACGTTTTTATAAAATTTAAGTTGTAAAGATTTTGGAACTATAGCAATGCCTAAATTATTTTCAACTAATTTGTAAATGGTACTTGAATGGATTGTATTATGAGAAATTTGAGGGGTAAACCCACTATCGTCAAAAATTTGCATTACTTTTTTGTGATAAGACGGACTGAATTCTTCGTCAAACAGGATAAAAGATTCATTTTTAAATTGAGAAATGTCTTTAAAATTTGTACTATCTATTGGATAATTTTTTGGAAGAACTAAACAAAAAGGTTCTTTTAAAACTTGCTGAATATTTAGATCTCTTGAAACCCTTTCTAACCTTGTGAAACTTACATCAATATTTTGCAAAAATAAATGTTCTATTTGTCTTTTATTGTCCATTTCTTTTAAATTAAATAGAACATTTGGATGATCTTTCTTAAACTTCAATAGTAGATCGGGGATAATTTTTTGCATGGCAGAGCCTACATAACCTAAATTTAAAATACCATTCTTTCCTTCATGAAGCAATTTAGCATGGTTGAAAATATGATCTAAATTTTTTAATTTTCTTGAAAGTTCAGTTTTAAGATACAGACCGACCTTGGTCAAATTTACTTTTCTGTTATTTCGTTCAAATAATTTAATTCCCAAATCATCTTCCATTTGTTTTATTTGCCTGCTCAGTCCTGGTTGAGAAATGTATAATCGCTCCGCAGCTTTTCTAAAGTGCAATTCTTCAGCTACAGCTAAAAAATAGCGAATATGTCTTAATTCTATTTGATTACCCATAAACATCAATAACTTACTTAATTAGTCTTGTTAGGTATTAAAAATAAGAATAAATTTGGACAAATGAAACTTCATTTTTGATTTCACTCATAATTTTCTTATGGAAAGGGATTTAATTCAGAGCAAAATTTATATTAATTAATACAATATATGAAATGGGTAATTAAAGAAGATAAACTAAAATTTGTTATAAAATGAACTACTGTATTTTACAGCGATAATAATTAATTATAAAACACAAGCTTATGAATAAAATTAACAACATCAATTCCGTTTTTAAGAAAAAAAGGAATCTTAGAGATTATATATTAATTACGTTTCTTGTATTAATTAATATAAATTTCAGCCCTGTTTATGCAAATTCAATATATACAGATAACATAATTAACCTTCAAGAAAAAACAATTACAGGTACTGTTACTGACAATTCAGGGATACCTTTACCTGGAGTAAATATTATTGTAAAGGGAACAACTAAAGGAGCACAATCAGATTTTGACGGCAATTACACAATCGGTATTAGTGAGGGTGAGGTTTTAATTTTTTCTTATGTAGGATTCAAATCATTAGAATTTACAGTAGGAGAATCAAACATTATTAATGTGACAATGGAAGTAGATAACCAATTAGACGAAGTCGTAATAACTGCTTATGGAACCTCTAAAAAAAGCAGTTTTACAGGATCTGCACAAACTGTTAAAACAGAAGCAATTGTTAGAGAAGCTACTAGTAGTTTTGAGGAGGGATTACAGGGTAATGTTGCTGGAGTTCAGATTGCTACTACTGGACAACCAGGTGGGCCATCAAATATTCGTATTAGAGGGGTTGGTTCGGTAAATGGGTCATCTCAACCTTTATACGTAGTTGACGGTGTGGTGATTAACTCGGATGCCACTTTAAGAGCTTGGGGAGGAGCTAGTAATGGGAGTATTCAAGCAGAGAATCCCTTAACCAGTATCAACCCTAACGATATCGCAACTCTTACAGTATTAAAAGATGCAGCGGCAGCTTCCTTATATGGTTCTCGAGCAGCTAACGGTGTAATTATTATTACAACAAAACGAGGGCAAAGCGGAAAAACTAAATTTTCATTTACTTCTCAATTAGGTTTTGCCAATAACTTAGGCATGGAAAACTTAGTTAACGGAGAGCAATATAAAGAATTATGGTTAGAAGGTGATGTGAACAGGCTAATTGTGAATAATGATAATAGCGATTTTAAAGGTGTTTATGCTAATTCAAGCCTTTATAACTCTTATGTTGCTATAGCTACTACAAACTATGAACAGTTATATGGAACTACGGCATATAATAGTGATTGGATTGGAGATATTTCAAGAAATGGTGTAACTCAAAAATATAACCTTACTGCCAGTGGGGGGTCAGATACGTTCAAATTTTTTGTTTCAGGTGAATATTTAGATCAAGAAGGAACATTTGTAGGGTCTGATTTGAAACGTTATTCAGGTAGAATTAATTTAGAAAACAAGGCAAATGATTATGTAAGTTTCGGTGCTAATTTATCGATGGCTTTAAGGAAAAGGGGAGCAACTTATGAGAGAGCATTCTCATTAAATCCTTATTATATGGCACGTATGATTCCCGCAGTAGCTCGTATAAGAAATGATGATGGTTCGTACGCCGATTTGCCAAACCAGTTAGACGCAAATTCTAATCCCTCTGCTTTATTAGCATTAGGAGTGTTTACAAATGATGAATTTAGGACCAGAGGAACTTTTTGGGGAAAATTAGATTTTAATGAAAATTTATCATTCAAATCCACATTTGGTATAGAACATTACTCAACAGATGAAGTTAGTTATGACAATAGTCAATTTGGCTCGGGTGCAGGACAATGGAATGGAGCAACGGGGCAATATAAACAAGAAGGATTCAAAATAACAAGTTCTAATATTGTAAATTATAATAAAGTATTTAATGAAAAACACACTGTTAGCGCCTTAGCTGGTTTTGAAATAGAAGATACTAAGGCTAAGTGGATTGGAATAGATGGATATGATGTATTGGATGACGATTTACTAGCGCCAAATGGAGTTAACGGAAATTGGGGTTTTTCAGGTAATGAAACAGGCTATGGTTTAGTTTCTTTTCTTTCACAGGTTAACTATGACTTTGATAAAAAGTATTATTTAAGTGGAAGTTTTCGACGAGATGGTTCTTCAAGGTTTGGAATTAATTCAAGATGGGGTAATTTTTGGGCAATTTCTGGTGCTTGGAGAATAAGTCAAGAGAATTTTATGGAGGGAAAGGATGGTGTTTTTCAAGATATGAAATTAAGAGCTAGTTATGGTACAAATGGGAACTTACCGTCTCAATTATATGCACATCTTCCTTTTTTTAGTGGAGGAAATGGCTATGGAGACGATGCAGGGGTACAACTATCTCAAGTTGCTAACGAAAATTTATCTTGGGAAACAAGTGAAAATTTTAATATAGGATTTGATTTTCAATTGTTTGATAAGTATGCGATAACTCTGGAGTATTTTAATAAAAAAACTGATAATATATTATTAGACGTACCTATATCTTCTACTAGTGGATTTAATACTGCGTTAAGAAATTATGGTAGTATGGAGAATAGTGGACTTGAGTTTTCATTAGGAGCTAGTATTATAGAACAAGAAGATTTTACATGGAATACTACTATCAATACGAGTACTTTAAAAAATAAGATTACTCAATTGCCTAGCGATATTATTATTACTTCTAGAAACTATGATGAATACCCTATTATTCGTCGAGAAGGAGAAAATTTTTATTCTTTTTATCTAAGAGATTATAAAGGAGTGAATCCAGAAACCGGTAGTGCTCAATGGTATGTTTTAGATAATAATGGAAATAGAACAGGATCAATTACAGAGGACTATCAAGAAGCTGGTTACGGTATTTTTGGTCAAGCAACACAGGACGTTCAAGGTGGTTTTTCTAATGAAATCACATATAAGAACTGGAGCTTTAATTTTTTATTCACTTATGGAATTGGTGGTAGTGTATATGATTTAACCTCGTACAAAAGAGATGATGATGGGGCGAGACCTCAATATACCGTAACAACAAATCAATTAAATAGGTGGACTCCAACAAATACTAATACAAATGTTCCTGTAAGAATAAATGGAGCCACTAACGGGTCCAATGCTATATCAACAAGATATTTGTATAGTGCAGATTATTTAAAACTTAAAAACATACGTCTTGGATATAACGTACCTATTAAAAATAAGTATATACAATCTGTAAATTTGTATGCTTTAATAAATAATGTATTTCTATCAACAGAGCTAGACGGTTATGACCCAGAATCTTCGATAAATGGAGTAAATTTTTATCAAATCCCAACAGCTAGAAGTTTTACTTTGGGTTTAAAGCTTGATTTTTAACAGTAATTTTTAACAAAATAAAAGGAGAAAAATGATGAAAAATATAAAAACAATAGTGTACATGTTGGTAATGAGTATACTGCTTAGCTCTTGTGAAAATGTATTGGAAAAATTTCCTGACGATCAAATAAATGAAGTAATAGTATTCTCTACTGTAACGAAGGCAAATGGTGTTTTAATGGGAGTATATAACGAGATTGCTGGAACAAGCTATTTGGGTGCAGGGCTTTATTTACGTGCTGCCATGAAAGGCACCGATTTTAGAGCCATCAAGCCTAGTTTAAATGAGAGGAATCCTTTAAGGGTAGAATATGAATATAGTGAAACTGCTATATTAAATGGAAATGCTTTTAATATGTGGAGTTCTTGCTATAAGGCATTAAATAATCTTAATATTCTCTTAGCAAAAATTGATGAAGTACCTGGAGATGATGGTGAGCGTAACAGAATAAAAGGAGAAGCACTGGCCTTAAGAGCTATGATTCACTTTGATTTGGTAAGAACATTTTCCTATCCATGGATAATAGGTAATGGGTCGTCTCAAGGAATCCCTTTGGTTGTTGAAGTTACTGGGGCAGCAATAATAGAAAGAGGCACTGTTGCAGATGTATATGCGCAAGTAATTACCGATTATAAAGCCGCTGAAGCTTTATTGAGTCCTGTCGAAAATTCAAGATTCATTAATAAAACAGCTGTGCAAGCATTATTGGCAAGAACTTATTTATATCAAGAAGATTGGGCTAATTCGCTCATCTATGCAGAAAAAGTTATCTCAACGATGGGTTCCAGTAGCTTAATGAATATATCTAATTTTACAAGAGATCCTTTTAATTCAGAATCTTTATTTGAACTAGATTTAATTCATCCAAATAATTCTGTAGGAAGTAGTGCTATAAGTGCTCAATTAACAAACGATAATGGAGGACAGGAAGATATTTTGGCAACACTTTCATTTAAAACATTATTGACTCAATTTGCTGATGACCCGAGAGGCCAATTTTTTCAAGAGGATAGAGAAACTACAGACGAATTAAGTTATGCAAAGTATTTAGATGTTGCTCAAGAGGGGTCTCATAATGTTGTTGTCATTCGTTTGTCAGAAGTTTTTCTGATTGCTGCCGAAGCTGCAGCAAGAAGTAACGGGGACGGCGCGAGCTACCTATTTGAAGTTACCCAACGAAGAAGCACATCCTATACTTTATCAACGTTAACTGGAGATGCCCTTGTAGATGAAATCGCTATTGAAAGAAGAAAAGAGTTAGCAGTAGAAGGTCATGGTGTATATGATTATATTAGAAGAGGTAAGGACATTACTCGTGTTGCATCAGATCATGAAAATATACCGCTAGACAAAATAACGATTAAGTTTGATAATTATCAAACTATTTATCCCATTCCAATTGAAGAAATTAACGCATCAGGAATGGTACAAACACAAGGAGGATACTAATTTAGTCAAAGCTCCATAGCGCTATTTTATTGGAAATAGCGCTATGTTCTTTTATTTAAAAAAAATAAATACAATTATGGTAAATAGACATACAGCATCAAAAATAAGAAAGGTTCATCGCTATTTGGGCTTATTTTTGGGCATACAATTCCTTATGTGGACAATAAGTGGTTTATATTTTAGTTGGACTGATATTGATGAAATTCATGGCGACCAATTTCTGAATGAATCGATGTTAAAAACATCATTTAGTAATTTGATTGGCCCAAACGAAATACAATCAAACGAAGATATTACTTCATTGGAATTGTTAAATATTGCGGACAAGCCCTATTATTGGCTGAATGAAAGTAAACTCTTTGATGCTAATTCAGGTAATCCAAAAAATGGAATTACTCAAGATGAAGCATTATATATAGCTAATAAAAGAATGAGGGATGATTTAAAAGTGGTATCAATTGACATATTAACTGAGACTGATAATCATCATGAATTTCGCCAAAGAAAGGATATAGGGAAATTGCCAGCATATGTAGTTTCTTATTCAAATGATGAAGCGCTAAAAGCATATATATCAATTAATGATGGCAAATTTCAAACTGTAAGACATCGCAACTGGCGTATTTTTGATTTTTTATGGATGACACATACAATGGATTATGAAGGAAGAGATAACTTTAACAATACACTTTTAAGAATATTTTCTATTTTAGGGTTAATAACAGTAATGAGTGGTTTTTTACTATGGTACATCTCATCTCCTTCTGTTAGAAAGCTATTAAACCCAGTTAAGAAAAAGGCAAAGAAGAAATAAAGTATTGAGATTATTTTGAAGGTTTACCATGAATAATAAGAAGTTTATTTATAGTGATATATTTATTGAGAGTGTTATGGTAAGCCTTACTTCTTAACTCGGAAGCACATTGATTTTTAAGGGATTAATGAACGCCCTTGGGGAAATTGAATTAATTTGATGATTCGTTTATCTAGTTTTCATTGGTAAACTAGGAATCAAATCGCGTTGTGGAGATAGGCTTTCTCTAATAGATATTCAAATGGTTCATTAATACTATTTCCTTTATACTAAAGCTATTTTTTTTAAGATCCTTAAAAATTCTTCCGTATGGAATTTATAACGAATATGCATTCGCCCTTATAAATTTATTAAAATTTATGTCACAATTTCACCAACTAACAATAAAGAAAGTTATTAAAGATACTGATAACGCTGTAATCATTAGTTTTGATGTGCCTCAGAATTTAAACGAAATTTTTGCCTTTAAGGCAGGGCAGTATATCACGCTTAAAACTAAAATTAAAGGAAAGGAAATTCGTAGAGATTATTCGTTATGTGTTTCTCCAAAAAGCAATGAACTAAAAGTAGCTATTAAAAAAGTTGAAAACGGATTATTTTCAGTTTATGCAAATACTCAGTTAAAAGCTAATGATGTTTTGGAGGTAGCTCCACCAAAAGGACGTTTTGTTTTCGAGCCAATTAAATCTACAGCAAGAATTATTGTGGGTTTTGCTACTGGTAGTGGTATTACTCCAATCATGAGCATTATAAAGACCGTTTTAGAAGAAGAGCCTTTAAGTAAATTTATTTTAATTTATGGTAATAAAACACCTAAGGATACTATTTTTTATGCGGAATTACTAGATCTTAATCTAAAATATCCAAATCAGTTTAATTTTGAATTTGTATTTAGCCAAAGTGATGAGGAGAATGCTTTATTTGGTCGAATTGAAAAAAACATAGTAAAATACTTTATCGAAAATAAATATAAAGGTATTATTGTCGATGCATTCTACTTATGTGGGCAAGAAGCTATGATAACTGCTGTTTCAGAAGTTTTACAAGAGTATGATATAAAAAATAATAATATTCATTTTGAACTATTTAAAGTTTCAGCTCCTGCTAATACTATAAAAAATGTATTGGATGGCAGTACAAAAATAACCGTTATAATAAAAAAGAAAGAGTTGCTCTTTACAATGTCACAAAAAAGCACCATACTAGAAGCTGCTTTAAATGAAGGTATTGACGCCCCTTACTCTTGCCAAGGAGGTATTTGTAGCAGCTGTATCGCTAGACTCACTGAAGGTGAAGCTAATATGCTTCATAACAATATTTTGACAGATAGTGATATTGACGAAGGTTTAATTTTAACCTGTCAAGCACAAGCTATTACCCCTACAATTGTGGTAGATTATAATGATGTGTAAATTAGATACTATAGATTAAAATTGTAGAGGTAAGTGTATTTAAATACCTAACTTAAAAGCACACCTTGGTTACTTGCGAACAGGTTCTGTGACTCAGTGCGGAAGCTATGAAACTTTTTTGCTGAAGCCCGTCGCCCGGGTAATGAGCACGGACTGTCCTTTGGCGACTACTGCGATGTTGCTCCCTGTGCTTGTATTGCTTGCGCCTGTATTAGGCATCCATTCTTTTTGCTTAATGGTGGCTGGGGAAGGCATTTTTGGGGAATTGGTTATGGTTGCTGGAGGACCGGGAATATTACTGATGAAATGGTCAATGAGTATTTGGAGCACCATCGAAGACCAGATGATGGTAATGCAACGAATTTTATAATTGAGAAGTGACCATTGGGTGACTTTAAGTCACCATCGCGAACCTATGGACTTTTAGTCCATAGTGGTTCAGTTATTAATTTTATGAGTATAAAGGTTCCTTAAGTCTTAAAAGAGAAATCGAATAATAACCACTATTTACTTAATGAAGCTTTAACGCTCTCAATCGTAGCCTTGGAATTACCTATATAAATCGCATTTTCAATAATAATAACCGGTCTGCTTAAAAAGGTATAATGTTCCAAAATATACGCTTTGTAGTCAGACTCTTTTAAATCTATAGCTTTTAATCCTTTTGTTTTATAAAGCTGTGCTCTTTTGCTAAATAAGGACTCATAGCTACCAGCTAGGTCTTTCATGGCTTCGAGTTGTGACTTTGTAATGGGTTCCGTTTTTATATCCTGTAATATAAAATCTTCAGATAAATTTAAATTCTTCAAAATTCTAACACAGGTGCTACAGGTTTTTAAATAGTAAACTTTTTTCATTGAGAAATAATTTTCAACAAAATAAAGTAATTATGGCATTTAAACTATATTTATTAAAAAATCTGTAGCTATGACCATAACCTTTGAAGTATTATTTAAGACTAGAAAATTTTTTAGAAACTATATTGAAAACACATCGTTATCAGATTTGAATAAAATCCCAAAAGGATTTAATAATAATATTATCTGGAATATTGGTCATATTGTAGTTACCGAGCAGTTATTAGCATATAGATTATCTGGATTACCAACCATGGTTAGTGACGATTTAATCGACAAATACAAAAAAGGAAGTAAACCTGAAAGTGAAGTAACGCAGCAGGAAGTTGATGAAATTAATACATTATTATTCAGAACTATTGAAAGCACGCAAGCCGATTATAATAGTGAGACATTTAAGAATTTCCAAGAATATACCGTGTCTACTACAGGAAATACACTTTCTAATATTGATGATGCTCTAGAGTTTATACTGTTTCATGAAGGTATGCATTTGGGCTATGTCATGGCCTTATATCGCGCTATCAAAAACTAACAGCGAATTAATTTTATTATAAGGGATTACAAATTCAATAATCCCATCAGAATAAGGATCTGTCTCGTTTATGTTATATACAAATACGAGACCATCATCACTATAACCTATATTTCTTGGTAGCTTAAAATCTTTGCTATTAAACGTCATGTTTTGATCTTGTAACGCCTCTCTAAAGTAGGGTTCTGCAATGGCTTTCAATTTTGAGGGATTATTAATTAAGTTTCCGGAAGTTAGAATTGATCCTGTTTTCGCATCAAAGTTTAAAATAACAATGGTTAAAATACCGTGCGCCCCACCAGTATTGATGTAATTGCTTAGCGCGATACTTATAATTTCTTCAGATTGGAACATAACATCGCCATCTATTTGAGCCTCCCATTCTTGAGCACGCTCTGGGAAATCATTTTGAAAATTAACGAACGCATTGTTGAAATTTGCGATGCTTTCTTCTATAGTTTCGGCGTTTTCATCATCAGAATCATCAAAACTTAAAACAGATATAACCTGTGAATGAATTTCAGAATTTATATATTCAGAAATAACCGAACCTTCTGTAGCTACTGGAATATTAACCGTTACGAGATCATCGTTGTTAGATGTAAAATCAACCTCGGCAAATAATAGCTTCGTTGGTTGTTCACAGGAAAATAAAACTATATAAACACAGAGAATTAGACCATATTTTTTCATAAATGTATGACAGGTTTGTTTTAATGTTAAAGGTAAATATTGCATTTGAATAGACCGAATTTAAACTTACATTTATACAAACAGAAATTACAATGAAATTTAATACCAAAACGATACATGGCGGTCAAGAGCACGATCCAGCATATGGTGCCGTTATGCCACCAATATATCAAACTACTACCTATGCACAAACCACTCCTGGTGGGCATAAGGGTTATGAGTATTCTAGATCGCACAACCCTACGCGTAATGCTTTAGAAAATGCTTTTGCTAGTATCGAAAATGGGACATATGGTTTAGCATTTGGCTCAGGACTGGCGGCTATTGATGCCGTCATGAAACTTTTAAAGCCTCATGATGAAGTGATTTCTACAAACGATTTGTACGGCGGTTCGTTTAGATTGTTTACTAAGATTTTTCAGGATTTTGGCATCAAATTTCATTTTATCGGGATGCAAGATGCTTCGAATGTTGAGAAGTATATCAATAAAAACACCAAGCTCATTTGGGTTGAAACACCAACCAACCCGATGATGAACATTATAGATATTAAGGCGACATCTGACATAGCTAAAAAACATAATGTGATTTTAGCGGTAGATAACACTTTTGCAACGCCTTATTTACAACAACCTTTAGATTTAGGAGCAGATATTGTTATGCATTCTGCAACAAAATATTTAGGCGGCCATAGTGATGTTGTCATGGGAGCCCTTGCAGTGAAAGATACAGACTTAGCCGATAGATTGTATTTTATACAAAATGCTAGTGGCGCTATTTGTGGGCCTCAAGATAGTTTTCTGGTTTTGAGAGGTATAAAAACACTGCATGTTAGAATGCAGCGTCATTGTGAAAATGGTAAAGCGGTTGCAAAATATCTTCAAAAACACCCTAAAATTGAAAAAGTATATTGGCCAGGATTTGAAAGTCATCCCAATCACGATATTGCGAAAAGCCAAATGAACGGGTTTGGTGGGATGATCTCTTTTACCGCAAAAGGCAATAATTATGAGCGAGCTATTAAAATCATTGAGAACCTTAGGGTATTCACTTTAGCAGAGTCTTTAGGCGGCGTAGAATCTTTATCTGGACATCCAGCAAGTATGACACATGCTAGCATCCCTAAAGTAGAGCGTGAAAAAATAGGTGTTGTAGATTCTTTAGTTAGATTGAGCGTTGGGATTGAAGATATTGATGATTTAATTGCTGATTTAGAACAGGCTTTGAAATAAAGCTTATAAATGATATTCTTTAGTCCAAATAATAAATGTAGCCAAAGTTTAACCACAATAACCAATCATTATGTTTATTATACTCCAATTTATGGTTCAGGCCGTCAACCCAATCATTAAAATAATATTGTCCCCTAAAATCCAATAATAAATCAGATAGGGGGCCTAGTTTGTAGCGCACGCCAATACTGGATACAACGGACCATGTTGTGCCACCATTGGTATTAATAGGATATGTTGCACTTGGATCGTCTACCCAAAACGAATAAATATTACCAGCATCAAAGACATCTCCAAATGCTACCGTTGGATCTGGGCTATTATAAACTGTTTTTGCCTTTGGGCTATAAGATGTGAAATGCGCACCCAAACTAAGATAAGGCGCAAATTTGTAACCATAAGATTGAAAAGATCTTATACTTAAAGGAAACCATTCTAATTGTGTGCCAATATCAAGGTTTTGGGCAACTCCTGTGTGTGCTCTCAATCTATTCGCATCAGCGCTAGTTTTGGAAGGATCAACAAATTCACCAGCATGTTCTAAATTCGTTCTATTCCATGAAATTTCGTTTCTAACCTTAAAATGATCATTAAAATAGGTGTCTGTTGTATAACAATTACAATCGGCACTGTAAGCGAAATTCATATAATGTAGAAGACCAATCCCTACACCTGAATTCTCAAAATTTGTTTGCGAATCCTCCCTTACACCAAAATCTGATCGAAACTGAACAGGACCAGCAACAATGCCTATTTCATGAGAAAAGCCTAATTGTGCAAATGAGAAGTGGCAAATAAAGAACAAGCAAAATATTAGAGCTAAATGTTTCAAATTAAGCATAATAAGGTTTTGACTCATAGGCGCAATTAAGAACAAATATATAAAAACTGAGGGTAGAAACAAATATTAAGAAAATGACTAAAATATCATCAAATAATTAATTGCGAATTTCAAAAAAAAATGATGTAATTTTTAAAGATAACGTATATTTGTGCATTGAAATTGCAAATTTATAAATTATAATACAAAATTGAATAAATGAAAGACACAATTGATTCGTTTTTAGATCTTGTTAAAGAACGAAACGGCAACGAACCCGAGTTTCTGCAAGCTGTTGAAGAAGTAGCAGAAACGGTACTTCCTTATATTGTTAATCATGATATTTATCATGGTAAAAACATTCTTTTAAGAATGGTAGAACCAGAACGGGCTATAACCTTTAGGGTTTGCTGGGTAGACGATTCAGGAGAAATTCAAGTAAATAGAGGTTATAGAATTCAAATGAATTCAGCCATTGGACCTTACAAAGGCGGTTTGCGTTTTCACCCGACTGTCAACATGAGTATTTTAAAATTCTTAGCCTTTGAGCAGGTATTTAAAAATAGTCTGACAACTTTACCAATGGGAGGAGGAAAAGGAGGAAGTGACTTCGATCCTAAAGGAAAAAGCGATAACGAAATCATGCGTTTTTGTCATGCCTTCATGAGTGAATTATTTAGACATATTGGAGCTAATACAGATATTCCTGCTGGAGATATTGGTGTTGGTGGACGAGAGATAGGTTTCCTGTTCGGTATGTATAAAAAACTAAGAAATGAATTTACAGGTGTTCTAACAGGAAAAGGAATGTCTTGGGGAGGCTCTTTAATACGACCAGAGGCAACGGGTTATGGCAACGTTTATTTTGCGCAAAAAATGCTACAAATTAGAGAGGATAGCTTTGAAGGAAAAGACGTCGTGGTTTCTGGATCAGGAAATGTGGCACAGTATGCCGCAGAAAAAGTGCTGCACCTAGGCGGAAAAGTATTGACACTTTCAGATTCTTCAGGATATATTCATGATGAGGAAGGCATTGATGCCGATAAGTTGAAGTTTATTATGCATTTAAAAAACGTGGAACGCGGTAGAATAAGTGAATATGTTAATGCATATCCTCATGCCAAATTTGAAGCAGGTAAAACGCCATGGGGGGTAAAGTGTGATATCGCCTTACCATGTGCTACTCAAAATGAACTAGATGAAGCAGATGCCGAGACCTTATTAAAAAACGGCTGTTTTTGCGTAAGTGAAGGCGCTAATATGCCATCTACAAAGGAAGCAATAACTGCATTTCACAAAGCTAAAATTTTGTTTGCACCGGGGAAAGCATCAAATGCGGGAGGAGTTGCAACCTCTGGGTTAGAGATGACTCAAAATTCGTTACGATATAATTGGTCGAGAGAAGAGGTCGATGAGAAACTGAAAGATATTATGGAAGATATCCATGATAAATGTATTGAATATGGAAAAGACGATGATGGTTATGTCGATTATGTAAAAGGGGCTAATATTGCCGGTTTTGTTAAGGTGGCAGATGCTATGTTAGCACAAGGCGTGGTTTAGAAAGCACCAATAGTTAAATTATAAAAGGCTTCTTGGAAACAAGAGGTCTTTTTCATTTAAAATATATTATTTTCTGCTAAAACCCGTTACTTATAAATATATTTACATTTAGAACACACTTATGCTGAAAAAAACCTTTTCACTATTTATTCTCCTGTTGCCATTGCTACATTTTGCTCAAGATTTTTCAGCATTATGGGAAGGTCATTTTTCGTATTTTAATATTAAAGATGTGATCCCTGGGAACAACAAGATATATGCTGCTGCGGAGAATGCGATTTTTAGCTATGATACCGACACTAATGACATTGAAAAACTAACCACGGTTAATGGGCTGTCTGGAGAATCTATATCAACTATTTATTACAGCACGACATATGAATTATTAATTATAGGCTATGAAAATGGCTTGATTGAAATTGCTTTTGATAATGACGATAAAATTCTAACGGTAGTCGATATTATTGACAAACCAACCATTCCTTCGATAGATAAAAGAATCAATCACTTTAATTCATATAATAACGTCATTTACATATCTACAAATTTTGGAATTTCTGTATTTGATTTAGAGCGATTGGAGTTTGGAGATACGTATTTTATAGGCAATAGTGGCGCTCAATTGCAAGTCAAACAAACAGCCATTAAAGGCGATTACATTTATGCAGCCTGCTCAAATGGAAATGGTATAAAAAAAGCACAAATTTCAAATCCAAATTTGATTGACTTTAGGAATTGGCAAACTATTACTACGGGTAGTTTTTTATCCGTCGAGTATGTGGAGAATGCATTATATGCTGTTAATACGGGAAGACGTATTTTTGAGATAGTGAATGATGTTCCCGTAACGCGGTTTACATATAATGATGCACCACTTCATACCAATTCTGTCAACAACCGTTTAACCGTAACCACTAAAAATGATGTATTCGTTTACGATGCGGCTTTTAATTTAATAGTGCAAGCAACCGTATCAACGGATTTTCCAACGGTATTCACATCTGCCACTTCAGATTCAGAATTTCTATATATTGGCACCAAAAATTTTGGTGTTTTGAAAACAGCCATTGCAAACCCTGTAAACTATGGAGAAATTCATCCCGATGGACCATTATTAAATACACCTTTTTCAATTCAAGCAGGGACTAATAAAGTATGGGTTTCTTTTGGTGATTATACGAGTAGATATGTTCCCTCGCCAGTAAGACCTTATGGCCTTAGTAAACTTGATGACGAATTATGGAGGAATATTCCTTACGATAGTTTGTTTAATTTGAGAAATTTAAACAATATTGCCATTAATCCATTTAATCCTCAACAAGTATTTGTAAGCTCATTCCAGGATGGTTTGTTAGAAATCCTGGATGATATTCCTACCAACCGATTTGATCAAACCAATAGTGGTTTGGAATCCTACGCACTGCCAACCGATCCAAATGCTATTGGTCTAAGGCTTTCGGGATCGGTGTTCGATAGAGACGGTTTATTGTGGTCTATGACGGCCATAATAGATAAGCCATTAAAGTCTTATAACCCCAATACAGACCAGTGGCAAAGTTATGATTTTAGCTCCTTAATCCCAGATCCTTTTGGTAACCTTGGATTTAGCGATCTTGTTATTGATAATAATTCTACCAAATGGATTGGAAGTTACAACTATGGTCTAATTGTATATAACGAAAATAGCGGCACGCCATTATTAAAAAATATAAGAGAAAAAGAAGAAAATATGCCAACAACCCGAACTTGGGCTGTAGCTTTAGACAAGAGAAATCAATTATGGATAGGTACGGAAAGTGGATTGCGGGTGCTTTATAACACATCCGACTTTTTCACTAATGATAATGCAACGGTTGAAGAAATAATTATTCTTGAAGATGGCATTGCTAAGGAGTTATTATTTCAGCAGTTTGTGACCGATATAAAAGTAGATGGCTCCAATAACAAATGGATTGCTACTGCCGATTCAGGATTATTCTATTTTTCTTCGGACGGCCAACAAACCATTTATCATTTTACAACAGATAATTCACCACTACCTTCAAACACGGTCAATGATGTCGCAATAGATGATGTAAACGGCATTGTGTATATTGCCACAAGCAAAGGTTTAGTCTCTTTTCGGTCGGGGTCTTCGGATCCTTTGGAAGACTTAACAAACACCTTCGCATATCCCAATCCCGTTAGACCGAACTTTAATATAGTAGATGAAAAGGTCAAGATTAAAGACCTTTCTGAAAATGTAAATATAAAAATAACAGATATTGAAGGTAATTTAGTTGCAGAGGCGCAGTCTCGAACCAATCAAAGATATAATGGTTTTAATCTCGAAATTGATGGCGGAACAGCCTATTGGAATGGTAAAAACCTAGCGAATAATATCGTGGCTTCTGGTGTCTATTTGGTGATGCTATCAGATTTGGATACATTTGAAACACGCATTATAAAATTAATGGTGGTTAGGTAATGCAGGTTTTCACAAATGCCATTGTTCTTTCTAAGCTAAAATACCGTGATAACGATTTAATAGTCAAGTGCTATACGGAGCAATTGGGCGTTGTTAGTTTTCTTATTCGTGGGGTCTTAAAAAGCAAAAAAGGCGCTTCAAGAGTAGCCTATTTTCAGCTTCTTTCGCAATTGCAATTAAACATCGTTTATAAAGGCAATCGTTCATTGCAGGCCATCACAGAAACGAAACTTAATCATCAATATACCAGTTTACATACGCATATTTTAAAAAGTTCGATTGTTATGTTCCTTTCCGAGGTTTTATCGAGCACCTTGCAAGAAGAAGAAAAAAATGAATCGCTATTTAAATATATTGAAACCACGCTACTCTGGCTCGACACCCATTCGAATTATTCAAACTTTCACTTATTGTTTTTACTTAACCTCACCAAGTACCTAGGGTTTTATCCCGAAGATTTTAATACAGATTATCAATATTTTAACCTCAGTCATGGTCAATTCGAGTTAAAAAAAACAGATCGATATTCCATTTCAGGAGAAAATTTAATACTCTTAAAACAACTAATGGGCACAACATTTGATGCACTTTATTTAGTGAAGATTAACGCCAAACAAAGACAAGCATTTTTAAATATGATTTTGCTCTATTTTGAATTACATTTGGGCAGCTTTAAAACCCCTAAATCCTTGAAGATTTTTAATCAAGTTTTTAATTAATACATGAAATTTTTTTACGGATTCTTAACTTTTTTATTTGCCATAACCAGCATGCATGGGCAACAAATAAAGGTGCTTAATAAAAGCAGCAACGCACCTGTTTTTGGGGTGGCAATCTACAATATTGACAAATCTAAAAGTGTTGTTACAAATTTTATTGGGGAAGCCAATCTTGATAAGTTTTCAGATACTGAAACCATTTATCTTAAACACTTATCTTTTGTTTTAAAAAGCCTTACGAAATCTAAACTCGGGATCGCTAATCGCATTTATTTAGAATCGAACACGCAAGGCCTGGAAGAAATTGTTATTTCGGCCTCTAAATTTCAACAAAGTAAAAGAGATATTCCTCAAAAAATAATAAGCATGAATGCCGAAAGTGTGGCATTTGTGAATCCGCAAACCACTGCCGATTTGTTAGAAAGTACAGGACAGGTTTACATTCAAAAAAGTCAGTTGGGTGGTGGCAGCCCGATGATTCGTGGGTTTTCAACCAATAGATTATTAATTACGGTAGATGGCGTACGCATGAACAACGCCATTTTTAGAGGGGGAAACTTGCAAAATGTGATTTCCATAGACCCTTTTGCTATTCAAAATACAGAGGTGACCTTGGGCTCGGGTTCTGTAATTTATGGTAGCGATGCCATTGGGGGCGTCATGAGTTTTTATACCCAAAAACCCAAGCTGTCTTATATAGATTCTTTAGTTATAAGGTCTCAAGTGATTACGCGCTATGCTACCGCTAGTGATGAGAAAACAGGACATATCGATTTTAATTTAGGATTCAGGAAATGGGGTTTTGTAACGCATGCCAGCTATACCAGTTTTGGGGATTTACGAATGGGAGCAAACGGACTAGATGCTTATTTAAGACCAGAGTTCGCCATACGAGTAGATGGTGAAGACATAAGTATTTTAAATAGTAATCCAAAGATTCAAAGATATTCTGGCTATAGTCAGTTGAATCTATTGCAGAAAGCGCGCTATGAACCTACCGAGAACTTGAGTTTCGATTTGGGATTGTATTACACCACCACCTCAGATATTCCTAGGTACGATCGTTTAATTCGCTATAAAAATAACAGCTTACGGTCTGTTGAATGGCATTACGGCCCACAACGTTGGTTCATGTCCAATATGCAAGTCACTAAATTAAGCAGTGGCTCTAATATATATGATAAAATAAAGGCCACGATAGCCTATCAAAATTTTCAAGAAAGTCGATCGGATCGTGATTTTCAATCCGATATTAGAAGCACTCGGGAAGAAGCTGTAGATGCCTATTCATTCAATTTAGATTTTGAAAAAACGGCGAGCTTAAAAACCCGGTTCTATTACGGAGCAGCGTATGTGTATAATAAAGTAAAATCTAAAGGCTTAGAACAGAATATTGCCACACAAGAATTAAATTCAACAGTGTCCAGATACCCAAATGGTGCCAGTTGGCAATCGGCAGCAGTGTATGGCAGTATTAAATATAAACCCAATTCCAAATTTGTGTTTCAGTCGGGTTTGCGTTTTAATCATGTGGTATCGAAAGCAGACTTTTCAGAGAATAATATATATTTAAACTTACCATTTAATGGATCGACCAATCGCGCAGGGGCGCTCACAGGAACCGCGGGTATGACCTGGTCTCCGAATAAGATTATGCAGTGGAAGTTAAATGCCTCTTCTGCGTTTCGTGCACCCAATATTGATGATATTGGTAAAGTATTCGATTCCGAACCTGGATCGGTGGTGGTGCCTAATGAGGCCTTAAGACCAGAATATGCTTATGGTGGCGAATTGGGACTAAAATTAAATTTCAATAAGAAACTTATTTTAGACATGAGCACTTACTATACGTATTTAGACAATGCGCTTGTAAGACGTGATGCTACCCTAAACGGTGCATCAGAAATCATGTATGATGGAGAACTCAGTCAAGTACAAGCCATTCAAAATGCGTCCAAGGCATGGATTTATGGGTTTGAGGTGGGTTTAAAACTTCCTATATCTACCCAATTACAACTCACATCGCAGTACAGTATTATTGGTGGAACAGAGGATAATGATGGAGTTGAGGTACCCATCCGTCACGTCGCACCACACTTTGGAAATACCCACCTTATTTGGAATCAAGGGGATTTTAAAGTGGATGCATTTTTGAATTATAATAATGAATTAGCCTTCAATCAATTAGCGCCTTCTGAAGTGGAAAAAGACTATTTGTATGCTAGCGATGCTGATGGGAATCCTTTTGCACCCTCATGGTATACCCTTAATATAAGAACTCAATATACTATTGGAGCTTCTACAACTATTACGGCAGCCTTAGAAAACATTACAGACCAGCGTTATAGACCCTATTCTTCGGGAATTACGGCAGGAGGAAGAAACTTAATTATGGCTTTGAAGTATCGTTTTTAAAACCTGGGTTCGATTAATGTTCAAGATTAAAAAACCTGAATTTCAACAACAAATAATTCTTTTTCATATCCTGCAAGGTCTTATTTTGACCTTGTAGGTATTAGAATTACAAAATAATTCTACAAGATTTGAAAACCTTGTAGGATTTTAATAACTAATTAAAAATTTATTAATCAACCCCAGATTGTTTAAAGCATAACAAAGCCAACAGTTATGACGACTCGTTGAAAGAATCTGGTCGCCAACTATTTTGATGCCACTACCCATTTGAAAACGCATTATTTTTTTAGAGCCTTTTTAGTAATCACGGCACCATTTGACAAGGTCACCTTAGCAATATAAACCGTGTTCTTTAAATTGGATAAGGTAAACGTTTCGGTAGGTTGCGTCCCTTTTAAATTGTACAAGGGTCTGCCCAATACATCAAAAATAACAACAGTTTTAATGTTTAGATTAGGGTTTACGCTAAACTGTACACGGTTACCATTACTTTCTATAATTTTCAATCCATGCTGCTCTGCGCGGAGTTCTTCGGTAGAAAATGCACTGGCAGTAAAGGCGATTTCAAAACGCTCGTTAAATTCCCCGACTTCGGATGTAAAGCTATAATCTGATGCCGATAAATCATGCACGGTGTTTAAAAGTTTGTCATTTAAAAAGATAGGATTGTTGTCTAAAAAGTCGCCTTCTAATTGCGCAATAGATAGTTTGTATAAGGTAGCTACATCTATAGTCGTACTAAATCCAAGTGGTATAATTTCATCTTCATTTAAGCTATGTGGTGATTTTCCTTGAATAGCGAATTTTTTATCAGAATTTTCTATAATAGTATATAGTATTGCAGAAGTACCAGCAGATGGACTTTTACGAGCATCAAAATAAGCACCATCATCATCGTTAGAAGCACCGTTTATATAAGCGACAAGAGTTTGATTATACACGCCATTATCAGAAGTTAAATCAATCCATAATTTATTAGCATTTAAAGTAGAACTCTTTTTAGTATATGAGTTTTTAAAGAATTGACTGTTATCCGTAGTCCCAGAAGTACGCATCCCATTATTAAACCTGACCTCTGTTGTGTAAACATCTCCAGAAAACAAATCGGCAGGGGCATCATTAGACATGGATACAAAAAAGGCTTGACCCGAAGGGATAAATCGATTTGGCTGTATCCCATCGCCACCGGCAGTTTCACCCGATCCATTGATTATAGCGTAGTCTGAGGCTGAAAAATTTAGTGCTTCATTTCCATTGTTATTAGCAGAAAAATTCGTGTCTTGAGACCATAAAAAAATCGCACCATCTATATATGGGATGCCAGTATAATCGATGCCGCTAATATCTTGAGGAATAGCACTATTGACTTCTAAAAACAGATCCGCATCAATAGCTGAAGGATATGGGTTTCCTATTAAATTCCAGTTGTTGTCTGCCATTTCAGAGTCATTTCTATATACAGGAATTTTATAAACACCATTATGAAAATCACCTGTAAAAGTAAATCTAAAACTTTTATTAGATGTTCCTGGCACAATATTATAGGCAAACTCAGTTAATGTAGTAGCGTATCCAACGCCTGCTTCCATAACTGTCGTGCTATCTACCCGTGCCCAATCATTGCCATCATCATCTACATCGTCCTGACCGGAATCAGATGAATTGTCATTATTGGATTCGGCAGTGGCATCCAAAAAATCCTGCCCATTATATACAAAACGTCTACTAGGTTCAGAGTCAGGAATCGCTCCAACAATAGTTTCATTTGAAACAGGCGAACTCCAATAGGTGTATTCATACCAAGCGTCCATAGGAGCGGTTATTTTGTCAACGGACATAGAACCGCTGTTTATAAGATCACTAAAATCATTTCTCTGAACTATAGCACCTGTAGGTGCAATATCAATAGAACTTAAAGCATCAACCCTTATATCATTTTGAATTTCCACAAAAGTGTTATCTGCAATAAATAAATCGGAATCGTTAGATACGGTTAAATTACAAGCACTAAAACTTCCGTTTGTGCCAGTGTTAAAATCAGCGTTAATAATTGCAGGTGTTGTGATATCTGGTCCGGCACCAGCGTTATCCCAAGAAGAACCATCCCAAGTCACCGCTGAACCACAAGGGTCTAAAGTCCCCCAAATTTCAATATTGTCGATGGCAATATCTTCTCCCTCGGCGTTTAGTCTAAATTCTATCTGGATGTCTAAAAGACTCCCTATACCACCTATGGTTTCAGAGAATTGCACGAACTCATCCGTGATTTCTGTACCATCACCTGTACCGTCAAAATCTGTATCTATTCTGGGTGCGCTATTGTCACCCCCAGACCCTTCAATCCATAAAAGGTCTGAATAAATTCCGGTGTCATCAATATCATAACCAATATGGACATAGTCTGGGTTATCCCAATGATTTGTACTTCCATCTACTAAATCATCCTCAGCAAGATGTATTTTAAACACTAAATTAGAATAGCCGCTTACGTTCAAATTGTTTAAAAATAATCTGGCAATATTGGGTCTGCCATCAGCGCTATGATCTTGGGCGGTAAAATAATAAGACCCTTGTTTGTTGGTAAATATTTCTGCTCTAATATTAGCCCCGTCTGTTCTAATAAAATAATCCCTTCCATCCGTTCCTGTTCCAGGATCAACAAAATCTGTAAATTCTGGAATACTTGTAGAATACCCTCCTGATTTTTCAAAATTTACTTCAGCTAATTTTATTTGCCCAAACCCAAAAGACACCACAAACAAGCAACCTATTAAAAATGTAAGGGATGATTTATAAGTCAAGTTTTGCATCGTGTTACCTTTTGAAAATCTACGATTTGGTTTTTATAAATTTTTATTCTTATTGTTAATGTATCTATTGTTATTTTTGAAAGCCTATGCAATCAAATAAAACATATACCCTACAAGAAGCTACCAAAAAACTAGAGCATTATTGTGCGTACCAAGAACGTTGTCATCAAGAAGTCAGGCAAAAATTAGTGTCTATGCGTATGATACCTGAAGCTATCGATATGATTGTAGTACACCTGTTGCAACACAACTTTCTTAACGAAGAACGTTTTGCCAAAACATTTGTAAGTGGTAAGTTTAGAATTAAGGCTTGGGGTCGACGCCGATTAACTTATGAACTAAAGCAAAAGGACGTGTCCAAAGTTAATATAAATCAGGCACTTGCAGAAATACCAGAGGCGGAGTATATCGAGATTTTTAATGATTTAGCCGAAAAAAGAGCGAAAATCATTACCGAAATGCATGTTATGAAGAAAAGAAAGAAGTTTATAGATTATTTTTTATATCGCGGTTGGGAGTCGCATTTAGTTTATGCTAAAGCACACGAAATCATCAAGTAAGGCATAAAAAATCGGGTAAAGAATAATTCTCTTATTCGCTTTTTTTAAAAGTATAGGGTTTATAAGTTAAAGGCAGCACCTAAATTTACGGTAAACTGGTTGTGTAGTTTTTCATCTGGCGTTAATCTATCGGTATTGTATTTAGCAAAAGGCGTATTGAATTCGGTATAAATCCCGAAACCTTCAGTAAAAAAATAACGCATCCCTAAATGGCCGCCAAAGTTTTTTAAACCAAAACTTAAACCTGGGTAAATATCAAAATTCTCATCAATATTAACCACACTGCCTAAGTTGGCGTTAAAACGCGCTCTAACATCAAAACGATCTCCAAAATCAGCATCAAGCGCATCATCAACACCTAAGGCGTAGGTAGACGAAAGACCTAAAGACATGTTCTCGCCAACACCAAAATCGTAACTGGCGTTAAGCCCTGTACCATTATCTTGAAAAATTTGCACCAACTTGAAATTTGTTATCGCCACTACCTATAAAAGCTTGTGCATTTATTAAGTAAGCACTTAATAAGGTTACTACTAAAATTATTTTCTTCATTATTTTTATTTTTTGAGTGTGCAAATGTATTACTAAGTTTTGTAATTGTTAAGGTTTTAATTACAAACGTTTATTTGTGGATTTTATAGCCTGTTCATTTTTCCAATCTATCCATTTCTGCCCTTTAAAGCGACGCATAACGTTATCATATTGACGCATGATCAATAAATTATAAACAGCCTTACTAAAGTTTTTTGGGTTTCTGGCAATAGCGCGCAAGCTCATAGAAAAACCTGGTGTGATGTAACGCATATAATGCCAATAGCCTTCGGGCATATACAGCGTTTCACCATGATTGAGTTCTGTTTTATATCCGGTGGCTTTTTTAAGTGCGGGCCATTTATCAAAATCAGGATTATTAAAATCAATATCCTCGCGGGTAATTAAGGAATGCGGAATTTTATATAAATAATCGGTTTGCTTTTGGTCAAACAAAATACATTGTTTTTTGCCTTCAAAATGAAAATGAAAAATATTGGCTAAATCAATATCATAATGCATAAAAGTGTGTGCATCGCGACCTCCAAAAAATAGCATAGGCAAACCTTTCATCAGCCTTAAACCAAAATCCGGAAACCAGAAATCCTTTTGTAACTGCGGTATTTCCTTTAAGGCATTCCATAAAAAAATACGGTATTTGGTAGGTTCGCGCTGTAATAAATCGACATAATCACCCAATTTCATTTTAGTATGCGGCTCATTAAACCCATCCTTATAATCCACGGGGCGGTCATCATATAACGGCACCGTAATGTCGCCTCCCAAACGTTTCATATACGCTAAATTCCATTTGCTATAGGCTGGCCAATCATCAATAAAATGCTCGATCACAACAGGCTTTTGCGGCTTTAGGTAGTACTCTATAAAATTAGCCTTACTAATGGTATGAACGCGCGGTATATCTTGAAGGTTTAAGGACAATGCTTCCGAGTTTTAAGGGAGTCAAAGGTATTAAAATAGAGTCGAAGTAAAAAAGTAATTTGTGCGTTACCACAAGGGTCGGGCTATACGCTATATCTTTTTTGTGCTAAATTTATTTCAGGATCTCAATAAATGCTCGCAATACCTCTTAAAATGAGTTTCTATTATAACGTATTGTTGGGCACAAAAAAGGATGCCGCTGCTATCCCTAACGCAGGTGTTTTTTAGTCATGTCGAAATGAGGAACGATTGAGACATCGCATAAAGATTAGAATATGTGATGATTTAAAGTCTCCCACTTAGAATTGAAATCTGATATTAATTTATTTTTCTTTTCGCGTCACCATTTTTTGAGTCCTTTTTCTCTTGCAATCCGTAATTTTGGATATTTGAATGTTTCGTAATAAACCATATAGATGCATGCATATTTTCCTGCAAAAGATTTTTTAGTATGTTGACTATCAAAATAATGTTGAGATAATCTATTTTGGATATTATTGGTAAAACCTATGTATCATGTGGTTCGGTATTTATTAGTAGTAATATAAACGACGTATTTATGTAGCAACGAAAAATAGTTAGGTTTTCACAGATTAAGATTATCAGATTTCTCTTATCGTCGAAATGACGCTACTTAACAGTCTTAGCTTTTGCCTTTGCTGCTTCATTACGTTCAATAGCATGCTCTGGCCGTGTCCATTTCGGCTTTTCACCTAAGGCTTGATACTGAGAATTATTGGCCTCAACGGTTTCAGGTTGCATTTTTTTAATGAAGGGCTTTTGCGGGTTCAAGCCCAATAACTCAAACATTTTCATATCCTCGTTCACATCTGGATTGGGTGTGGTTAATAATTTATCACCTGCAAAAAGGGAATTGGCACCAGCAAAAAAGCACATGGCTTGTCCTTCTCTGGTCATGTCGGTTCTACCCGCACTTAATCGTACTTGGGTTTCGGGCATCACGATTCTAGTGGTAGCTACCATACGAACCATATCCCAAATAGATACAGGTTCTTGGTCTTCTAGAGGCGTGCCTTCAACGGCTACCAACGCATTAATAGGAACTGATTCTGGCTGCGGATTTAATGTTGATAAGGTGACTAACATGCCAGCTCTGTCTTCAATCTTTTCGCCCATACCAATAATACCGCCACTACACACTGTAACATTGGTTTTACGTACATTATCAATAGTTTCTAAACGGTCTTCGTAACCTCGCGTGGAAATGACTTCTTTATAATACTCTTCAGAGGAATCTAAGTTATGGTTGTAAGCATATAATCCGGCTTCTGCTAAACGTTGGGCCTGGTTTTCGGTAATCATACCCAAGGTACAGCACACTTCCATATCCAATTTGTTTATGGTGCGTACCATTTCTAAAACTTGGTCAAACTCCTCGCCGTCTTTTACATTTCGCCATGCGGCACCCATGCATACGCGCGAGCTTCCGCTTGATTTGGCTCGTAAAGCTTGCGCTTTTACTTGCTGAAGAGACATTAAATCATTCCCCTCAATATCGGTGTGATAACGTGCTGCCTGCGGACAATAACCACAATCTTCTGGACAACCCCCCGTTTTAATAGATAGCAAGGTGCTCACCTGAACCGTATTAGGATCGTGGTGCAAACGGTGAATGGTAGCTGCTTCGTAAAGCAATTCCATTAAGGGTTTATTATAAATATTAAGAATATCTTCCTTAGTCCAGTTGTGTCTTATCTCGCTCATAAATCTGTTGGTTATTCAATTTCAAAAATACTAATTTAAAAGTTACGCTTTTATTTTTTAGATAACAAAATACTCACGGCATTTCCGCCAAAACCTACGGCATTCACTAAAATATGATTGAGTGTGGTCGGTTGGTGCTCGTTATCTAAATAGGGCACGTTTATAAAGGTTTGATGTTGTAACATTAAAATCGCCAATTCTATGCTCAACATTCCAGAAGCACCAAAGGTGTGCCCTATTTTCCATTTATTGGAAGTTAAAGCGGGCATCTTTGTTTTAAATAGGGTTTCAATGGCCTTATATTCCGATTGATCGCCTTTTATAGTCCCTGGAGCATGCATTACAATAGCATCAACGGCCTCCGGATTCATGCCGCCCAATGCCATTTGCATGGATTTTTGAAAACATTTGGCATCGCTTGAAATGGAGATGTTATGTTCAAGAATTTCGGTGGCATAACCCATACCATTAATAATAGCTAAGGCATTTTCTTTTCTGCCAGATTCTAAACAGGCCATAGAAGCGCCTTCTCCCAATACCATCGTGTTTTGGGTTTTGTTCAGGTCTAAGGCTTTGCACGGATAGTCATTAGTGTCTTTAGCATAAATTTTTAAAGCTTGCATTTGCGCAATAGTAAACCCTGTTAATGGCGCTTCACTGCCGCCAACCAAAAAGGAACGGCACATGCCAGAATTTATCCAAGCAATTCCGTTTAGTACCGCATGCAATGCCGTTGAACAGGTAATAGAATGGCTAATGTTTGGGCCCTTAGTTTGTAAATCATGAGCCACCCAAGATGAGATATTCCCTAAAGTTGTGGTTGGCGAACTTAGGGTTTTGGCCTTGTTATTTTTAAGAAAATCTTCGTGATAGGTTTCAAAGAGATGTGTCGCGCCCCTTGATGAGCCGATATTGATACCAAAATTGTCTGTATTTTTCCAACCGGCATCTCTTACGGCTTGTCTAGAGGCGTAAATGGCATATAAAACCGTATTGTCAAGCGATTTATATTTGCTGTCAGATTGTCTTAATAATTCAATGTCTTGTTTTGCTTCTTTTGGAATTTCAGCGACTAAAACAGGATCATTTTTAAACTTTTTTTCTTTGATAAAATGGCTGTCCGTTTGATAATTCGTCCAAGTGTCGGCCAATGATTTTCCCAAGGGGGAAATAGATGCTATAGCCGTTATAGAGATTGGTTTGTCCATATGTTTTTGTCATGCTGTCCCGATATTGGGATTGTGTCAGCACCTCATCATGTTGGGATGTAAATCTGAAATAAATTTAGATTGACGTTCGGATGACAAAGTTATACTATTTCTAAAGCATCTTCAATAACTTGATACACTTTATCCAATTGAATTTTAGTAATCACGTATGGCGCTTGAATATATATGGTATTGCCTAATGGGCGCAGAAAGACACCCTTATCCATAAAAAACTGGAATAACTTGTCTCGTAAGTTACCATAACGTGCCATTTCAACATTCAGGTCTAGTGCGAAAATGATACCCATTTGCCGAATAGATACTACTTTATGGTGGTTTTTTATACGTGCTCCAAACGCTTGATGTGAATCGGTAATGCGGGCTATGTTGTCTTGCATCTCTTTCGAGGTCAAAAGCTCAATACTCGCCAAAGCAGCGGTGCAAGCCAGTGGATTTGCAGAATAGGTGTGCCCGTGAAAAAGTCCTTTTTTAAGGTCGTCGCTATAAAAGGCATCATATATTTTCTGGGAACAGGTGGTAAGCGCCATAGGTAATAAACCCCCGGTAAGTGCTTTGCTTAAACAGATAATATCTGGTTTTGTATCCATATAGAGTGATGCAAAGTGCCTGCCTGTTTTCCCAAAACCGGTCATGACTTCATCTGCCACAGTAATAATATCATGGTCATTACAAAAGTTTAGAATAGCATTTAAACCCTCAGCGTCATGCATTTTCATGGCGGCGGCACCTTGTACCAAAGGTTCGTAAACAAAGCCTGCCACATCATGTGTTTTAACAATAGCCTCCAGAGTGTCTAATATGTCTTCATGGTTTTTGCCATTAGGGGTAGGAATGCGTTGTACATCTAAAAAGAAGTCTTCAAAAGGGCCGTTATAAACCGATAATCCAGAAACACTCATGGCACCAAAGGTGTCGCCATGAAATCCATCTTCAAAGGCAATTAAGGTATTCCGTTTATCACTTTTATTAAAATGAAACTGTAGCGCCATTTTAATTCCAATTTCAACAGCCGTAGAACCATTGTCACTAAAGAAAATCTTGTTTTGATTCTCAGGGAGGATTTTTATAAGCGCTTCGCTAAGTTTTACAGCTGGTTTATGAGTAAAACCGCTAAACACCACTTGATCGAGTTGTTGCATTTGCTTTGAGACTCGACTGGTAATATACGGATGGCAATGCCCAAACATACAGGTGTACCAAGAGGCTATAGCATCAATGTACTCGTTACCGTTTTCATCTGTTAGGATGCAACCTTCGGCTTTGGTTATGGCTACGGTATCGGGATGCAACTTATGTTGCGTTAAGGGATGCCATAGGTGTTTTTTGTCGCGTTCTTGTAAGTTCATAAGCGTCATACTGAACTCGTTTTCAGTATCTCATATTTTTTTGATGTTACCCCTGAAATACTGAAATAAATTCGGCACAAGCAATTTCAAGGTAACATTGATTACAATTTTTCTTTAAAAATTTCGGCATATTCCTTAATCACATTATTATCAAAATAGGGCTCTTCATCAATTCTTCCAATGATGGGAACACCTGTCATTTTAGAAATAATACGTTCGGTTGTTACGTGTTCCGCACCGCTAAAGATGATAGACACATTAAAGCCTTTTTCTTTTAAAAGATTCACGGTAAGCAGTGTATGGTTAATGCTTCCTAAATAATGACGAGATACCACAATGACCATATATCCTGGTTTGATGAGGTCTAAAACGGTCTGGGTGTCATTTAAAGGGACCAACAATCCGCCCGCACCTTCAATAACCAAATGGTTTTTAGTTTTCGGCGATTTAATTTTTTTAATGTCAATTGAAATATTCTCAATTTCTGCAGCTGCATGTGGACTCATTGGAGTTTGTAACGCATAGCTATTGGGGTGACATTTCGATGTTTTATTTGAAATTAAATGTTCTACTTTTTTGGTGTCGCCATGGTCTAATTCCCCAGCTTGAATAGGCTTCCAATAATCGGCCTCTAAAGCTTCCGTTATAATTGCTGAAGCGATTGTTTTACCGACATCGGTTGAAATTCCTGTAATGAAATAGGTGTTCATTTTAAATCAAATTCTGTTTTACAATTTTCACACCTATATTTATGTTTTGTGTAAAATGGGAGTGTTGAAAATAATACACCAAAAATAAACCAGAATAATGATTTAGCATCCTTTATTGTTGAAAAGAGTTCTATTTTTTCGCTTTTACAATTTGGGCAATTTACGGTATTACCATCGTCATCAATAGAATATTTTTTGATAGACTCTAAAATATGCTGTGCTTCCAACGCTTGACGGGATAACACTTTGAGTTTCACGCCGCCAATAGCATGGCTTACCAACGGGTCTGTATCTATGGTTAGGTTGTCTGATAGAAACACTTGTATGCCTTCGGCTTCCAGTCGGCCTTTTACGATTTGTGCCTCCATGGAATATTGAAATCGTGCTATGGTTTTAAATATTTCGCTCATACATTTTATTGGGTGTTTCCGTCATGCCTAATTTATAAAAGTTGCCAGCAAATTTAAAACCGCTGAGATGTCTTTTTTAGTATTATAACTGTGTAAGCAAAAACGCAAGCGCTCTTTGCCTTTAGGAACGGTTGGTGATACTATTGGTTTGACATCAAACTGATGGTCTTGTAGTTTTTTTGCAATAGATTTTACCAAATCATTACCTGAAATAATACAACACTGAATCACCGAATGAGATTCAATAAAGATATTTTCAATATTATTTTTAGTGATTTCCGATTTAAAATAGTGAATATTTTGATGCAGTTTATGTCTGATTTTTGTATCAGTTAATTCCTGATACGCAAACTGAATGGTGGCTAAACTATGAGGTGGTAGCCCGGTAGTATATATAAAACTACGCGCAAAATTGATGAGATATGCTTTCAAGGGCTCGCTTCCAAGAATAGCAGCACCATGACACCCCAGCGCTTTTCCAAAGGTTATAATGCGAGCAAATATATACTGTTCTAATTCTAATTCTTGAACAAGACCTGCACCATTTTTTCCAAAAACACCAACCGCATGTGCTTCATCAATAATAACATGCGCTTGATGCTTTTTGCTGATGGTAACTAGGGCTTTTAAATCTGGCGAATCACCATCCATAGAAAACACAGATTCTGTTACTATATACATAGTGGTTTCCTTTGAAATCTGTCGGCAACGCACAAGGTGACGTTCTAGATCTTCCAGATCATTGTGCATAAACTTATAGGCTGTGGCATGGCTCATAGAGATGCCATCACGTATGGAAGCGTGTGCAAATTCATCATATAAAATCACGTCGTTGCGCTGTGGGACAGACGAAAAGAGCCCGATATTGGCATCGTAACCCGAATTGAACATGAGTGCAGATTGACTGTTGTGAAAATTTGAAATTATATTTTCAGTAATAGGATATAAAGTGTGATTACCTGATAATAAACGAGAGCCCGTAGCCCCATTTTGGGTCATGTTATGCCCCACTAAAAACGCGTGTGTCTTATTAAAAATGGTTTCAGATTTAGAAAAACCTAAATAGTCATTGGATGAAAAGTCTATTAAATTAGATGGTGTTCCCAAATATCTCAGAGCGTTATTCGCTTTGCGTTCTTCTAGTTTTTGTTGAAGTTTTTTTGGAATCACAAATCAAATGTACAAAGACCTGTCAGGTTTTTAAAACATGATAGGTCTAAAAATTTATATTTATCTTTTTTTAATAAAAAATTATTGTTTATCAATAATTTTTGTATATTTGTTATCGAAAAACAATAATAATTATGAAAACAAAACAAGTTTTAAACATAATGAACGTAGTATCGTGGATTGTATTTATAGGCTACTGTATTAAAGCGGGTGCCATAGCTATAGTGTCAATTCTTACCATTTTTGTAAATAAGAAGGCTACCGAAAATTTATATATGGGAATTGATATCTCTAATCTTTATGATTTTAGTGAGATGCACTACACTTTTGTTGTGTTGCTCTTTGTATTGATTGTAATTATAAAGGCTTATATTTTTTACCTTCTAATTAAAATATTTAAAACAATGGATTTTAATAGGCCATTTGATGGAGTAGTAGTACAACTGATTTTTAAAATTAGTTATTTTTCATTAAGTGTGGGTCTCTTGGGGATTATTTCGAATGCTTATACCAAATGGTTGAGTTACAAAGTGATTTTTACAGAACTAGAAATGGAGACTTCTGCATATATATTTATGGCTGGTGTCATTTTTGTTATAGCGTCATTATTTAAACGAGCTACTGAAATTCAAGCTGAAAACGACCTAACAATCTAACTTATGCCAATAATTGTAAATCTTGATATCATGTTGACGAAGCGTAAAATGCGTAGCAATGAATTGGCCGAAATTATAGATATAACGCCTGCCAATCTATCTATTTTGAAATCGGGTAAGGCTAAAGCGGTTCGGTTTTCAACATTAGAGGCTATTTGTAAAGCCTTAGATTGCCAACCAGCCGATATTTTAGAATATGTAGAAGATTAGTTTAACACGAAAAGTGTATTTTTATAATTCTATAAAATATACGCACTATGAAAACGATTTTTTTATTGCTCTTATTTACGATCTCTGGTATCGGTTTTGCCCAAGATAATCATATTGTAAAAACAGATGATGGCAGACGCGTTTTACTAAAGACTGATTTTTCTTGGGAGTATATCGATTCAGAAAAACCAGCTACAGTTGGTGCCGTTGCAGATGGCTCTAAGTAATTAAGTAAGAATGCCTGTAATATGGAGAAAGGGTTTAAAGAGCCAAAGTTAGATAGTAAAATCCAATCAAAATTAAAGCGAGGTCATGCCACAATTGATCATGTAAAGAAAAAGGTTGCTAAAGACTATAAGTGCGATGTCACTGATGTTTTATTGTTGTCTTATAAAGAACAAAAGGAAAAAGCAGTGTATCATTTTTGTGCAAAGGGCAAAAAAGTGACCTATAAACGTATTGGGAATTCTATTATAAAGAAAGCGAAGTTTTTTTAAGATCAAAAATTTTTTGTATATCCGTTTAATGTCCATTAGCTGTAATGCTAGCAATAATAAGCCTATCAAAGATTCGTTCTCCAAAATACCTGCGGTTGAGCTTATAAACAAACTCGTTCAGATATAATTGCAAATATTTCTTCTTGATTTTATGATAAGTTCCCGCAAAGTTCCTTTTAGCATTGCTTATTGCTATATGCACCCATTTGAGTGTTTCTTTGGTGGTTTGTTCGTTTGATTTCTCTGTCATATGTATTTCTACATAGTCTGCAATATTTACATATGAAGTACTCTTATCTGTAAATATAATAGTTTGCTCGTCATCAATAGCGTCTTTGAAGCTTTGGTCTGTGCCATCTGCCTTGTGGTCTTCTAATACCTTAGCTTTAAAATAACGGCATTGTCTATCTACTTTTCCTGTTTCTATATCTTCCAGTATGGTGCTTTCTGCCATAATCATAACATTGGATTTAGTTTTGCTCCCTCGACCTGCTTTTTGGGTTTTGTGTGCTTGTTCCGAGGCTTCAATAGTAAAATAGCCTTCATCCATTTCTATCATTCCTTCCAATGTGTACCTGTCATCACGATCCCCCATTGCTCTACGCAGTTTATGGACCATTGCCCAAACTGGCTCATAACGTTTTAGCCCCAACTGGCGCTGTATCTCTTTACTGGAAAATCCTTTTTTTGTGGTGCTCATCAAAAAAATGGTCTTGTACCAAACCAGAAATGACAATTTAGAGCTTTCCATTATGGTGCCACTGCGCAATGATGTCCTTGAGTTGCAGGATTTACATTGATAGCTCCATTTATTGATCAGCCAATAGTGGTCTGTACATCCGCAACGCTTACAAACAACACCTTGCTTGTCCCTTTGCTCCTTGAAATGAAGCCTGCAACTCTTTTCATCTGTGAAATGAACCCCAAAAGAAAATATATCCATAGCTAACTGTTTTTGAATCAATTAAATATACAAAATATTAATCAATATAGGGGTGTTTACGGATATACAATAAAATTTTATTTTAATAGTTTCTTTTTCAATTTAAATATCACTTTCTCGTATATTTACTTTCACATCCACCTTAGTCAGATTGCAAAAGGTTTTAAATGTCATTATAAAGTGTTAGCGAATACAAAGGATTGCAACACTAAAGCAAAAAAATAATACACAAATAAACATGATACTTCATACCTCTAAAAGTTTAACGCTTTTCACACCAGAAGCCATCAACGGATTGGATGCCGTATTTTTAGATACCGGCATTTCAGCAGGATTTCCTTCGCCAGCCGAAGATTTTAAAGAAGAGCGACTTTCTTTAGACAGAGAACTTATTAAAAACAAAGAAGCCACTTTTTTTGCACGGGTAAGCGGGCAATCTATGATTGGAGCAGGACTTGACGACAATGATTTGTTGGTTATAGATAAAGGCCTGGAACCAGAAAACAACAAAATAGCGGTCTGCTTTTTAGATGGTGAGTTTACAGTAAAACGTTTAAAAGTAGATAAAGATGAGGTTTGGTTGCAGCCAGAAAATCCCAATTATCCCATAATAAAAATTACAAGCGAAAATGATTTTATCATTTGGGGTATTGTTACCAATGTGATTAAAAAAGTGTAGTCTTTTAAGTGAAAAATATAATTTACAAAAAGGCAGAAACTACTGAGGAGTTATATCAAATTCTCGATCTTCAACATGTAAATATTCGAGATTCTATATCCAAAGCAGAGAGCAAATCTGAAGGCTTTGTAACCGTACAACATGATTTTTCCATCTTAAAAGCCATGAACAATACCTGTGCCCACACCATTGCAAAAAGTAATGGCAACGTAATTGGGTATGCCTTATCTATGGTTAAAGCATTTAAGGAAGAGATACCTGTTTTAAAACCCATGTTTAAGAAAATAGATAGCTGTGTAGATCCAAATCTTAGCTATATAACCATGGGGCAGATTTGCATTGATAAAGCATTTAGAAAACAAGGTGTATTTAGAGGGCTTTACAATGCCATGAAAACCCATGTAAAACATGAATTTGATGCGATAATTACCGAGGTAGACGGAAAAAATACGAGGTCTTTAAATGCCCATAAAACAATAGGGTTTAAGTTGCTAAAAAGGTATATGTCAAATAATCAAAATTGGGAACTTATTATTTGGAATTGGACGTAATTATATAAACAAACTAAAGAATGCATCTTCAATATTAATGACGGTAAAACAAACTAAAATATAATTTTATTAATAACCATAGCTAATAATCTAGAAACATCAATGCAAGCAAAGAACAAACACTTAGTTCCAATTCTTATCATAGCCGGATTATTTTTCATTTTCGGTTTTGTTACTTGGATTAATGGTGCTTTAATACCTTTTATGAAAACTATTAGTGAATTAACGTCTGCACAATCCTTTTTAGTAGCATCAGCTTCCTACATTTCCTTTGTGGTTATGGCTTTACCCGCTTCCTATATAATTAATAAAATTGGGTATAGAAAAGGGATGTCTTTAGGCTTAATTGTCATGGCTATTGGTGCTTTAGTTTTTATTCCAGCAGCAGAGGCAAGAACATATTGGGTGTTTTTATTAGGGATTTTTGTACAAGGTATGGGGATGACTTTGTTACAAACAGCTTCAAACCCCTATATTACTATTTTAGGACCTATTGAAAGTGCCGCAAAGCGTATAGCAATTATGGGAATTGCGAATAAGGTTGCAGGTGCCTTAGGCTCACTAATTTTTGGAGCTCTTTTATTATCAGGAATAGACGAAATTAAAGAAAAATTAAGTATCGTTAGTGCTGTTGAAAAAGGACTCTTGTTAGATGCTATGGCAGATAGTGTTGTAACGCCTTATATTGTTATGGCAGTTGTTCTTTTTATATTAGGGGTTCTAATTAGAAAAGCACCGTTGCCACATGTTGAAGCCGAACCGATTGAAGTATCAAAAGAAGGAGAAACAGCTAAAACCAGTATTTTTCAATTTCCACATTTATGGCTAGGAGTATTAACCCTTTTCGTGTATGTTGGTGCTGAAGTTATAGCAGGTGACACTATTATAGCTTACGGTATTTCTTTAGGGTTTCCCGCCACTGATGCTAAATTTTTCACAACCTTTACATTAATGGCGATGGTTGCTACTTATGGACTAGGTGTGTTTTTAATTCCTAAATATGTTAATCAAGCTTTAGCATTAAGAGCAAGCGCTATTTTAGGAATAATATTTACTTTTTGTATAATTTTTACTTCAGGATTTGTATCCGTTCTTTTTGTAGCAGCATTGGGGACAGCTAATGCATTGGTCTGGCCAGCTGTTTGGCCTTTAACATTAAAGGGGTTGGGTAAATTCACTAAAACAGCTTCAGCATTGTTAATTATGGCTATTTCAGGAGGCGCAATAATACCTCCATTATATGGAAAATTAGTTGATGGAAATAAAGCGGATTTAGTTGCTCAAGGTATGAGTGATGCCATGGCATTTGCAGAAGCTTCTACAAAAGGTTATTGGATTTTATTACCATGTTATCTCATTATTTTATATTATGCTTTTTTGGGGCATAAACTTGGATTAAAAAAGGAGTAATTTTTTTATGGTTTAATGTTTTTGATTCCTTTTACAAATGGATATTACATTAATCTGTGGGTATAAAAAACCGCGAAGCATTTGCTTCACGTTTTTAATATATTTTTTAAAATAAATGAAGTCAGCTATGAGTTTAAAGCACATATTATTCATAACCTTAATTTGCTTTTGTATAAGCTGTAGCGAAGAAAACAATTTTGTTCCTTTTGACGATGGAAAAAACACTGTGTTCACAGCGATTCCAGAAAGCCATTCTAAAATAGATTTTGAGAATAAAGTTGAAGAAAATTTGGATTTCAATTTTTTAAACTACTCATATATATATAATGGCGGAGGCGTAGCTGTAGGCGACATTAATAACGACGGTTTAGAAGATGTTTACTTTACCTCTAATCAAAATTCCAATAAATTATACTTAAACAAAGGGAACTTTGTATTTGAAGATATTACTGAAAAAGCTAAAGTCGAAGATGATACAGGCTGGACTACAGGAGTTGCTATGGTAGATATTAATAACGATGGGTGGTTGGATATTTATGTTTGTAAATCGGGATCATTAAACAATCGCAGGGCGCGGCAAAACAAGCTTTTTATCAATCAAAAAAACAATACTTTTAAGGAAGAGGCTTTAAAATATGGGCTAAAAGAATATGGTTTTTCAACACAGGCTTATTTTCTAGACTACGATAAAGATGGCGATTTAGATATGTATCTCGTTAACCATAGCTCAAATTTTAATAACGATTTACTCAGCCCACCTCAATATCAAAGTAGATTAACAAAAGATGATATAGACCGGTTATTCAGAAACGACAATGGCGTCTATAAAGACGTCACGAAAACATCGGGGATTTCCACTAAAAAAGCATGGGGTTTAAGTGCCTCTATTGGCGATTTTAATAACGATTCATGGCCAGATATCTATGTGGCAAACGATTTTTTAGAACCCGATTTTTTATACATTAACAATAAAGATGGCACTTTCGAAAACTCTGTTCTAGAGAACTTTAAGCATATTTCAAACAATAGCATGGGCTCTGATTTTGCTGATATTAATAATGATTTGTTACCAGATCTTATTGTTTTAGACATGATGGCTGCCGATAGAAAGCGCGGAAAAGAAAATATGCCATCCATGAGCACGGCAAAATTTAATCGTATGGTGAACAAAGGCTATCACCATCAATACATGTCTAATATGTTACAACTTAATTCCGGAAATGGAACTTTTAGTGAAATTGGCCAGTTTTCGGGAATAGCAAAAACAGACTGGAGTTGGGCGCCCTTAATTGCCGATTTTAACAATGATGGCTTTAACGATGTGTTTGTTACCAACGGAATAGATAAAGACCTTTCTAATCAGGATTTTAGAAATACCATGCGCAGAAAAAATATAAACTATAATAAAAAGGAAAGTTTAGAAGAAGCTACTAATTTAATTCCTTCAGAAAAGCTTACAAATTATATGTTTAAAAATAATGCCGATTATACTTTTAAAGATGTCTCTCTTGATTTTGGTTTTGACGCTAAAATAAATTCAAACGGTGCCGCTTATGCCGATCTTGATAATGATGGCGACCTCGATCTTGTGCTTAATAATCAGTCAGATAAAGCATCTATTTATAGGAATAATACAGAAGCTAACTATGTAACATTAAGTTTAGAAGGCTCAAAAGAAAACATAAAAGGCATCGGTGCAAAAGTTGAAGTTTACACTAATAATACACAACAATTAAAGCAACTATATACGAGTAGAGGCTATCAATCATCAGTAAGTTTTAATTTGAATTTTGGGTTGGGAGAATCAAAAGTTGTAGATAGTTTGAAAGTGATTTGGAATGATAATAAGACAGAAACTTTAACAAATATTGAAGCAAATAAGCGCTTAACCTTGTCTTATTCAAAAGCAAAAAAAGAAGATGTTGATGTTAAAAAAGAAGTGTCATTATTCGATTCAATTTCTGCCTCTAGCATAGGAATTGATTACAAACACAAATCTGTTAATTTTAACGATTACAACTTGCAGTTATTATTACCTCAAAAGCAATCTACAATTGATAATGCACTAAGCGTTGCCGATGTGAATAACGATGGTTTAGACGATGTTTTCATTGGAAATACAATAGGATTTTCTGCAGAACTTTATATTCAAAATAATTTAGGAACTTTTGTGAAAACAAATCAGGAGTTATTTGAAAAAGATAAAGCGTATAATGATAACAATGCATTGTTTTTTGATGTTGATAATGACAACGATTTAGATTTATATGTTGCTTCGGGTAACTACAGTCAACCAGAAAAAAGCACTTTACTTCAAGACAGGTTATATATAAATGACGGTAAAGGAAATTTTTCGAAACGAAAACTTCCAGAAATGTTGACGATTACAAAGGCCATTGCCACTGGCGATTATGATAATGATGGTGATTTAGATTTATTTGTTGGCGGACGCATAGTTCCAGGGAAATATCCCAAGGAACCAACATCGTATTTATTGGAAAATAAAAACGGATACTTTATAAACATGACTTCGATAAAAGCTAAGGAGTTAGAGACCATTGGTTTAGTAAACGATGCCCAGTTTTCAGATTATGATAGTGATGGCGATGTCGATTTAGTTTTGGCAGGCGAATGGATGCCTGTCACATTTTTTAATAATGAAAAGGGCACTTTTACAAAAGTAGATTTGCCAACAAATACCATTACAGGTTGGTTTCAAACCATATGCGCGATAGATTTTGATACCGATGGCGATGATGATTATTTTGTTGGAAACTTAGGAGAAAATAATAAATTTCATCCAACAGAAAAGAAACCACTACATATTTATGCTAATTATTTTGATGACAATGCTAGCTACGATATTGCATTAAGTAAAGAATCTGATGGCGATTTATTTCCTATTCGTGGTAAGGAATGTTCATCTCAACAAACACCTTTCTTAAACGAAAAAATTAAAACATTTAGAGAGTTTGCCAATTCGAATATTATGGATGTTTACGGAAAAGAAAATATCGAGTCTGCCCTTCATTTACAAGCCTCCAGTTTTAGTTCGTATTATATTCAGAATAATGGCAATGGGGATTTTGAATTTAAAAGCTTACCCAATTTAGCTCAATTTGGACCTACGCTAGATTTTGAGTTTTTAGATATGAATAATGATGGTTTACTTGAATTATTGGGAGTTGGAAGTATATATGATTCAGAAGTTGAAACGATACGTTACGATGCTTCTCAATGTTATATTTTAACTTATAACAACAATAAAATATCTGACTATAAAGATTTAATAAGTTTGCCGAATAATGAAGTTAAGGCTATTGAGCGTATTGTTATAAACGACGAATTATATTTTATTTTGATGAATGCAAATGAAGAACTTAGCCTATTAAAGATTAGGTAAAGGGCATAAAAAAACGCGAAGCATTTGCTTCGCGTTTTTAATATATTGTAAAATAAAATCTAGTCTGCTAAAACAATAACTTTATTATCTTTCATTTCAATGGTTCCGCCATTAATATGCATAACCCATTTACCGTTTTTCTGAGTAAATTTATTTTCGTAGCCTATGGTAATTGCAGGATTTCCTTGAAACCTTACTTCACCTTCAGCCAATAGTGAAACAATGGCGGCATGATTATTTAACATTTGGAATTCACCATCGACACCTGGAACAGTAACGCTTTCAACTTCGCCACTTACTAGGGATGCTTCTGGAGATACAATTTCTAAATACATATTTTATAGTTGTTTGTTATTAGTTTATGGTTGTTGGTAAAACTAGCAACCATAAACTATAAACCATTAACCAATTAAGCTTCAGCTAACATTTTATCACCAGCTTCAATAGCTTCTTCAATAGTTCCTTTAAGGTTAAATGCTGCTTCTGGCAAGTGATCTAATTCACCATCCATAATCATATTAAACCCTTTAATGGTTTCTTTAATGTCTACTAAAACACCTTTAAGGCCTGTAAATTGCTCAGCCACGTGGAACGGTTGTGATAAGAAACGTTGTACACGTCTTGCTCTACCAACAGCCATTTTATCTTCTTCAGATAATTCTTCCATACCAAGGATGGCAATAATATCTTGTAATTCTTTATATCGTTGTAATAACTCTTTTACGCGTTGCGCACAGTTGTAATGTTCAGCTCCTAAAATATCAGCAGTCAAAATTCTTGAAGTAGAATCTAACGGATCTACCGCAGGATAAATACCCAATTCAGCAATTTTACGAGATAATACCGTTGTGGCATCTAAGTGAGCAAATGTTGTTGCGGGAGCAGGATCGGTTAAATCATCTGCAGGTACATAAACCGCTTGTACAGATGTAATAGAACCTCTTTTTGTTGATGTAATACGCTCTTGCATGGCACCCATCTCTGTTGCTAATGTGGGTTGGTAACCTACCGCAGATGGCATACGACCAAGTAATGCAGATACCTCAGATCCAGCTTGTGTAAAACGGAAAATATTATCTACGAAGAAAAGGACATCTTTTCCCTGTCCTTCACCAGCACCATCACGGAAATATTCAGCAATGGTTAAACCAGATAAGGCCACACGTGCACGTGCTCCAGGAGGCTCATTCATTTGTCCGAAAACAAACGTCGCTTTAGATTCTTTCATTCCAGCTTTATCAACTTTAGAAAGATCCCATCCGCCTGCTTCCATAGAATGCATAAAGTCGTCACCATATTTAATAATGCCAGATTCTAACATCTCTCTTAAAAGGTCATTCCCTTCACGCGTTCTTTCTCCAACTCCAGCGAAAACTGAAAGTCCACCGTGTCCTTTAGCTATATTGTTAATCAGCTCCTGAATTAATACCGTTTTACCTACACCGGCACCACCAAATAATCCAATTTTACCACCTTTTGCATAGGGCTCAATTAAATCGATGACTTTAATACCTGTGAATAAAACTTCAGTAGAGGTTGATAAATCTTCAAATTTAGGTGCTTGTCTGTGAATTGGCAATCCAGCATCACCCGCCTTAGGTAAATCTCCAAGACCATCAATAGCATCTCCAATTACATTAAATAAACGGCCATATACATCACCTCCAATTGGCATTTGTATAGGTGCTCCAGTTGCAACAACTTCAGTACCTCTACTTAAACCATCAGACGAATCCATAGCAATAGTACGAACAGTATCTTCACCAATGTGAGATTGTACTTCAAGTACTAAAAGCGAACCATCTGCTTTTTTAATTTCTAACGAATCATAAATTTTTGGAAGTTCAGCACCTGCACCGAATTCAACATCGATAACGGGACCTACTATTTGTGCAACTCTACCTGTAACTTTAGACATTACTTATATGTTTAATATTATGCGATTTAATTCTATGAACACACTTGATGTTTTCGCGTGCAAAGATATATTTTTTAATTTAAATTTTTGTATCAAACTATGCCTTTTTTAGACAAAAAAAACACCTTCGGTAAGAAGGTGTTTCAGTATAATATATTTGAATTGAATTATTATAAGTTAGGAGAATAATTTGTTGGGTAATCTCCAGGATTTGCCTTAACTCCAGCAGCTATAAAATTGGAGCCATAAGTAGTATCAATAGCTTCCAAAAATTTATTAGCCATTATAGCATAACCTCTAGCTGTTAAATGTACACCATCTAAACTTACTAAACCACCTGAAACCAAATCAGTTGTAAGCGTGAAATCACCATCAGAGATTCCTGTAGTGGAAGCCTCCTCCAAAATGCCTTTAAAATCAACCAAAGCTAAACTGTTAGCAGAAGCAACGCTCGCAATTGTTGCGTTGTAAGCATCTGTTGCAGTTCTAATAGCGAGCTGTTCACTTGGTAATAAAACCCACTTATCTTCTAAAGGAAGCGTGACGCCTTCTACAGCAAATTGACCCGCAACAGCTTGAGATAATCCTGCTAGGGCTAGTTGGCCTGCAAAAGCGGTATTTACTGTACCAATAATTGAGCTACTTGGTAGCACTAGTAAATCATCTTCTGTAGCTTGTCTTGCTTGTCCATACAAACTTCCAAACAAACCAGCTACGGTTTGTACAATAGTCGGGTTGCTTCCGTCTAAACCAAACTGAGAAAGGAAAACGGGAAAAGCTGGACTGGCAGCTAGTGCTCCTGAAATTTGTGCTGCGATATTAGGCAGACTTTCATCCTTAATAACCACAGGGCTTGCCGCCGTTTCAGAAAAAACAATCACCCGACTTGGGTCAATGGCTTGAAAAATTGGATTTAGCGCACCAAAAACTGTATTCAATGTTGGTATTTGAGGGCCAAAATCTGGATTTGTTGGATCTAATGGAGCAAATGGCACCGTGGTAAAGTGAGGTAAATTAGTAATATAGGGTACGTTAGCAACAACACCTTTAGCACCGTTTGCGGTTAATGCTGTGACTTGGCCTGAAAAAACTTGGGCAAATACATTAGGGTCTGTAATGTCATTTCCACCATAAGTAGCTGGATCCAAATTCCCTGTTTGGTCAACTCCTGATCCTCCAGAAGTTGCAAACCCTAAAACATCATTTCCTCCTACTTCAGAGAGTGTGAAAAAAGTAGGATTCTGAGCGACAGCATCACCAATAATAGTTGCATTTGTAGATGATGCCATTCTTGCAAAATAAGGATTTGCAGCTCCAACAGGTACTCCTGCAAGGTTACCATAACCAGGAGCTACGAAATGAAAACTTTTTGCTCCAGGAACTCCCATATTAGAGAAGGATCCTGAAAGAATATTTGTTGTTTCAGTTGTTGGTATTGCAGGTAAAACAGCAGGTCCAGAGCCATTGAAAAATAGCCTTGGATTAGTTATAATGTTTCCACCAAATAGTAGTCCACCAATATTATCATTCATCAGTGGTTGTGAAAAATTTGCGCTACCAAATTGCTGTGATAGTATGTTTGGAAATGAGTTTTGCTGACTAGCAATAAACAAAGCGCCATCCGTGAAACCCGCTGTAAAAGAGGCTCCAACAGCAACATAGTTTGTAAAATCTGCACTACCAGCAGTAAAAGCTGGTACTGGTTCTGGGTTTGGGGTATAATCGTAATCGTCTTCACTACAAGCTGTAAACGTTATTAGGACAGCTGAAAGGAATATGTATTTAATGCTTTTCATTTTAATCAATTTTTATAAGTTATTAATAGTCCAAGACAAGTAATACATGGATCCAATGCTACCAACACCAATGGCTGTAAAATATTCATCCCCAAGTAAATTTGTTGCTCCTACTTTAAATGATGACTTAAGTGATGGGACTGTGTAATTAATTTGTGCGTCTATAACATGATAGGCTGGAATTTGACCATTGCCAAAGGTAGCTTGCCAATAATAGGTGTCACTCCATCTCCAAGCGGCATTAAATCCGAAGTTTTTAAATAGTTCAGTGTTTCCAAAACTTAATTTAGTTTTATGTTCTGGTGTATTGAAGCTTGTAATAAAGTCAGGGAAAGCAGCTTGGTCAAAATCCTGTTTAGTATAGGTATAACTTCCACCTAAATCAAAACCTCCTAAAACTTTCATATTTAAACCTATAGAGCCACCATAAGAATTGATATCTGCTTCAGAATTGTTATAGGTTTGATAATCACGAAAATCGCGATTTGAAATTGCATCAACAGAAATATCATCAGTTCCAGCAGTACCATAGAACGGTGCGCTCACAACTTCTCCAGAAATAAAATCTTGGTACTTGTTGTAATAAACACTCATATCAATGATTACCTTATTTAGCTTACCTCTGTATCCAACTTCAACAGAAGTAACCTTTTCAGGCTTAACAACATCAGAGTTACCAACTTCTAATAAACTAGCATCTCTATTGTTCACATTGTTACCACTTGCTAAATATGCATCTACTGATGATTTTAAGAATGAATTTTCATAAGCAGCTCGACCCGTTTGAGAAACCGTAGCTGGTTGACCCAAAGCAATACCTCCTGGGTTGATGTTATAAGTTCTTTCATAACGATCTAAATTATCTGGAGCAGAACCAACTAAAACTCTTGGACCAGCATTAAGACCTATAAATAAATCTTGTGTGGTTGGGTTTCTAAAACCTGTTTGTACTGAAGCTCTAATATTATGATTTCTGTTTACTGTTAAACCAGCAGAAATTCTGGGAGAAATAAAGCCATCGAAAAATTCAGATTTATCGTAACGTGCAGAACCCGTAAGTTTTAATTGCATGTCATCATTCAACTCAAATTCTTTTTGGAGTTGGGTGTAGATTCCATATTCAGAATAATCAATAGGACCATCAAAATCCGTATAAATAGTCCCAGAAGAATTTAAACTGTATTGTCTATATGAGCCACCAACTTGAATATCTACTACATCCCATAAATGACTAAAGTTGTAATTGACATCACTATGATAATATTTAGATGCATCCTGGAATTTAGAACCTGTAGTCAAATCAGGGTCGTTAATACTTTTATTGAATGCAGCTTCAAATTCTGGAGTGCCAGGTAAAAAACGCCCTGACTCTGCCTGTGCTCTTGCGGCAGCATGAGCTTGAGTATCTGTTGCTCCTGTAAGTGTGGCACCAACATAAGTGTTGATATACTCACCAAACCATTGTTCATCAGACTTCCATGCTCTATTTATATTAACACCTGTGAATACCATATCATAAGAATCTCCAGCTTTATCTGAAACGACATAGCCTCTAACAAAGAAATTATCATTCTTTACTTCAATTTTATGTTGCTGTTGCGAGAAACCATTAATATTGTATCTGTTACTACCTTGGTATATGGTATTTCCTGTACCAAACTTTCCAACGTATTGAATTTCAAAATCATTTTCCCAAGGCCGAAAATACAAGCCCCAATCTGCTTTAATACTTTCTGCATTATAGTTTGTCAAGTCTCTTTCTTCGTAGCCAGTTCTACTTACAACCACATCTGGTACAATACCAGTTCCGCCAGCTAATACGTTAATGTTAGCAGCAACCAAATCACCATAAACGTTAATTCCATCATAATCGAGACTTTCTCTGGTAGCACCAGTTCCTGGTTTACCATTATAATTATCAGCAGTCCAATCTGTCCCTTTTAACCATCCAAAGTTGACTTTGGCAGCAAATTTATTACTGAACTTATAAGCTGCTCTGATACCAGAATCTCTATAGGTATTGTCCCCACCAGCGTCTTGCGAAGTAATACCTTGTTTATGATAACCACTAATGCCTTGAAAATCAAAAGGACTTTTACTTCGCATAAATAAGATACCATTGAATGCGTTCGCTCCATAAAGAGCAGATGCCGCTCCAGGTAATAGCTCGACGCTAGCTACATCGGTCTCATTCATTCCAACCAAATTTCCGATTGGGAAATTCAATGCGGGTGCCGAATTGTCCATGCCATCTACCAACTGCATAAAACGTGTGTTTGCAAATGTTGCAAATCCTCTGGTGTTTATCGACTTAAAAGTTAAACTATTCGTATTAATATCAACCCCTTTTAGATTTTCTAATCCATCGTAAAAACCTGCTGAAGCTGTATTTTTAATTTCCTTTAATCCGAAACGCTCCACAGTTACTGGTGATTCGAAAATACGCTCAGGAGTTCTCGATGCCGAAATGACTACTTCATCTAGAGAAGTTCCTTCGTTAAGGATAAAATCAATTTTTTGATTATTTGATGTAACTTCAACAGTCACTGTTTCAAACCCTACACTACTTGCTTGTACCGAAAATGGAGGGTTTTGAGCGTAAATGAGTGAAAAATTACCATCAAAGTCTGTTACTGTTCCAGTGGAAGTTCCAGTAACTATGATGTTTGCACCAGGAATGGGTTGACCACTGTCATCAACAACAGTCCCGGTAATTGTTGTTTGAGCGTAGGTGATACCGCATAAAAACAACATGAAAATTGGGAGAATTTTTTTCATTTGTATGAATTAGTTTAAGTTTAGTTTAGCAATATATATATATTATACAGGACTTCCACATAAAAATATAAAAAATTATGCGCGCATAGTAGTTTTTCTGCAAAAAAATAGTGTGATTTTTATCATTTTAGCAATTAAAATGATAAAAATCACACTATTTTCAAATTAGGTTGTGATGCCGTTAACTATTCCACGGTAACCGATTTCGCTAAATTACGTGGTTGATCGACATTTTTATCTAACAACACCGCAATATGGTATGATAGTAATTGAAGCGGAATGGTAGTAAGTAATGGAGATAAGGATTCTAGTGTATCTGGAACTTCAATAACATGATCTGCTAGTTCCTTCACTTGTATATCGCCTTCAGTGACAATACCTATAATTTTTCCTTTTCTGGATTTAATTTCTTGAATGTTACTCACAACCTTTTCGTAATGGCCTTTTTTTGTAGCAATGACTACAATAGGCATATTCTCATCAATCAATGCGATGGGACCGTGTTTCATTTCAGCAGCAGGGTAGCCTTCAGCATGAATATACGAGATTTCCTTTAGTTTTAATGCGCCCTCTAAAGCTACAGGGAAATTAAAACCTCTGCCCAAGTATAAGCAATTTCGTGAATCTTTATATACATCTGCAATCATTTTAATATGTGCATCCGCTTCTAAGGCCTTTTCAACTTTTTTAGGAATCATTTCTAACTCTAATAAGTGTTGACGGAAGTCTGAACTTGACATGGTGCCTTTAGCTCTAGCTAAACGTAATGCGATTAATGTCAAAACGGTAATTTGAGTTGTAAATGCTTTAGTTGATGCCACTCCAATTTCTGGACCAGCATGCGTATATGCCCCTGCATCTGATTCTCTTGCGATAGATGAACCGACTACATTACAAACTCCAAATACGAAAGCACCTTTTGACTTGGCTAGTTTAATGGCAGCTAAAGTATCGGCGGTTTCACCAGATTGCGAAATGGCAATCACCACGTCATTCTCTGTAATGACAGGGTTTCTATATCTAAATTCTGAAGCATATTCAACTTCTACAGGAATTCTAGCCAGATCCTCAAAAATATATTCGGCTACCAGTCCTGCGTGCCACGATGTACCGCAAGCCACAATAATAATACGATTGGCATTAAGAAACCGCTTCATGTTATCTTCAACACCAGCCATTTTAATAATGGCATCCCCTCTTAAGAGCCTTCCTCTGTAGGTATCTGTAATCGCTTTAGGTTGTTCGTGAATCTCTTTGAGCATGAAATGCTCATAGCCCCCTTTTTCAATTTGTTCTAAGTTTAATTGAAGCTCTTGTACATAGGTATCAACTAAAGAATCATCTTTAATTTTACGGATTTTAATAGGTTTATGAAACCTAATAACTGCCATTTCTTCATCTTCCAAATAAATGGCATTTTTTGTATATTCTAAAAAAGGTGACGCATCACTAGCAATAAAGAATTCATCTTCTCCAACGCCAACAGCCAAAGGGCTTCCTAGCCGAGCAATAACGACCTCTTCTGGCTTATTTTTATCGAACACGGCAATGGCATAGGCGCCAATAACTTGGTTTAAGGCTATCTGTACCGCTTTGCCAAGCTTAACATTTTCTTTATTCTTGACATCTTCAATTAAATTTATGAGCACTTCGGTATCGGTATCCGAATGAAAAACATAGCCTCTAGATATAAGCTCTTGTTTTAATGAATCGTAATTTTCAATAATTCCATTATGGATAATAACCAGTTCTCCCGAATTTGATAAATGCGGATGGGAATTCACATCATTAGGTACACCGTGGGTTGCCCATCGTGTATGGCCGATGCCTACATTTCCACTTTTTGAAATTTCGATATCTGCACGCGCTTCTAAATCAGCTACTTTACCTTTCGTTTTTGATACTTTTAAATCGGTACCATCAAATAAAGCGATACCGGCACTATCGTATCCTCTGTACTCAAGTCTCTTAAGGCCTTCGATTATAATGGGGTAAGCGTCTCTATGTCCTATATATCCAACAATTCCACACATATGATTCTATTAGTTTTGGGGTTTTAATTCAAAGCAAATATGTGAAATATATGCTAGTGAATAAGAATTATTATATGAATTCCCTATTTATACGACGAAAGTCATTTTTTATAATTATAAATGACTTTCGGCGTGCGAATTACATATTGTAAAGATTAATTTTCTTTGGGTTCTGTATAAAATATTTCGAAGGCCATTCTTTTCTTTTCGTCAACAGTGCTATGGGTGCCATATAAAATAGTCCCTCTGGGCGAAATAATAGAGACAGATGGAATTGACTTAACCGCATCTTCGCTATCTAAAATTTCCGCATTATTAATGAGGTTCACATTATTGGATATCACCAACCCTAATTTGGTGTTGGTTGAATCTTTAAGCAAGATATTGTTCAAGTGCTCAGTCAGTCTAATTTTATATTTTGGAACATCGTCTTCAATAATTCTTTGCCCCAAGCTGATGACTTTTGAGTTATAAGGCTCTTGGCTATTTTCTACAGGATCAATAAAATAATCGACAGTTGGAAGTTCATTGGCAATATCATAGGCATAAATACGGTCGTACTTATGGTAGTCCTCATCTGAAGGCAGCGACGTTACGTCTTCATAAATGACCAATTGGGCCTCATTAATTAAGCGTTTTAGTTTGAAATTCCCCGTTGTCGGTTCTGTAATAAATTTTCCGTCTTTATCCGTTTTTCTGTAGTCACTAATAAAATCTTCTAAGCCATCTGGAATGTCATTATCGTTTAGGTCTTCATTTCCAAATAAATCTACAACGGCCATGGAGCCAGCAGTTCCTTTTAAATAGAGTTGTAGGTCGCCTAAATCTTTATCGCCGTTTTCTAGTATTACTGATGAAAAATCATTGATAAAAGTATTTAATCGGTTTCCTGAAAAATTAAGAGTATAAGTCTCTGTATCATCGTCGGTACTCGCATCATTGATATAATTGATAGTGATATTAGCTTCGTTTGAAGCCAGATTAAGCAATACCATATTACCATCGTTACCTATATTTTCAGCTTTGAAATACAAGCCTCTAAAATAATTCTTAAAATTATTAGAATTGCTTAAGTCTGCTTCGGTGGCATCGAGAAATAATAAATTTGTCCAAAAATCTTTGTTCAATTCAACTTTAAGCGCAGGGGCAGACCTTGTCGTAACTGCAGTTTCACCTTCACCGGTAATTGTAATAATGGCATCAGCACTCGGAATGAAATTGTCATCATTATATACTAAAGCGCCCTTTTGCTCGTCAAAATTTATGAGAGCGTTATCGGTAAGAGCAAAATTATCAGTCATGTTAATGCCACTTTCAGCATTTGAATAATAGTTCTGTGCCTCGTTTGTACTTGAATTAGGGTTAAAATCCCTTAAAAAGTAATTGTTTTGATAAATAGAGAGTTTTATAAACGCCTCTGGATTTCCGAATAGCGAATCTTGTATGGTATAAGTAAGGTTTCCATCACCATCTACGTCGATAGCTCTACTAAAATACGGTATGTGCAAGGTTACCGATTTAATAATTGGGTTAACGCCAAAATCGACACCAAACGTTGTTGGTGTTACTTGCGTAATAATACTCGCTTTTGTGAGTCCGTAAGAAGGATCGTTATAAACACCAAGCAAATTAGCGCTTAAACCGTTTATTTGAACAGAGTCTAACTTTTTATTGTAGGCCAAAACAGGAAGTTTATTAAAACCTGTGTTAAAGTTAGCGTTATCTCTACCAAGAACATCACTCTCAAGGATGTTAAAGTCTTTGTCGCAACCAACAAATAAAATGACAATTAGGCTAAAAAGACTTGAGAATTTTAGGGCTTTAAATATTTTTTTCATATATAATATAAGGAACGTGGGTCTAGCTTAAAACGTCATTATTAATAAACGCCGTGTAGGCTTCTCCAAATTCATCTTTATGTTTGTGTTCTAAAACAGGTTTTTCAGATGCCTTAATGTAAGTGTCTAAACTTTCTGGAATTTCTTCTGATCCAACAATTAGCGCATCAGAATAATCGATAGCTACTTTCATTAAGTTGGTGTATGTTGGTTCTTTCAAACCTTCAATAGCATCATCATTAATGTTGTCAAATTTAATCTTATTAAACAGATCTTTATTTAATGTTTCGTTAAAACTTTGATTATATACAGAGGTTACTATTTTACTTTCATTGAATAAGGGTTCATCTTTATAATATTCTTTTAGATAAACAGGAAGTAATGATGCTAACCACCCATGCACATGAATAACATCTGGTGCCCAGTTTAACTTTTTAACGGTTTCTATAACACCTTTTGCAAAGAAAATAGCGCGTTCATCGTTATCAGAAAACAATTTGCCATCCTCATCCGTTAACGTGGCCTTTCTTTTAAAGTATTCGTCATTATCTATAAAATAAACTTGAATACGCTCTTTAGGAATCGATGCTACTTTAATAATAAGTGGCATATCTAAATCATTTACAACTAAATTAATTCCAGAAAGTCTAATGACTTCATGCAATTGATGTCTTCGCTCATTAATATTCCCGTATCTAGGCATGAAAATTCTAATTTGTCCGCCTTGTTGGTTAACCATTCTTGGCGCTTCAAATGACATGGATGAAATTTCGGTCTCAGGTAAATAGGGTACTACTTCAGATGATACATACAATATCCTCTTATCTTTCATATGCTAGGTTTTGGTGACTTTAATGGTCTTAAAAAATGTGCAAACAACGATTTTATGGGTATTATAAAATTGATAATGCACGTCATGTATCTGTCTTTCTTTTGAGAATTCAAAATAAAAAACACGCAAAAGTACAAAATTTTATGCAAATTCACTCTAAAATCTTAAGTTTGCACGCGTTAATTTTTTATTAAATAGTGAAAATTTACAATCAAAAAACAGTGATTTCGCCTGATATTCAGGTACTAAAATCTCAACAACACACGATAGGCTTAGTCCCTACTATGGGCGCCTTGCATCATGGTCATTTAGCGCTTGTGAAAAAAGCGCTTCATGATAACAACTATGTGGTTGTGAGCATTTTTGTTAATCCAACCCAATTTGACAATACTAATGATTTAAGCAAGTACCCACGGACTTTAAATAACGATGTAGAATTGCTTAAAACACTTAACGAAAATAACCGCATTTTAGTTTATGCACCTAGTGTTGATGATATATATGAAGGCGATATAATTTCTCAGGATTATAAGTTTGGTGGTATTGAGTTCGAAATGGAAGGACGTTTTAGAAAAGGACATTTTGACGGGGTAGGGACTATTGTGAAACGGTTGTTTGATATTTTAAAACCAGATAAGGCCTATTTTGGTAAGAAGGATTTTCAGCAACTTCAAATAGTTAAAGCCCTAGTTAGAAATTACGATATGCCTGTAAACATAGTAGGTTGCGAAATCCATCGTGAAAGTGATGGTTTAGCCATGAGCTCTCGTAACGCTCGTCTAACAGAGGAATATAGACAAGCAGCCCCGTTTATCTACAAGACGCTAAAAACTGCCAAAGCAAAATTTGGCACAGAAAGTGCTAATAAAATAACGGAATGGGTTGAAAATCAGTTTGCAAAACATGATTTATTAAAATTGGAATATTTTATTATTGCAGATATAGAAACCTTGAAACCAGTAAAAAGAAAATCAAACAAAAAATCATATAGAGCTTTTATAGCCGTATATGCAGATGATATTAGACTCATAGATAATATCGCACTAAATTAATTATCTTTGCCACATGCAAATTCAAGTAGTAAAATCTAAGATTCATAGAGTAAAATGTACAGGTGCCGACCTTAATTACATTGGTAGTATAACTATTGATGAAGATTTAATGGAAGCTGCCAATATTATACAAGGTGAAAAAGTTCAAATTGTTAATAATGACAATGGTGAACGTCTTGAAACTTATGTTATACCAGGGCCGCGAAACAGTGGTGAAATTACCCTAAACGGTGCTGCTGCCAGAAAAGTTTCGGTTGGCGATACCTTAATTTTAATAACCTACGCCTTCATGGATATTGAAGAGGCTAAAGTTTTTAAGCCGTCTTTGGTATTTCCAGATGAAGCCACAAACTTGTTAAAATAAGTTGTTTTGAAACCACAAACAAGAAAAATACTTACCATTATACTCCCACTGTTGTTGGGAGTTTTTTTGGTCTGGTATTCGCTATCCAAGGTTTCAGTTGAAGAGTTATTGGTCTATCTTAAAAAATCCGATTATAAGTATATTATAATGGGTATGTTCCTGGGTTTGCTAAGTCATTTATCACGGGCATACCGCTGGCGTTTTCAGTTGGAGCCTATGGGTTACAACATCAGATTTGGTAATAGTGTCATGGCTGTTTTTGCTACCTATTTAATTAATTATACCATTCCCCGAGCAGGTGAAGTAGCCAGAGCATCCATTCTTACTAATTATGAAGGCGTCCCTTTTGAAAAGGGCATTGGGACTATTGTTGCAGAGCGTATTGCAGATGTTATTGTCATGTTTGGCATTATTTTAATAACCCTTTTTTTACAGTTTGATTTTATTTATGGCTTTCTTGTAGATACTTTTGATCCCATTAAAATAATCATTGGGATTTCAATACTTGCGATATTAGTCCTTTTATTTTCAAGATTTATAAAGAATAGTGATTCTAAGATTGCAATAAAAATCAGAAATTTTATTAGTGGTTTGGTAGAGGGTGCTTTGAGCATTTTTAAGATGAAAAAGAAATGGGCATTCATTTTTCACACCCTATTTATTTGGGCTATGTACTTACTTATGTTTTATGTCACTTCCTTTGCCATTGAAGATTTAGAAGGAATTTCAGCAGGTGCTATTTTAATAGGTTTTATATCTGCCAGTTTTAGTATTGCCGCTACAAATGGTGGTATTGGCTCTTATCCTTTAGCTATTTATGCCGCATTTTCTATTTTTGGAATTGCTGAAGAACCGAGTATTGCCTTTGGATGGATTATGTGGGGGTCACAAACTTTAATGATTATCATTTTCGGAGGCTTATCCTTAATTTATTTACCTATTTACAATCGAAAAAAGGGTTCGCAAAAAAAGTGACTTCAATGCGTTTGCTTTTTTAAGGGTTCACTTATTTTCATATCTTGCCAGTACTAAATCTCAAATCAGTATCCTATTTATGAAACCATTCCTTTTTGTTCTGTTACTGCTAGTATCCATTTTAAGTGTTGATGGCCAGGCTATTTATAAATCTATAGAATCTTCAAAATTAGGCGAATCTCGCGAATTAAAAATTCAACTACCTAGAGGCTATAACGCTAACGAAGATCAGCATTACCCTGTGTTTGTCGTTTTGGATGGCGATTACCTTTTTGAGGCCGTTACAGGTAACGTCGATTATTATTCCTACTGGGAAGATATGCCAGATGCCATTGTAGTAGGTATAAATCAATTTGATAAACGTTATGATGATTCCATGTATTCCGAACAAAATTCACTTCCTATTGAAACAGGTGTCAATTTTTTTGAGTTTATAGGCATGGAGCTATTGCCTTATATTGATAAAACCTATAGAACAGCTAATTTTAGAGTGGCGGTAGGACACGGCGAAACAGCTAATTTTATTAATTATTTTTTACTGAAACCAAAGCCATTGTTTCAAGGTTATATTGTGATAAGTCCAGAATTGGGGCCTCAAATGATTGAATATATTCCAGAGCGTTTAAAAAGTATAGACACGCAAACATTTTACTATCTAGCAAATACTAGCGGTGATTCTAAGCCTATAATCGGGATGAGCAACGCTTTACATACCGACCTATCTGAATTAGAAAATGAGAACTTGCATTACAACTTTAAAAGTTTTGAAGGCCCTTCACATTACGCCTTGCCTTTACATGTGTTGCCAAATGCTATAGAGAAAATTTTTAGTGTGTTCCAACCTATTAGTAAAGCCGAGTATAAAGAAACAATCCTTAAGTTAGAAACCTCGCCTGTTGTATATCTTCAAGAAAAGTATGAGACTATTTATAATTTGTTCGGCATAGAGAAAACCATACTTATAAACGATTTTAAGGCAATTTCGGCAGCCATAGAAAAAATAGAAAAGTTTGAATATTTTGAAGAACTCGGCAAAATAGCTAGAAAACAATATCCTAAAACACTTTTAGGTAATTATTACTTGGCACGCTTTTATGAAGAAACAGGAGAGTCTAAAAAAGCAATGTGGACCTATCAGTCGGCTTATACTTTAGATGAAATAGCAGGCATCACCAAAGATGTAATGCTTGAAAAAGCAGATTTAATTAAAGAAGACTTCGGATATTAATGGCGAAAATAAAAACGACTTTTTTTTGCCAAAACTGTGGCTCGCAATATGCGCAATGGCAAGGACAGTGCAACGCCTGTAAAGAATGGAATACTATTGTTGAAGAGGTTATTCAGAAACTTGAGAAGAGCGATTGGAAGCCGCCAACCTCAAGGGCCAAAAGAACCGCTATTCCATTAAGAATTAATGAAATTGATGCCTCAAAAGAAGCCAGATTAAACACTTTTGATGGCGAGTTTAATCGTGTTTTAGGGGGCGGGATTGTTCCTGGTTCATTGACTTTATTGGGTGGTGAACCTGGCATTGGTAAAAGCACTTTGTTGCTTCAAATTTCTTTAAAGCTGCCTTATAAAACCTTATATGTTTCTGGAGAGGAAAGTCAGAAACAAATCAAAATGCGTGCAGAACGTATTCATCCAGAGAATAACAATTGCTACATTTTAACAGAAACCAAAACGCAAAACATCTTTAAGCAAATTGAAAAGTTGCAACCAGAAATTGTGATTATAGATTCCATTCAAACCTTACATTCAGATTATATTGAATCCTCTTCTGGGAGCATTTCGCAAATAAAGGAATGCACCAGCGAGCTTATTAAGTTCGCCAAGGAAACATCTACGCCGGTGCTGCTTATTGGTCATATCACCAAGGATGGAAATATTGCAGGGCCAAAGATTTTGGAACATATGGTAGATACGGTTTTGCAATTTGAAGGCGATAGAAATCATGTGTTCCGAATTTTAAGAGCGCATAAAAATAGATTTGGTTCTACAAACGAATTGGGTATTTATGAAATGCAGGGATCTGGGCTTCGTGAGGTCTCAAATCCTTCTGAAATTTTAATATCTAAAAAAGATGAAGAATTAAGCGGAAATGCCGTTGCAGCTACTTTAGAAGGTGTACGTCCGTTAATGATTGAAGTTCAGGCGTTGGTGAGTACTGCCGTTTATGGCACGCCACAACGCAGTGCTACAGGTTTTAATGCAAAACGTTTGAACATGCTACTGGCCGTTTTAGAAAAACGTGCTGGCTTTCGTCTGGGAGCAAAGGATGTGTTTCTAAATATCACCGGTGGTATCACTGTGGATGATCCGGCTATTGATCTGGCTGTGGTAGCTTCAATTTTATCATCCAATGAAGATGTAGCGCTTCAAAAAGACTTTTGTTTTGCGGCAGAAGTAGGGCTTTCAGGAGAAATTAGACCCGTGCAACGGGTAGAACAACGTATTTTGGAAGCCGAAAAATTAGGGTTTTCAACAATTTTTGTTTCAAAATACAATAAAATGTCATTAAAAAACACAGTTATTAAAATTCAGCTCATCTCTAAAATAGAAGATTTAGTAGATTTTATTGTTTAGGTTCATTTGAGTTAAAATAATCTCTAAAGCCATTAAGTATAACAATTTTAATAGGTTATCATTGCAAATTGTAATAAAAAAATATATTACATTAATACCCAAATTTATCAAAATGCACAAATCGAATTACATTATATTACTTCTCGTTTTTTTTACCACACTAAGTTGGTCTCAAGAGCTATCTAATAAACAGTTAGAGCATTTAGTAGAAACTTATAAAAAGGACATCCGCGGGCCATATTACAGAATTAAATGGTTTTGTAAAGACGGTAGCATAAGGGAGCCCAGAGATCCTTGTCCAGATAGTATTGGTGGTGGCATTCAACATGCCAGTTTTAAAGAAAGTGCCATAAATTTGCGAAAAACCAACCATTTATTTTTTGGAGATATTTTGGCTGCCGCCGAAAAGGACGCGTTCTTAGATAAAACAAATAATTATAGCAGGTTAAAACAATATCAAATAGGAAAATATCTAGCCAGTGTGGATGACGGCTGGATATTAAGAAAAGGACAGTATTACAGAGGTGCTATTCAATCTGAAGATGAAGAAGCTTGGGGAAAGGACTTTTTTGAGTGGTTGTTAAAAAATGACAATTTACTGCAAAGCAATTATTATTTAATTAGACAAGCGCTGAAAGATATCCCTCATAACGGCGATAGTAACATCGCACAACTCATGCGGAGTCAATCTAAAATTATTTCAGAAGAATATGTCCCTTTTATGGATTTAAGAATAAAAATTCATGGAAAGCCAGAAGCTGCTGATGTAGATGCTGTGAAAACTTTTGCAAGAAAGAATCAATCGAAGCTATCTACCAATTTAAAAAGAGATTTTGGAGAACTTATTGAAACGATGGAGAAGTATTATGCTCCTATCGATTTTGATAAATTAGAAAGTGATTTAAAAGGTGTCTCTGTTATTAATGAAGCTACTAAAAAAATCATGGCATTTATTCAAGATAATAAGAATAACGAATCTTCGGCATCCTTTAGTTCTAATATTGCTAATATTTTAAACACCATTCGTCTACACATAAATAGTTTTGATAAGAGTGATGACAAATTGATTTTACTTGATATTTCAAATGAATTGGAGCACACCTTATTATCGCAACTTCAAGATTGGAAAACAGAAACCCTGTATCATAATCTGGAAAAAATAAACACCTTAGTGTGTGCTGCCATGGGGACAGGCCTCCTCGAAAACTGGGAATATCAAGCCATTGAAGAAGCCATAGGAAGTCAGTTGGCTAAAGATGAATTAAAAGTTGACGAATTAAACGATGTTTTAAGTGTTGCGCGAAGTGCTGTAGAATGGAGCGCCTCAATGGTTAAAGCCAATTATCAGAAGGACGTGGATATCTATACAGCCTTTGAACCTTTAGCCTATAGTTTTATTGATGATAGAGTTAGAAGTAGCATCGCACTTAATCTTGGTGAAACCGTTAGTGAATTGGGTAGTTTTGTTGCAAAAGCCACGAATATTAATAATACGGTGATGTCTATCGGTAATCAAAGTGCCATTAGAGGCTTAAATCCTGGATACGCTAAAGGGGAGTTGGTTGTTGTTGATGGCAATCCCGATTTAGTAGAAGTGAGTACAAACAAAATATACATCTTTGAAAAACCACCTGCCGATTTAAAACCTGTAGCAGGAATTATGACGGTATCAGAAGGGAATTTGGTGTCGCACGTGCAATTATTAGCTAGAAATTTAGGAATTCCTAACGCAGCCTTGTCTTATGAAAATCTTAAGGATTTAAAAAAATACAGTGGTAAAATGGTATTCTACGCGGTGTCCAATAAAGGCAATGTGGTTTTAAAAACAGAAGACGATATGTCTCATGTTGAGCAGAATTTATTCAGCAAACAACAACGTAGTAAAAATGTAATTGCGGTTCCTGTAGATCAAATCCGATTGGATAAAAAGAAGGTAGTGAACATGCGCGATGTAGACGCCAAGGATTCTGGAAAATTATGTGGCCCAAAAGCTGCCAATTTGGGAGAGTTGAAAAAGTTGTTTCCAGATCAGGTGGTGGAAGGATTAATTATTCCGTTCGGGATTTTTAGGTCGCATATGGATGAAGCTATGCCTGGTGAAAACAAGTCGTACTGGGCATATTTGAATGATACGTTTTCAAAAGCGAATGAAATGCAATCGGAAGGCGCTTCAGAGGACGCTGTAGAAGATTTCCAACTCAAGGCCTTGGAAAAATTACATAAAGCCATTATTAAAATGCCACTTGACGCCTCATTTTTAAAAGATTTAAAAAGTAATTTTAAGTCTGTTTTTGGAGATAAAATTGGCGATGTTCCTGTGTTTTTAAGAAGTGACACGAATATGGAAGATCTTAAAGAGTTTACAGGAGCAGGATTAAACCTCACTTTATTTAATATTTTAGATGAAGCCGAAATATTAAATGGCATAAAGCGTGTCTGGGCATCTGCATATACCGAGAGAAGTTTTAAATGGAGGCAGAAGTATTTGTCTAACCCCGAAAATGTATTCCCGTCAATTTTAATTATTCCGAGTGTCGATGTGGATTACTCTGGTGTCATGATTACTAAGGGGATAAATTCTGGAAATGACGACGATTTAACCGTGGCATTTAGTAAAGGCGCTGGAGGTGCCGTTGACGGTCAATCTGCAGAAACAAGATTAATTACCGAAAAAACCCACGTGCTACTGGCGCCTGCGAGACAATCGGATTATATTCGATTGCCAAAAACTGGCGGCACTAAAGAGTATATTGCCACTTTTGAATCACCTATTTTAAATAATAAGAATATTGAAGATATTCGTGAAATTGCAAAAGAAGTTAGAAAAAAGTTATCTGAAGAATCAGTAAACAATCAGGCTTTTGATGTGGAGTTTGGTTTTAAAGATGACAAACTGTGGCTGTTCCAAATCCGTCCTTTCGTTGAAAATAAACAGGCCAAAAGCTCAGACTATCTTTCGGCTATTGCACCAAAACTGGACAAGAATTTAAAAATTAAGCTTTCAACATCTATATAATTATGAAAAAGTTACTTAGCATTTCGATACTGTTCGCCATTTTAATATCATTTGGCTTCACTTTTTATCCTATTGATGGTTACGAAACCACGGGCATAAAAAGGTTATATCAACTCAGAAAATTTCAATTGGATAGCGTTCGCTATACGCGCATCCCAGCAGGAGCCTATAAAAAACTGGAGGATATTAAGCTAAATCTTACCAATGTAAAAGAAGATAGTGTTAATAAAATTTTAGTTGAAGATGACGATTTTGCTAAACGTATAAACAGGTTATTTCCTGGCGGTGGATATTCTGCAGCTGTACTCGATATGTCCGATCCCGAAAATTTAAAGTACGCTGCGTATAGAGAAAATGTTGGCTATCAACCAGGAAGCGTTGGTAAAATAGCCGTTTTAAATGCGGTTTTTTATCAATTAGCAAAATTATGTCCAGACTCTTGGGAAGATCGCGTGATGTATCTAAGAGATATTAAAGTGACCTCAAGATATTGGGGTACGGGCGACCATCACACCATTCCTATTTATGATATTGAAAAAGACAGACTCACTAAAAGACAAGTTGTGGCAAGTGATGAGTTTTCGTTATATGAATGGTTAGACCACATGGTTTCTGTAAGTAATAATGGTGCGGCCAGTGTCATGTATAGAGAAGCGATGCTTATGGCAGCATTTGAAGAAAACTATTTTGAACTGACTGAAGAGCAAGCAGAGACATATTTTAAGGAAACGCCTCGAGATTCATTAACTAACTTAGCAAATACGGTTGTTAACGAACCATTACGTGAACTTGGTATTACAGAAGATGACTGGAGATTGGGCGGATTGTTTACACGTCCTGCAGGAAGATACGTGGGTAGAAAAGGGGGAAGTATTGGTACGCCAAAAGGATTAATGAAATATCTGGTTAAATTAGAACAAGGGAAAGTAATAGACGAAAAATCTAGCTTGGAAATTAAACGCTTGTTGTACTTAACAGACCGTCGTATCCGTTATGCGAAATCTAACCGCTTAGACAGTGCTGCTGTTTATTTTAAATCGGGGAGCTATTATAAATGTGATCGTGAAAAGAATCCAAATTGTCAAAAATATGCTGGCAATGTGTTTAATTATATGAACTCGGTAATTATTGTAGAACATCCAAACAATACCAAGTATATAGTGTGTTTAATGACGAATGTGCTTAATAAAAACTCGGCAGGAGCGCATATGTACTTGGCAAGTAAAATTGATGACTTGATTTCTAAGGATAATATAGATAAAAAGCCGCCAGTTGTTGAGGTAGACTATAAAGATGAAGAAGATACAGGTGATAATTAGTTTAAAGCTTTTTTAACTCTTTCAGGGTTTCAATAGCAGTAAATCTTATATCCTTGTTTTGGTGTTTCGTTAAAGATGCCACTGTTGGGATATAAGATTTGTTTTTTAATATTTCAATTAGTTTTAGCAATTCAAGCTTAATGCGTTTCCCTCGTTTTCTAATCAGCAATTTTATATAAGCACTTTCTGGAATGATATTTAATTTCAAGCGCGAATTGTTAACTTCACTTTCGTCCACAATATAGTATTCTACCAGTGGTAGGACTCTTGATTTTAATTGACTTTGAAGTAAATTATCTAAAAATTCCAAGGCATTTATGCGAGCTTCTTTTACTTCACTTATTAGCCCCGAGTAACTCACGTTAATATCTGCTTCTTCGTACACCAAACTCAACAACTTAAAGATACATTGCAGGCTCGTTTCAAGTTGTTCTTCTAAAACCCCAATTAGACTTTCTCTAGCGGCAGAAATAGGGGTGTCTACTTCAATATCTCCTTTACTTAAATATTGAATGGATGCGATAATGTCCAAAGTATCTTTAACGTATTTACTTTCATTGATTATGGCATTATTAAACAAGCGTTTATTAAAATATAAATGCTCACTTTTCGATTTTAATTTGATTAATGATTTTGCAGATTCAAATCGTATTATAACATCTTTACTTTTAAGAAGCCTAATTAAGACTTTTACAGCACCTTGGGTATTGTAAGATTGCACTATTTTAGGGATGTAACGTTTTGCGTCGACACCAAGTTCTTCTTTTCTATCTAGCTTAATAAAGGTTTTGGTTATTTCAGAGCCATATCTTTTAAGAGATTTAATGGCGATGTTTCTATAGGTTTTGGTTTTTAGAAAACGAATGAGCACTTCTATATACGATTCATCGACAGTAATGCCGGCCGCTTTTATAGCGTGTTTTACAATGTAGGACTTCTTATGATTGAGATTAAGGTTGATAAATGGATAATATTGCCTTAAGCCCGAATATGCTATAGTTATAAGCAATTTAGCAATTTCTTCTTTCCGCTCAACATCATTATCATCATGTAAAGATTTAACTTTATCGGCAATTCTTTTTTCTAAATTATAAGCTTCTGATAGCCGTTTATTGTCTGATGCCTCCTTAGCAAGACATAGTAATGCTGCACCGGAGATATACCTGCTTTCATGATCTAAATATTGATTGAAAAATTCATTTTTATTTAAATAGGAGTGTTCTAAAATATATTCTAAAGCGGTATAAACCAATTCATCATCTTCGGAAATAATAAGCGATTTAACCTTGTTAATGGCAGTCCCTTTATCGTAAGCATACAACTGCTTAATAGCTTCGATTTTTACTAAAATAGATGGGAAATCCAGTAAGGCAATAATTTCTGGCTTTAAGGCATTAATTTTATATTGGCTAATTTGATCGAGCATGTTTAAAATAGCATCTTCGCTTCCAGTTCTTAAAATTCTTCTGGAATACGAGATGGTATTCTCTTTTCGAGATTCTTTTTTATTAAGGGCTTCTGTGGTAAGGTTGCGTTGAATGTTTATTCTGAAAGAATTGAAATACGCTTCCCTGAGTTTGTATATTAATACAATCCATGCGAAAGTAAATAACAATATGATTACAGTAATATACGTTGTATCGAGATCTAATTTCCGAATTAAGAAAATAAGCATCAAACCGGCTAATCCAGTAGCAATACTATCTACAGCAACATCTATAAAGGATTTGGCCTGATTTTTTATATGAAAGGGAATGGGCATGATGGATAATTCTACCGCCGCTTTGTTAACGGATTGTTTGAAACTGCCATCAATCCCTTTTATAATAATTAACACCCATAATTCAGGAAAGGTTATAAAGAGCAAACTTCCAATTGCTATGCCCAGTGGGAGTATTAATAAGGTAGTAGAAACGCCAAGTTTACTTAATAACTTATTTGTTAAAAAGAGCTGGAGTATCAGTGCTAATACATTAAAGGTTGAAAACCAAAAACCGAAGAATGAAGCCAATTTATCAGGATCCAGTATCGCTTTGTTGGCGAAATCGCTAAATTGAAAATCCACTAATTTAGCGACAACCACACCTAATCCAGTAATAATAGCGAGATAGGTTAAGTGTTTGGATTTTGAAATAATCTTTAAAGCAGATTCACCGCCATTAGAATCCGTATATTTTCGTTGTTTCCTTACGTAGGTATTAAGCTTCTTAATTCTTAAAGACCATATTTTATGCATGATAGGAATGCAACACAAGATTAAAATAGCTGCAACTAATATTGCGGTGACATTATTGAATGCTGAAACTATGATACTCGTTAAATAGCCTCCAAACACGCCTCCTGCAATGGCACCAGCACCAATAAAACCAAATAAGCGTTTGGCTTCCCTAGAGTTAAAAACAATATTGGCTAAAATCCAGAATTGCGAAGTGGCAATAACTGCAAATAGAGACACCCCCACGTAATAAGCGTAAAGTATATATTTATTAAGTACTCCAAAATTAAGAATTGCACATAACGCAATAAAACTTAAACTAAAAAATATAAGGGTAATTGTGGTAACTTGAACGAGGGCAAATCTAATCGCAGCTTTATTGTAGTAATAGGTGGTAATGACTGCTACAATAGCCACGATAATGTAGCCATAAGGTAGGCTGTCTGCGCCTAATCGCGATAAGAAAAGAGCATTAACAGTTGGTTTAACAATAAGCAACACCGTTATGACTAGAAAGATATATAACTGCATTAAAAAAGAGATGTATAATTCACCATCTCTTAGTCCAAATGTTTTATATAAAAACGGTCTTATCAAAATTTAGATTACAATTTTTTAAGTTTGGACAAATTTCGGGATTTTTTCATGACCTTCTCTAAAGGCATCACAAGATTCCGAATAATTTTCTCACCATAATCATTATCTACTAGCGCTACTATAATGTATTTTCTTTTTGGTCCCCATACCAAAGCGGAGTCTGAATGGTAATTTTTCCAAGAACCAGATTTGCGGTAGATGTCTGCTTTCGGAGCAATTTTATCCAACGTGTTTACAAATTTATGATGTAATGCTGGATTTTTCATGATTTCCAACATTTCTTTAGAGCGTTCTGTACTTATTAAATTCCCCATGACCAATTGGTAATAGAAACTGCAAACCTGTTTGGCTGTGGCCGCATGACTTAAGCCTTTTAAAGGCTCAGGATATCGCCTTCCACCAGCAGCATAACGCTTCCCAACCCATAAGCCACCACCAACTTCTTCATCATAAAGTTTTGTTTTTGGCGCTCTAAGGACTGCTTCTATTTTCTCGTAACCTATACGGTCTATATTTCGGGTTGATGCTTGGTTATTAGATTTACTTATCATGAGTCGCAAATCGTTTCTAACTTCTTTTGTGTCTTCTATTTCACCTTTATCAATAGCATCCATCGTTGCCAATAAAATAGCAATTTTTGGTAAACTTGCAGCATACATCATGTTCTCGTCATTGATACCGGCGTATTTAATGTTATCAGAATCACTTAAATCTACAATGCCGATAGCTAAAGACTTGTTGGCTACTAAACGTTTCCATGAGGGGTTACGGTTGATTTCTTTATTAAGTAAAGATTGAAGGGTTTTGTCCTGCAATTCAAAAATAGGCTCAATTTCCTCTATATGCTTAATCGGTAATGGCGCAAGAATAGTATCATTAATTACAGTAATAGGTATTCGTGCAACTCCAATTTTCTTTTTAACCCTAGTATCTTGCCCCATGGAAGTCAGGGTGCTGAGCGAAATCAATATAATTAAAGATATTCTTAAGCTTTTCATCATTTTCAAAGATAATTTGTATGGTTACGTTATGGCAACTAATATGCCATAATAATTAAAGAGAGGAAAAGGATTTAGAATTAATTTATTACACTCCCATCGGCCTTGAATTCAATATCTTTATTTTTACCTTTTTGTTTGAATTCCACATCGTAAAAAATCCCTTTTGAGTGATGGTCTACTTTTTCAATTTCTGTGATTTCACCTTCATAATCATTTTCAATTTTCTCTCTAATGGCCTTCGGTAAGTCTTTTTTCTCTATGCTGGATTCCGTTTCTATCCACATTCCATCGGGTTTAAAATCGGCTCTGTATTTTATGCCATCAATTTTAAAGTGAGATTCGTAATTACCGTTTGAATCTTTCTCCCAGTCAGGATCATTCTCCCCAGGATATTTGGCTTGAAAAGATTTTTTTACCGCTTCTGGCGCTTGCCCGTTTACATTTTGATTACAACTGAAGGTCAAGGCCATAAATACCAGAGCAAAAACTATTGATAAATTTTTCATAATTATAAATTTAGGATTAATTTGTTTCAATGATACAAATATTTTGGCATTCTAATTAACGCTAATCAAGGGATTATTAACGCATATACCGTGTTGAATTATTGCTAATTTAAATGAAATTAAGTTCACGACATTTTAAATTGACGCTTTTACCGCAAATGGGTGGGTTTTTTATCAAAATTCCTTAAATTCGCGAACTTATAAGAATCAACGATTAATGAGCGCTAAATTTCCTGAATATAAAGGACTTGACTTACCAAAAGTAGCGGATAATATCTTAAGCTATTGGCAAGAAAACAACATCTTTGAAAAAAGTGTGGAGACACGCGAAGGCAACAAACCCTTTGTGTTTTTTGAAGGGCCACCTTCTGCAAACGGACTTCCCGGAGTACATCACGTTTTGGCGCGTGCTATTAAAGACATTTTCCCCAGATATAAAACCATGAAAGGCTATCAAGTTAAGCGTAAAGCAGGCTGGGATACACATGGTTTACCTATAGAGTTAGGCGTTGAAAAAGAATTGGGGATTACTAAAGAAGACATTGGTAAAACCATTTCTGTAGAAGATTATAATACAGCGTGTCGAAAGGCAGTCATGCGATACACAGATGTTTGGAATGATTTAACCGAAAAAATGGGCTATTGGGTAAATATGGATGATCCATACATTACTTACGAACCCAAATACATGGAAAGTGTTTGGTGGTTGCTCAAAGAGATTTACAATAAAAACTTAATCTATAAAGGCTATACCATTCAACCATATTCACCAAAAGCGGGGACAGGTTTAAGCTCACATGAGTTAAATCAACCTGGGACGTATCAAGATGTTACGGACACTACGGTTGTGGCGCAATTCCCCCTAACCCCCGAAGGGGGAAATATGAACACTTTTTATAAAGCGTTTCAATTTAGGGAAGAGCAACAAACTCCCCCTTCGGGGGCTGGGGGGATTTTTTTTCTAGCGTGGACCACCACACCTTGGACCTTGCCTAGTAATACGGCATTAACAGTGGGTTCTAAGATTGATTATGTTTTAGTTGAAACCTATAATCAATATACATTTGAGCCTGTTAAAGTGATACTTGCAAAAAAATTAGTTGACTACCAATTTGATAAAAAAACTTTTTTTGAACTTGATTCATCGATTGAGTTTTCAAATATAGAGGAAGCTAAAATTGGAGGAACAGAAAGAATAGAGATTTTGTATGGTAAGAAACTAATGGATGTACAGTTTCAAATGTTTTTTGATTTATTGGTGAAATACAAAAAAGACATTCCTAAGTTAAAATCTGTATTTTATGAACATGGTTATGAATTTGATGAAAAAAAGCTTCAACTTATGGTTGAGGCAGATATTCAAACAGTCAGTAGGAAAATTCCATTTAAAGTAATAGCAGAATGTAAAGGCTCAGATTTAGTCGGTATAAAATACGAACAACTTTTAAAATATGCGTTACCAAACGATAATGCAGAAAATGCATTTAGAGTCATTTCTGGCGATTTTGTTACGACTGAAGATGGAACTGGTATTGTACACACAGCACCAACATTTGGAGCAGATGATGCTTTAGTGGCAAAACAGGCTACACCTGAAATTCCACCACTATTAGTCAAAGATGAAAACGGCAACCTAGTGCCATTGGTCGATTTGCAAGGGAAATTCAGACCAGAAATGGGAGAGTTTGCTGGTAAATATGTTAAAAACGAATATTACAATGATGGCGAAGCGCCCGAACGTTCAGTCGATGTTGAACTGGCCATCAAGTTAAAAGAAGAAAACAAAGCCTTTAAGGTTGAAAAATATAAACACAGTTACCCAAATTGTTGGCGAACAGATAAGCCCATTCTTTATTATCCTTTGGATTCTTGGTTTATAAAAGTAACCGATGTTAAGGATAGGATGTATGAACTTAACGAAACCATCAACTGGAAACCAAAAGCCACTGGAACGGGTCGTTTTGGAAACTGGTTGGCAAATGCAAACGATTGGAATTTATCACGTTCACGCTATTGGGGGATTCCTTTGCCTATTTGGAGAACCGAAGATGGCACAGAAGAAATTTGTATTGGTTCGGTTGAAGAACTTAAAGCAGAAATGGAACGTGCCGTTCAGGCAGGTATTATGGAATCTGACATCTTCCAAAGCTTTGAAGTTGGAAACCATTCCGAAGCCAACTATGCTAAAATAGATTTGCATAAAAACATCGTTGATCAAATTGTATTGGTATCGCCAAGCGGACAAAAAATGTTCCGCGAAAGCGATTTAATTGATGTCTGGTTCGATTCGGGCGCTATGCCTTATGCACAATGGCATTATCCGTTTGAAAATAAGGAACTCATTGATGATAAAAAAGCCTTTCCTGCCGATTTTATAGCAGAAGGTGTCGATCAAACTCGTGGATGGTTTTATACCCTTCATGCCATTGGGACGATGGTTTTTGATTCTGTGGCTTATAAAAATGTGGTGTCTAACGGCTTGGTATTGGATAAGAACGGACAAAAAATGTCTAAACGTTTAGGAAATGCCACAGACCCGTTTGATACGTTGTCCACTTTTGGTGCAGATGCCACACGCTGGTATATGATTAGCAATGCCAATCCATGGGATAATTTAAAGTTCGATTTAGAAGGTATTGAAGAGGTAAAGAGAAAGTTTTTCGGAACGCTTTATAACACCTATTCGTTTTTCACATTGTATACTAATTTAGATAAATTTAGTTATGCTGAGGCGGAAATACCTCTAGATGAAAGACCAGAAATAGACCGTTGGATTCTTTCTGAATTGCATACGTTAATTCAGAAAGTAGACGAATATTACGCAGATTACGAACCTACAAAAGCCGCTAGAGCCATTTCAAATTTTACGCAAGACTATGTAAGTAACTGGTTTGTGCGTTTAAGTAGAAGGCGTTTCTGGAAAGGCGATTACCAAACCGATAAAATTTCGGCATATCAAACGCTTTATACTTGTATGGTAACCATTGCGAAATTAGGTGCGCCTATCGCTCCTTTCTTTATGGACAAGCTGTATTTAGATCTAAATTCAGTGACTAAAAAGGAAAATTTTGAAAGTGTACATTTAGCTGATTTCCCTGTGTTTGATGCAGCATATGTTGATAAAAGTTTAGAGCGAAAAATGGAAAGTGCTCAAACCATTTCTTCTTTGGTATTATCATTAAGAGCAAAGGAAAAGATAAAAGTGCGTCAGCCACTTCAAAAAATAATGATACCTGTTGATAATGAACAACAAAAGGAAGAAATTCTGGCGGTTTCAGATTTGATAAAACATGAGGTCAATGTTAAGGAAATCACTCTGTTAGAGGATGCTTCAGGTATTTTGGTAAAACAGATAAAACCTAATTTTAAGATCCTTGGGCCTCGCTTTGGTAAGGACATGAAGTCTATTGCAGCTGCTATTCAGGTGTTTACATCCGAAGACATTAAAAAAATCGAGCAAAATGGTCAATTAGATATTGATATTAACGGAAAAAGTATTATTTTAGAACTTGATGATGTCGAGATTACATCACAAGATATAGAAGGATGGTTAGTGGCAAACGAAGGTGCATTAACAGTAGCCTTAGACGTTACCATAACCAATGAATTGCGTAAAGAAGGTATTGCAAGAGAGCTTGTTAACCGTATTCAAAACTTGCGAAAAGATTCAGGTTTTGAGGTTACTGATAAGATTGATGTCATATTTCAAAACGATGAACATGTGGCAAATGCCATAGAAACAAATAGAGAATATATTAAGGCAGAAACATTAGCGGAAGTGTTAGAAATTAAAGACGTAATGAATAATGGTATAGAGATTGCATTTGACGATATCAACACCAAGCTATTTATTCAAATACATTAAAAAAACAAACAAAATGGATACAAATATAAGGTATGCAGATGCAGATTTAGCCGAATTCAAATTACTGATTACGGAAAAAATCGAAAAAGCACAACATGATTTAGAGCTTATAAAGAGCGCGTATATGAATGACCATAATAATGGGACTGAAGATACATCGCCTACGTTTAAGGCGTTTGATGAAGGTAGTTCTGTGATGAGTAAAGAATCAAATTCTCAACTAGCAATTAGGCAAGAGAAGTTTATTCGTGATTTAAAAAATGCCCTGATCAGAATTGAAAGTAAAACCTATGGCGTTTGTAGAGTTACGGGCAAATTGATAAACAAGGAACGTTTAAAATTAGTACCGCATGCGACGTTGAGCATTGAAGCTAAAAACATGCAATAAGAATATTTTACCTGTTGTGTATTTTGAATAAAATTTGTCAATTCGAGTGAATTATACAATTGACAATGAGAAAAATTAGTATCGAGAATCAAATTTTAGTTATAAAACTAGTGTTCTTAATATGATTTTTTATCGAAAATCACCCGAACTGACAAAAAATGCACACCAAGTTATTTTAAATATAAATGATAACGTCTCGACTAACAAACGAGACGTTTTTATTTGTGATTCCTACTAACACCATTAGCTATCAGTAGGAATAAATCATTAAGCGTTATCTATAATGTCTCTAAAAAAATCCATAGTTGTCATTTTGCTCATTTTACTTATAGATCAAATAAGTAAAATTTATATTAAAACCCATTTTGCTTTACATGAAAGCTTAGAAGTGTTTTCATGGTTTAAAATTTATTTTATTGAAAATGATGGGATGGCTTGGGGTACTAAAATTAGCGATTTTGTGTCCTTTGTTGATGATAGGAGCGCCAAAGTTGCTTTAACGCTATTTAGAATAGTGGCTATTTTTGGAATTGGCTATTGGTTGTATGATGCCACTTCCAGGCGGCGTCCAGTGATTTTAATATGGGCCATCGCTCTTATTTTTGCAGGTGCCTTAGGGAATATTATAGATTCTGTATTTTACGGTGTATGGTTTGATGATAGTGTAAGCCAAGTGGCGGCATTTTTACCGGAGTCTGGCGGCTATGATAGTTTACTGCATGGGAAGGTAGTCGATATGTTGTACTTTCCTTTATTTGAAATAGACCTTCCAGAAGCATTCCCTTTTTATGGTGGGAAACGCTTTAACTTTTTTGAACCTGTTTTTAATATTGCCGATATGGCGATTAGCACAGGTTTTCTATTGCTAATTGTGTTTAATAAAAAGGCGTTTCCCAAGAGTCATTAAAACCGATAAATGTGATCCGGCGTCACACAGTAATCGAGCTTCACATCACTTTCAAAAACATCTATATTATCAGTTTCAGCTTTAAAAAAGGACAGCCCGACTTTAATAGCTGTAGGCTTGCATTTAGCTAAAAACCGATCATAAAATCCTTTACCATAACCCACCCGATTGCCCTGTTCATCAAATGCTAAAAGAGGAATAAAGACCACTTCGATTTTATCTTCTGTAATTTCAATACCATCAACGGGTTCAGGAATATGATACTTGTTTTTCTTAATGATAGTATTATCCGTTAAAAGAAAGTGAGACATATCGCCCGTTTTAAAATGACTTTTCGATATTAAAACGTTTTTGTCTTTACCCGATAAAATGTTGAGGATATAATCTGTATTGATTTCTTTTTTTTCTTCAATAGCTAAAAAAATGTGATAAAACAGATGCTCCCAAATAGGCAATTTTAGAACTTGATTAGCTATCGATAAACTTAAATTTTCGCGCTCTTGATGCGTTATAGATTGTCTAAGTAAGGTGTATTTTTCTCTTAATTGCAATTTGCTCATGCCGCACTACTTTTTATCATGTAACTTAGTGGCTATATGGAATAGCGCATCACCTTGGTACACTAAGGGCGCTTCATTAACATTAATCACATAACCCGCATAAGTAGATTTTACAGGCTGATGAATTTTACCATAAGGATCTGTTATTTGACCAATAATGCTCCCGACTTCTATTTTAGAATTTATCTTTATAATAGATTTAAACATACCTGAACGCCTGGCTCGAATCCAACTACTTTTTTCTACAAAAATAGATTTTGATTTTGGTTTGTTGACTTTATGTGCTTCGTCCAGCATGTCGTAATGCGCTAAAAGACGCTTAGCGCCTTCTACTCCAATTTTAGAAATGTTATCGTCTATAAAAGAGGATCGACCTCCTTCAAATAAAACCATGGGTTTATTGAGTTGAAAACAGGCATTTCTAAAGGATTTTGCAATATGTTTCGAGTATAGTACAAATGGCGCTCCAAATACTTGTGCCAGTTCCTTTAATTCAGGATTGTCTTTTACAATTCTTACCTGTGCCGCATTAAACCTACTGGCGCCACCTGTATGGAAATCGACAATAAGATCAACTTCCGGAATAACCTCATGGATGAGTTTGTGAGCCACTCTACTTGCTAAGGAACCGTTTGAACTACCCGGAAAAACACGGTTTAAATCACGTCCATCGGGGAATGCTCTAGATCCGTTTAGAAACCCAAGAATATTCAAAATGGGGATACAGATAACGGTACCGCGTTTTGGTCTGTTTATTTTATTAGCAATAAGTTGCCTCACAATATCAACACCATTTATCTCATCACCATGTAAACAGGCGTTAAATAGAATGGTAGGGCCTTCTATTTTTGATCGCTCCACAATTATGGGCACATTAATGTCTGAAGCGGTATGAAGTCTGGCAATGTTAAAATTGATTTCAGTAGATGTTCCCAAAGGAATATCCTGCCCTAAAATAGTGATAAGGTCTTTGTAGTTAGTTGTCATATATGTTAAACATTACGCTCAATATAACGAATGATGGTTTTAGCAATGTCGTGATGCGTTGCCGCTTCGATACCTTCTAAACCAGGTGATGAATTTACTTCTAAAATTAACGGACCACGCGCAGATTGTAGTAAATCGACACCACAAATTCCCAAGCCAAGAGATTTAGCTGCTTTTAAGGCCGCATTTTCCTCTTCGTCGGTTAATTCAATAATATCGGCACTTCCGCCACGGTGTAAGTTAGAGCGAAATTCACCTTCTTTGCCTTGTCGTTTCATGGCACCAACTACATTACCATCAACTACAAACGCCCTGATGTCGGCGCCTTTGGATTCCTTAATAAATTCTTGCACAATAACCCGTGCCTGTAGACCATTAAACGCTTCTAAAACAGATTCTGCTGCATTATTGGTCTCCGCTAAAACGACCCCTAAGCCTTGTGTGCCTTCCAGTAATTTAATAACGAGTGGTGCACCACCAACATATTTAATCATGTCGCTAACGTCTTTCGTGTAATTTGAAAAAACGGTTTTCGGCATGCCCAAACCAGCACGCGATAACACTTGTAAACTTCTTAATTTATCACGAGACCTTACCAAAGCTTGAGACTCTACGGTAGAAAAGACTTTCATCATTTCAAATTGTCTCACCACTGCAGTTCCGTAAAACGTAACCGAAGCACCAATTCTTGGTATAATGGCGTCTATATTGTCTAAAACCCGTCCTTTATATAAAACGGCTGGGTTCTTTTTCTCAATGATAATTTCACATTTTAGCGGATCGATGACTTCTACATGATGTTTGCGTTTTGCGGCAACTTCTACAAGCCTTTTAGTAGAGTATAAGTTGGGGTTTCGGGATAAGATTACGATGTTCATAGATTTTGTTTTTGATAAGATACGTTTTTCAAACTAACATCGACAATAAATTTTTTGTTTAAAAACCGTCGTCCAATAAGGATAGGGTATTTCATGTCGTCGCGCGTACTTAAGGTTAAATTAATTTTATATTTTTTGTTGAAAATGATGATAGTAGTATTTACTTTATAGCGTTCTTGCACGATACCATTACTGCTTTTTACCTTGGCAATTTGATAGGTGTCAAATGTAATTTCTTTGCCATTGTACAGCGGATGTCCCTTATCGTAGAAAGTGCATTTTAGTAAATCGCCTTCTATTTTAACTTGATGACAATGAATAGAAGATGTATACGCGCCGGTATCAATTTTGATATCAATCTCGTACAAATCAAGCAAAGGGAAATCTGCTTTGTCAATTCTACCTATTACTTTTCTGGGCATTTAATTTGAAATATTTGTAGCACGCAAGGTAATAAAAAAGCGTTCTTAAAACACATTTGAAAAGCCGCTAAAAATTAACTCTAATTATAGATATATAGTATCTTTGAAGAAATGACCAAACCCACGTTAGACATACAATTAAAAACCTTACCAACAGCTCCTGGCGTGTATCAATATTATGATGTAAAAGATAATTTAATCTATGTTGGAAAAGCAAAAAATTTAAAAAAAAGAGTAAGCTCTTACTTCACAAAAACACACGATAATGGGAAGACCCGTGTTTTGGTTCGCAAAATCACCAATATTAAACACATTGTGGTCGCCACCGAAACGGATGCCTTATTATTAGAAAACAATTTAATAAAAAAGTATCAGCCACGATATAACGTACTGTTGAAAGACGATAAGTCGTATCCGTGGATCTGCATTAAAAACGAGCGTTTCCCTAGGGTGTTTTCTACGCGACGGGTTTTTAAAGATGGGAGCGAATATTTTGGACCTTATACCAGTATGAAAACGGTGTCTACATTGTTAGATTTAATTCGAGGCCTTTATCATTTAAGAACGTGTAATTATCATTTATCTGAAGAGAACATAAATAAAGGAAAATATAAGGTATGCCTGGAATATCATTTAGGGAATTGTAAAGGGCCGTGCGAAGGATTAGAATCTGAGACTGAATACCATGAAAATATTCAAGCCATTAAAGAAATTTTAAAAGGAAATTTTAAAGATTCACTAACGCTTTTTAAAACCCAAATGAAAACCTACGCCACCAATATGGCGTTTGAACAAGCTCAGAAAATTAAAGATAAAATTGAGGTTTTAGAAAATTATCAAGCCAAATCAACTATTGTCAATCCGAAAATCAGTAATGTGGATGTGTTTTCCATTATGAGTGATGAGGGTTATGGTTATGTTAACTTTCTGCAATTATCTTATGGGGCCATTATACGCTCACATACCTTAGAAATTAAAAAGAAATTAGACGAAACCGATTTAGAATTATTAGAATTGGTCATTACCGAAATTCGGCAACGTTTCCATTCCAATTCAAAAGAAATCTATGTGCCATTTAAAGTTGATTTAGGTGACGATATAAAAATTACCGTTCCTAAATTGGGGGATAAAAAGCATATATTGGATTTGTCGCTTAGAAATGCCAAATACTATAGGATGGAGCGTTTTAAACAAATAAAAATAACAGATCCAGACAGACATGTGAATAGGATTATGGCACAAATGAAAGCCGATTTACGTCTGCCGGAAGAACCTAGACATATTGAATGTTTTGATAATTCGAATATTCAAGGCACGCATCCTGTGGCGGCCTGTGTGGTATTTAAAAACGGAAAGCCAAGTAAAAGGGACTATCGACATTTCAACATAAAAACGGTGGTTGGACCAGATGATTTTGCTTCTATGGAAGAGGTGGTGTACCGTCGCTATAAACGTCTTTTAGATGAGGAGCGACCCTTACCTCAACTTATTATAATTGATGGCGGAAAAGGGCAACTCTCTTCAGCGGTCAAAAGTTTGGATAGTCTAAATTTAAGAGGAAAAATTGCGATCATCGGAATTGCAAAGCGTTTAGAAGAGTTATTTTATCCAGATGATCCAATTCCGCTATATTTAGATAAGAAAAGTGAAACGTTAAGGATTATTCAACAATTACGTAACGAAGCGCACCGCTTTGGAATTGAGCATCACCGAAATAAGCGAAGTAAAACCGCCTTAAATACAGAGCTGGAAACCATCCAGGGAATTGGAGAAAAAACGGTTATCGATTTATTGAAGCATTTTAAATCTTCAAAACGTGTAGCCAATGCAAAATTAGATGAACTAGAGGAAATCGTAGGTGTGTCTAGAGCTGAAAAAATTTATAATTACTTCCACAAGAAATGAAATACATCATAGCAATTATAGTAATAATTATAGGTTTAAGTGGTCAGGCTCAAAATCTTGAAAAGGATGATATAAAAGTTGGTCTGGTATTAAGTGGTGGTGGCGCTAAAGGCTTAGCGCATATTGGCGTATTAAAGGTTATAGATAGCTTAGGGGTTCGTATTGATTATATTGCAGGAACTAGCATGGGTGCTATTGTTGGCGGGTTATATGCCTCTGGTTATTCGGGAAAAGATTTGGACTCTATATTTAAATCAACCGATTTTGATGACTTAATAAGTGATGATTTACCTAGAAAATCAAAAACATTCTATGAACGTAATAATTCAGAAAAGTTTGCCATAGTCCTCCCATTCGATAACTTTAAAGTGAAGTTGCCATCTGCCCTTTCTCGTGGTCAAAATGCCTATAGTTTGATTTCTAAGTTAACATTGCCTGTCAATCAAAATAAAAATTTCAGTGACCTTCCCATTCCTTTTTTCTGTATAGCCACGGATATTGAAACGGGTAAAGCTGTGATGCTAGATACGGGCCATTTGCCGCAAGCAGTCATGGCAAGTGGAGCTTTTCCATCGCTATTTCAACCCGTAGTTATCGATGATCAAATTCTGGTAGACGGTGGTGTGGTTAACAATTATCCCATAGATGAACTTAGAAAAAAAGGCATGGATTTAATTATTGGTGTAGATGTTCAAGATAATTTGGCAACAAGGGATGAGCTAAAATCCGCTCCAGAAATTTTACTTCAAATCAATAATTACCGTACTATTCAGGACATGAAAATAAAGTCGGCTAAAACAGATGTTTATATAAAACCAAATATTGAGGATTTTACCGTCATATCATTCGGCCAAAGTCTGGATATTATTGAAAGTGGTGTTACGGCAGCGCTAAAACATACCGATGTTTTGAAGGATATTCAGTCAAAACGAATTAAAAAGAAACAGCAATTTGAGACAATAAAAAATATAGACAGTATAAAAATTAATAGTATTTACATTAATGGAAGGAAGCACTATACACGATCCTATGTTTTGGGGAAGCTGAAATTAAAGCCTAATCAAAAAATTAGTTATGATACCTTTAATGAAGGCGTCAATAATTTGGTAGCTACCAATAATTTTGAGTCATTTCTTTATGAATTTAAAAAGTCGCAATACAATACGGGGTATGATTTACATGCTTCAGTAACCGAAACAAACAGTACCACTTCTTTAAAAATGGGATTGCATTTTGACGATTTGTATAAGACTGCAGCTATTGTTAACCTTACAAAAAAACGATTATTATTCAATAATGATATTGCGTCTTTAGATCTTATTTTAGGAGATAATGTGCGTTACAACTTTGAATACCTCATAGACAACGGGTTTTATCTGAGTTTTGGGTTGCGTTCTAGATATAACCAATTTCACAAAAATGTTAGTGCCGACTTACTATTAGAAGAAGGCCAGATTATTAGTGCAGAAGTGAATAAATTGGATATAGAATTACGCGACCAAACCAATCAAGTATATTTGGAAACCTTATTTAGAAAAGATTTTGCCTTAAGCCTGGGGGCAGAACATAAGCGATTATCCATAACCTCTGAAACTATATTTCGAGATAACCAACCCGACGATGTGGCTTTTGAAAACACAGACTATTTTAGCGTGTTTGGTCAATTAAAGTTAGACACATATGACAATAAATATTTTCCGAAGAGAGGGGTTTATTTTGATGCAGACCTACACACGTATTTATTTGCATCAAGATTCAATACGGAATTTCAAAATTTCTCAATTGCTCAAGGCACGTTGGGTTATGCCTTTAGTGTTTCAAAAAAGTTATCTTTTAATTTACAGACTGGTGGCGGATTTAAAATCGGCAACAATAATACAAATTCCCTGGATTTTGCATTGGGCGGGTATGGAAATGATCTTATAAATAATTTTATTCCATTTTTAGGATATGACTTTATTTCGTTAACCGGTAATAGTTATATAAAAGCGTATATGAGTGCCAATTATGAAGCCTTTAAAAATCAATATATTACTTTAGAAGGCAATTGGGCCAATGTTGATGATAATATTTTTGATAGTAGCGATTGGTTTGCACTTCCAGACTATAGAGGCTATGCCTTAGGTTATGCTATTAATACATTTATTGGCCCCGTTCAAGCTAAATACAGTTATTCGCCAGAAGCTAAAAGTGGCGTGTGGTTTTTTACAGTTGGATTTTGGTTTTAAATATTTTCAGATTCATTCTAAGGGAACTGTAATTATTGAAAGTCTAGTAAATCTTATTTATAATTGATAAGTTTTTCCGATATTTGCTATACTATGACACTTTTTTGGACAGATTTATTATCATATCTTCATTTTCTTATCAAGAGAAATCCAGAATAAGTAGGCTTTATTGTATCTTTATAAGACTTTAAAATATAAAGACTTACACGTTTTAATTTTAGTATTCAACATTTAAATTTAAGAACAATGCCTTTTTATCACAAACTAGGGAATATCCCACATAAGCGCCATATTCAATTTAGAAAGCCAGATGGCTCATTGTATGCTGAGCAGCTTTTTGGCACCATTGGTTTTGATGGGATGTCAACAAATAGTTATCACGAGCATAGGCCAACACAAGTAAAATCCATAAAAAAACAATATAGCGTTGCGCCTAAAATATCAAAAGCAAATAATATTAAATCGTATCGCTTTAGAGGGTTTCAAGTGAAGCCAGAGCTTGATTATTTAGAGAGCCGAAAAACGGTTTTAATAAATAGTGATTGTGCCATAATTTTAGCAGCACCAAAGCAATCCACACAAGATTATTTTTATAAGAATACTGATGCTGATGAAATGATTTTCATCCATAAAGGCACAGGAAAACTAAGAACCCACCTTGGAAACTTAGATTTTAAATATGGTGATTACCTATTAATTCCAAGAGGCATTATTTATAAAATTGATTTTGATACAGAGGATAACAGACTGTTTATAGTAGAGTCTCGCAGACCCATTTACACGCCAAAACGGTATCGAAATTGGTTTGGACAATTATTAGAACATGCCCCATTTTGTGAGCGCGATATCCGAAGGCCTGAGGAATTGGAAACGCATAATGAGACAGGGGATTTTCTAATTAAAGTAAAAAAGCAAGATGAAATCATAGAAATGGTTTATGCCTCCCATCCTTTTGATGTGGTTGGTTACGACGGGTATAACTACCCGTATGCATTTTCAATTCACGATTTTGAACCCATAACAGGTCGAATTCATCAACCGCCACCAGTGCATCAAACTTTTGAAACCGATGCTTTTGTAATATGTAGTTTTGTACCGCGTTTGTATGACTATCATCCGCAATCCATTCCAGCACCCTACAACCATAGCAATATAGATAGCGATGAGGTGTTGTATTATGTAGATGGTGATTTCATGAGTCGTAATGATGTCGATGCGGGACACATTTCTCTGCATCCAGCCGGCATTCCGCATGGTCCCCATCCAGGCGCTACAGAACGTAGTATTGGTAAAACAAAAACAGATGAGCTAGCGGTTATGGTAGACACTTTTAAGCCATTAATGGTTACAGAAGACGCTATGAAAATAGCAGATGAAGACTATTATAAATCGTGGTTAAGTCCATCCTAACCTTCTCAAAGGGAAGGAATAGCACCATCAATAAATTAAATTTTTAAAATAAAAAATTCAAATACCCGATTTGAGTTTCTCCCCTTCGGGGAGATTAAGAGGGGTTTTTATCATGAGCAAAGACATAAAATCAGTAAATTACGGATTAGAAAAAATATTCGAAGGCGCACAAGATTTTTTGCCACTTTTAGGAACCGATTATGTAGAATTCTATGTTGGGAATGCCAAACAATCAGCACACTTTTACAAAACAGCATTTGGATTTCAATCCTATGCTTATAAAGGATTGGAAACAGGGTCAAAAAATGCGGTAAGCTATGTTTTAAAACAAGATAAAATAAAATTAGTTTTAACGACCCCATTAAACAGTACATCACCCATAAACGACCATATTGTAAAACATGGTGATGGTGTGAAGGTCATTGCACTTTGGGTAGAAGATGCTAGAGGCGCTTATGAAGAAACCACAAAGCGAGGTGCCAAATCGTATATGGAGCCTGCTGTTGAAAAAGATGAACATGGCGAAGTCGTAAGGGCTGGTATTTATACCTATGGGGAAACCGTACATATGTTTGTAGAACGCAAAAATTATAGCGGTTCATTTTTGCCAGGTTTCAGGGCTTGGGAGTCAGACTATAACCCTGAACCCGTTGGTCTTAAATATATAGACCACATGGTGGGAAACGTAGGTTGGGGCCAAATGAACACATGGGTAAAATGGTATGAGGACGTTATGGGTTTTGAAAATTTTCTGTCATTTGATGACAAGCAAATACATACCGAATACTCTGCATTAATGAGCAAGGTGATGAGTAATGGTAACGGCCGGATAAAGTTCCCTATAAATGAGCCAGCAAAAGGAAAGAAACGTTCTCAAATTGAGGAATATCTTGATTTTTATGAAGGCGCAGGCGTACAGCACATAGCAGTTGCTACAGATGATATTATTGGCACGGTGAGTCAACTAAAAGCCAGAGGTGTTGAGTTTTTGCCCCCCCCCCCACAGGCTTATTATGACGATATTCCAAGACGATTGGGCGAGCATAAAGACATGATGAAAGAAGATATTAAGGAGCTTCAAAAGTTATCCATTATGGTAGATGCCGATGAGGAAGGGTATTTATTGCAAATTTTCACGAAACCTGTTGAGGACCGTCCGACCTTATTCTTTGAAATCATTCAACGTATGGGAGCAAGAGGTTTTGGAGCAGGAAATTTTAAAGCGCTATTTGAGTCTATTGAGCGAGAACAAGCGAATAGAGGCACACTATAAGAGCTATTGAATATGGTAAAAACTCCATCATGATAAAATGATGGAGTTTTTGTTTGTAACAATTTTATGTTATCGGCTTCATATAAAGGCAAGCAGTCTAAAGAATTTTTTTATTTTTGGAACAGTAATTGTAATTTGATAGCTACAACAATAAAATGTAAGTTACCAAGTTACATTACAATGACCTACAACATATGAAAAGAGCTATACTTTTATTCGTCACGATTCTTACTATTCAAACGTCTTTTTCGCAGCAAAATTCAGCGTTTGGAGATGGTGAATGGTTTAAGTTTAAAATGAGTTATAGCGGCTTTCTAAAAGCGGGAAATGCGACACTTACAGTTAAAGATTCCAAAATAGACAATAAAGAGGTGTATCACGTGATTGGTAAAGGCTGGACTACGGGGATGATAAAATGGTTTTTTAAGGTAAAGGACCGCTACGAAAGCTACTTCGACAAAACCACCTTGACGCCTTATAAGTTTATTCGAAACATTGATGAAGGTGGTCACACCAAAGACCTGGAGATTAATTTTGATCAAAAAAATCAAAAAGCCTATGTTCATGATAAGAAACATAAAAAGAAGACGGTTGTAGACACAGCACCAAATATTCAAGATATGGTCTCGACGTTTTATTATCTAAGAAATAATTTAGATGTAAAGACAATGAAAATTGGAGATGAGGTAAAAGTAGATATGTTTTTTGATGAAGAAAATTATGGCTTCAAACTAAAGTATTTGGGTGAAGAAACCATAGATACGGATTTTGGTAGAATAGAATCCTTAAAATTCAGACCATATGTTATGGCAGGGCGCGTATTTAAAGAGGAAGAAAGTTTAACGCTTTGGGTCTCAAAAGACAAAAATAAAGTACCTTTACGCATTAAGGCAGATTTAGCTGTGGGCTCATTACGTGCAGACCTTGAGGCTTTTAAAGGCCTAAAACATCCATTCAGAATTGTTGTAGCAAATTAAAAAACTTTGGAAAATAATATTAACGATCACCTCCAAGAAAAATATAATAAACTAGGCCAAGATTTAGACACACATTTAGAAGGCTTGTTGCATAGTAAACCCATTAATTATTGGGATTATATTCATACAGATACCTTATTAAATCTTCAGATCCCACGTACCGATTTACCAGATGAGATGGTGTTTATCATGTATCATCAAGTCAACGAGCTGCTTTTCAAAATGATTCTTCATGAAATTGAGCAAGTTGCAAAAGCTGAATCAGTTGATGCAACCATGTTTATAACAAAGGTCATGCGAATCAGTCGCTATTTCGATATGCTGACATCTTCTTTCACTATTATGAAAGATGGCATGGATATAGAACAGTACAATAAATTCCGAAAAACATTAACGCCAGCAAGCGGCTTTCAAAGTGCCCAATACCGGAAGATAGAATTTGCATCAACAGAGCTTATTAATCTTATTGACAATAGATTCAGGGAAACCATAGATAGAAATACGACCTATGAACATGCTTTTGAGCATTTGTATTGGCAAGCTGCAGGAAAGGATTATAGAACAGGAAAAAAGAGCTATACTTTAACGATTTTTGAAGAAAAGTATAAAGATGAATTTATTAGATTTACAGAATTTTACAATACACATAATTTGTGGACCAAGTTTAAAGCGCTACCAAAAGATGTCAAAGAGAATAAAGATTTAATAGACGCCATGCGCCATTACGATTATACAGTAAATATAAAGTGGGTTATGGCACATTATAACACAGCCAATCATTATTTGAATATTGGAGGAAAAACAGCCGAGGCAACTGGTGGAAGTGAATGGGTGAAATACATGCACCCAAAATATCAAAGAAGAATATTTTTTCCAGATTTATGGACAGAAAAGGAATTACAGGAATGGGGTACAGATGTTTAATTTTACTAATAAGTATATTGGCCTTTGCAAGCTGCAAAGAGGAAAATAATAAATTACCAGAACCAAAAGAAGACATGGCGGTCGTTGTGGAACCTGTCCATATTTATGAATTTGGTTTTAACCTCAATGATTTTATAGTAAAGCGCGATACTGTTAAAAAAGGAGATAGTTTTGGCGAAATTCTAGAACGCAACAAAATAGGTTACCCTAAAATTTACAACATTGCCAATATAGCCCGGGATAGTTTTGATATTCGAAAACTTCAAGTTGGTAAACCATACACCTTATTATGTTCTAAGGACTCATTAGAGCTACCCAAGTGTTTTATTTACCAGCCTAACCAAGAAGAATATGTGGTTATTAATTTTCAAGATTCCATCCATGCCTATACAAGTAAAAAGCCCATTAAATATGTTGAAAAAACAGCCACGGGTATTATTACAAGCAGCATTTCGGCAGAGTTAGAAGCACAAGGTCTAAGTCAGCGATTAGCCTATAAAATGGCAGATGAAATTTATGCATGGACCATTGATTTTAGACGCCTTCAAAAAGGCGATCGCTTTAAAGTGATTTACACCGATAAATATATAGATGACACTATTTATACAGGCGTCCATAATATTAAAGCGGCCTATTTTGAACACAATAAAGAACCCTTTTATGCTTTCGAATTTGAAACAGATAGTACGAAAGGCATTATAGATTATTTTAACGAAGAGGCGAAAAATTTACGACGTGCATTTTTAAAAGCACCTGTAAAATTCAAAAGAATTTCCTCTAGGTATAACTTAAAACGCCGCATTGCAGTTTATGGCTTTAAAGTGCGTCCGCACAAAGGCACCGATTTTGCTGCAGGTATAGGCACGCCAATTATGGCAACAGCTAACGGTACAGTAACAGAGTCAAGAAGAAAAGGAGGTAACGGCAATTATGTAAAGATTAGGCATAACGCCACCTATGAAACGCAATACCTTCATATGAAAAAACGCAAGGCCAAGGTTGGTCAGTTTGTGAAACAAGGCGATGTTATTGGTTGGGTTGGCATGACAGGAAATACTGGTGGTCCGCACGTGTGCTATCGCTTTTGGAAAAATGGCAAACAGGTAGATCCTTTTAAACAAAAATTGCCCGAAGCGAAGCCTATTTCAGATTCTTTAAAAGTTAAATTCTTAGATTTTATAGAGCCTATAAAAACGACTTTAGATTTAATTCCTTTCACCAATGAGATTACAGATGGTGGTCTAGAAGACAATTTAATAACTTTTAAAAATTAAACCATGGCATTACCTAAAATAAATCCAACAATGACAAATGCTTGGAAAAAATTACAAGCCCATTATAAAGATGTGAAAGATGATCACATGAAAGATTGGTTTGCTCAAGATGAAGCACGGGCAGATAAGTTTACTATAAAATGGGAGGACTTTTATGTCGATTTTTCAAAAAACAGAATGACTGAAGAGACTTTTAACTATTTGCTGCAATTGGCCGATGAGGTAAAACTTAAAGCGGCTATTAAAAGTCAATTTTCTGGTGAAGTGATTAACGAAACTGAAGGACGAGCAGTATTGCATACGGCCTTGCGTGCGCCAGAAGATGCAAATTTTAAAGTGGATGGTAAAAATGTGATGCCAGAGATTCATGAAGTTAAAGAAAAAATAAAAACGTTTACCAATCATGTGGTTAATGGTAACTTAAAAGGGTATACAGGCAAGCCGTTTACAGATATTGTGAATATAGGTATTGGCGGTTCAGATTTAGGACCCGCCATGGTGGTTGATGCGCTACAGTTTTATAAAAATCATTTAACAACGCATTTTGTAAGCAATGTAGATGGGGATCATGTAAATGAAGTCATTAAAAAACTAAACCCAGAAACAACCCTTTTTGTAATTGTTTCAAAAACCTTTACAACTCAAGAAACCCTTTCTAACGCAAATACTTTAAAAGACTGGTTTTTAAAATCGGCCACTAACGAAGCTGTTGCAAAACATTTTGTTGCAGTATCTACTAATTTAAGTAGCGTCCAATCTTTCGGTATCGATAAGAATAATATATTCCCTATGTGGGATTGGGTTGGAGGTCGATTTTCACTGTGGAGTGCCGTAGGCTTATCTGTAAGTTTAGCAGTAGGCTATGATCATTTTAACAGTTTGCTTTCTGGTGCAAACAAGATGGATGAACATTTTAAAAATGAAGATTTTAAAACGAATATTCCAGTGGTTTTGGCTCTGATTAGTGTTTGGTATAACAATTTTTTTGAGGCTGAAAGCGAAGCGGTCATTCCATATTCTCAATATCTAAATCAGTTTGCCACCTATTTGCAACAGGGTATTATGGAAAGTAATGGCAAAAGTGTAGACAGAAATGGCAACCTAATTGATTATCAAACAGGTACGCTTATTTGGGGAGAGCCAGGAACCAACGCCCAACATGCTTTTTTTCAATTGATCCATCAAGGCACTAAATTAATCCCGGCCGACTTTATAGGTTTTGTAAAATCCTTGCACGGAAATCAAGATCACCAAGATAAGTTAACCTCCAATTTTTTGGCACAAACCGAGGCGTTATTACACGGTAAAACAGGAGCGGAAGTTATTGCGGAAGGCACAAAAGAAGAAATCGTTCCTTTTAAAGTATTTGAAGGTAACAAACCTACAAACACCATTTTTATAAATAAATTATCACCAGAAAGCTTAGGGAAATTTATTGCTATGTATGAGCACAAAATTTTTGTTCAAGGTGTTATTTGGAATATTTTCAGCTATGACCAATTTGGAGTAGAACTTGGTAAGCAGTTAGCTAATAAAATTTTACAGGAATTTAACACGAGTAACTCGAATAATCACGACGCTTCTACAGCCAATTTATTGAATTATTATAAAGGGTTTAATTAATTTAAAAGTTTAAACCACTTCACTTTATAAAAAGCATCGAAATCTGAATTTCGATGCTTTTTTTATCATATAATGAACTGTTAAATTTCTTAACATTTGGGTAATATTAATTAATCATTTATATGTACTTTTGCTTCGACTAATTTCAAATAATTAATTTAATTACAAATTATGAAAAAAACGACTCAATTTTTATTGATGGCTGTGGTGCTATTATGTTCTACGGTAATGATGGCTCAAAGCACCATTAGTGGTACAGTCTTAGAGGCAGGAAGTAATGTTCCACTTCCAGGAGCAAACGTTATTGAAAAAGGCACGTCCAATGGTGTAACTACCGATTTTGACGGAAATTTTTCTTTTAAAACATTATCATCTTCTGGTGAGATAGTAATTTCCTATATTGGTTATAATTCTAAAACTATTTCTTTTTCTGGAGATACTACTTTAGATAACATCCAATTAGAGTCAAGTCAATTTGGACTTGAAGAAATACAAATCATTGCTTCTGTAGCAGTTGATAGAAAAACACCAGTAGCAGTATCTACCGTTAAAGCCGCAGATATTGAACTTAAATTAGGGACACAAGAGTTTCCAGAAATTTTAAAATCTACACCCGGTGTGTATGCGACTAAAGCTGGTGGAGGATATGGTGATGGTAGAATTAATCTTCGTGGATTTGATTCTGAAAATGTTGCTGTAATGATAAACGGTATTCCTGTAAACGACATGGAAAATGGTCGTGTTTTCTGGTCTAACTGGGCAGGATTAGGTGATGTGACTAGTACCATGCAGGTTCAAAGGGGCTTAGGAGCTTCAAAACTTGCTGTACCATCTATTGGAGGTACAATCAATATTATCACAAAAACTACCGATGTTGAAGAAGGAGGTAACATACTAGCAACCGTTGCTAACGATGGTTACCTAAAATATGGCTTAACATACTCAACAGGATTAATGGACAATGGTTTTGCTGCAACGGTTTCTGCTGCAAAAACTACAGGTGATGGATATGTTGATGGTACAGAGTTTACAGGTGTTTCATATTTTGTAAATATTTCTAAAGAAATAAACGAAAATCACAAACTAGCATTTTCTGCATTTGGTTCTAAACAACGTCATGGACAAAGACAAAACAGACAACTAATTGAGACTTATAGAAATAGTGAAAGAGGTAGAAAATTCAACGCCGATTGGGGGTATAAGAATGGTCAAGTAACTTATCAAGAAGACAACTTTTACAATAAACCTCAAATTTCTTTAAACCATTATTGGACTCTAAGCGAAAAAACATCTATTAACTCATCTGCTTATGTGTCTTTCGGATCAGGCGGTGGTGGTGGAACCAGAGGTGTTAATAAGTTTACTTTTAATGCTGATGGAAGTAGCGACTATAGAACAGGTCTTTTTGGACCGTTAGATTTTGATAAAATTTCTGATGAGAATGAAGCTTTAGGAGCAAATGGTTCTGAAACCATTTTAAGAGCGTCTCGTAATGACCATAACTGGTACGGATTGTTATCTACATTAAAAACAGATTTATCTGATGATTTAGTGTTATTAGCTGGTTTAGACTATAGATCTTATACAGGGATACACTTTCAAGAGGTAACCGATTTATTGGGCGGACAATATTTCTTAGATGATAATGATGAAAACAACCCAAATAATGCAGCTCAAGTCGGGGATATGATAAATTATAATAACGACGGAAAAGTTGGTTGGTTAGGATTCTTTGGTCAATTAGAATACGATGTTAATGAAAATTTTAACACATTTGTAGCTTTAGCGGTGTCTAATACGTCTTACCAAAGAATTGATTATTTTAATTACTTAGATTCAGATCCTTTGCAGGAAACAGATAAATATAATTTTTTAGGTTATAGTATTAAAGGGGGTGCAAATTATAGAATTGATGGAAATCATAATGTATTTGCTAACTTAGGCTACTTTGAAAAAGCAGCAGATTTTGATTCTGTATTTTTAAATTTTTCAAATGACAATATTAATGCGGATGCTGAAAATCAAAAAATAACAAGTTATGAGTTAGGTTATGGTTTTCGTGGTGAGAAATTAACTGCTAACGTAAACTTATACAGAACCACATGGAATGATAGAACAGAAACGGCTAGCTTCCAACAACCTGATGGGACAAGAGCAGCAGCTAATATTTTAGGCGTAAATGCTATTCACCAGGGTATAGAGTTAGACTTTGTGTATAGAGCTACGGATAAATTAAGCGTGACGGGTATGGCATCTTTAGGAGATTGGAGATGGGATAGCGATGTATTGGGTGTAGATATTTTTGATGAAGAGCAAAATTTGTTGGATACCGTAGATATATATATTAGTGATTTACATGTAGCTGATGCAGCACAAACAACGTTTGCATTAGGAGCTAATTATAAATTAGCACCTGAAACTAGATTTATTATAGACTACAACTATTATGCTGATATATATGCTGATTATGACCCTAGTGATCGTGGTACAGAAGGTGCGCCAGACGCATGGAAAATGCCTGATTATGGTTTATTTGATATAGCCCTTAGCCATGGATTTAAATTTGGGTCTTTTGATGCGACTTTAACAGGTAGAATGAATAATGTGTTTGATACTGAATATATTTCAGATGCACAAGATGGATCTGGTTCTACAGCAGACACGGCTTTAGTGTATTTCGGTTATGGAAGAACATTTAGTATCGGTGCAAAACTTAATTTCTAAAAAAAAAGAAAATGAAAAAAATAATTTATTGCTTAGTAATTTTAGGCATAACCTTAACAGGTTGTAATCCTAATGAAGATATTTATAACGATCTCGATTCAGTAGAAAAACCAGGATTTGATTTTATTCAAGCTGAAGAAACATACACTTTTACTTCAGAAGATTATGCGCTGTATGAAACAGAATTAAACGGGGAGGAATATTTTGAATCTCAAGATCAAGCAGATCAAATAATCCCAGACTTTTTAGCTGATAAATACCCTGTTTGGGGAGAAGGCTCATTAGTAACTGTTGGTTATAACTTATTCGATGAAACAGAGCTAGAGATTATGTCTACGACGGAAACCTTATCAAATTTAAGTGAAATTGATAGCTATTTAGGCTCTAACTATGAAACAGCAGACAATGGAACTTTTGTAGAATTAACTTATAATGCAGATATATTATCTTATGCATTATCGGGTGACGATTATGAAACTATTGGTAATGCTTTAAGTTCTTCATACCCTGAAGCAGCTGAAAGCGCAGCGAGATTCGGAAATTTTGATAGAAGACCATCAAATAGCGCCTATTGGTCAGATGATATGCTTTTAGAAGGTTTTAACGAATTATTAGGAAGTGAATATAGTATTGGTCAAGTTGTAGCTGTTACTTTTGCTATTTATGATGGTGGAACAAACTTTTCAGAATCATTTACTATTCAATACAATGGATACGGATTCTCTAAATTGGATGCTGATGCTAGTGGAACAACCGCAACAGAATATGCATTAACAGGGACTGATTATGAGACAATAGCTACTGATTTAAGTGCAACATATCCAGGTCCTGCGGAAAATTTAGGGCGCTTTGGTAGTTTTGACGTAAGATCTACAAGTGATAATTACTGGAGTGATGCTATGATTTTGGAAGCTTTAAATATTATTTTACCAACTGCGACAGAAGGTGATGTTTACGCTGTAACTTATGATATTTACAATGGTTCTAGCGGCATAGAAACTATGACTTTATTATTTTCATCAGGAGCCTATATTGCTAATGCAACTATTGTAGAAGTAACTGCTGTAGTAGCTAAGAACGATGGCGATTGGGAATTTCCTTATGTATTTACAGATAAAAATTTCGATACTTTCGGGTTTAGATTTCCAAACTTTGGAAGCAGCGATATTTATATTTTAGACATCTTTTTAGAAGAGTTATTCCCTTACGCTCAAGAAGGCGATGTGGCTATGGTTCAATACGATTATTTCTCAGGTGGAACTTCAACAAAATACGGTCATAGTATTTTTGACGGTGAAAACTGGAATTTAACTCCAGACGTTATTGAAACTAGATTCCAATATGGTTTTGAAGATGGTGAATGGTTGCCAGATAACACTATTAATTATACGTTAACAAGTTCAGATATTGCATTAATTTCAAACGCGTTCATAGATATTTATCCGGGTCCTGCGGACAATGTAGGATTCTTCGGAAGTTTTGATAGAAGATCTGGAAGTGATAATTACTGGGATGATGATATGTTATTGGAAGTAGCTAATGTGCTACTAGATGCAAAAAACCCTAGTGCTCAAGAAGGACAAAAATATGTTTTAAACTTCGTAGTATATACGGGTTCAACAGGTATTGAAAGTAAAAGCGTTATCAAAACAGATGGAGTTTGGGTAGCAAATTAGTATCTTAATTCAATTAAAAAAAAACCTCTTACTAAACTAAGAGGTTTTTTTATCTTCACATAAAACTTTTGTTATGAAATATGTATATATATGTTTAGCCGTAATACTTTTTGGATGCGGCGGGAGTGATGATAGTATTGCTGTAGAGCCTCCAGTAGCTGCTAATGATGCTGTAAGTACTCTAGAAAACACCTCAATACCAATAAGTGTTTTAAGTAACGATACGCTTACAAATAATGCGAAGCTAAACGATTTTGATACTGCTTCAACCAATGGTGGAACAATTTCCCAAGCCTCTAACAAACTTATTTATACACCAGCAAATAACTTTACTGGCACCGACAATTTTACTTATACTATTTGCGACGGTTTAAGTTCTCCAAATTGCGCAACAGGTACGGTAAGCGTTACTGTAACTGATATAGGTAACCCAACTGCCGTAAATGACACTTTAGAAATTATAGAGAACACAACAACAACAATTACAACCTTATTGGATAATGACACATTGGTTGATAATGCTATATTAACTTCAATTGATAATTCATCAAGCTCTGGTACGGTAATATTAAACAATAATAAAACAATTTCTTATACATCGCTAAATGGGTTTTCTGGTGAAGACACATTTACTTATACCTTATGTGATAACGACTCTACGCCCACATGTGCAACTGCTACCGTTACAATAACCGTAATAGATGAAGGAAATCCTACGGCAGTAGATGATGCTTACACGGTTATAGAAAATGAAGTAAAAATAATTTCTGATGTATTGGATAACGATTCTTTAATTGATGATTCGATTTTGTCAACGATTGATGATGCCTTAACACAAGGAACAGTTATTTTAAACAATGATGGCACCGTGTCATATACACCACAAAATGGCTTTCTAGGTGAAGACACTTTTGTCTATGCCATTTGTGATGATGACAGTCCAAATAACACATGTTCTACTGCTACCGTTACTATTACAGTTATTCAGCCTATAGGTTTTAATATTCCTTCACAATTAGTAGATTATTATAACGGCGTTATTTTCTCTGAAGATTCTAATTTAATGTTTGATGAATTAGAAGAACATACAAAATCAAATCATACTACTATTTTGTCTTATGGACAAAGACATCAATACTTGTACAACGCAGATGAAGATGAAAGTAATGCAGATAATGTCATATTGATGTATTCTGGTGTAAGTCGATATTGGGAAGAATACATGTCAGGTACAAACTCTTATTCACCACAAACCTTTAATACAGAGCATATATACCCACAATCTTTGTTAAGTGCAGAAGATGCAGTAACCGATCTACATCATTTAAGGTCATGTGATGCAGATGTGAATAGCGAGCGTCTCAATTATGGCTTTATAGATGGTAGCGGAACGTATGCATTACAAGGAGAAAAATGGTATCCTGGTGATGAATGGAAGGGAGATGTAGCACGAATGGTAATGTATTTGAATATTAGATATGGAGAAACTTTCACTAAGGTTGGTACTTTAGAGTTATTCCTAAAATGGAATACAGAAGATCCTGTTTCTGCTTTTGAAGAACAAAGAAATAATGTTATTTATGCAGCCCAAGGCAATAGAAACGCATTTATTGACAATCCCTATTTGGCAACCTTAGTTTGGGGAGGTGCTGCTGCAGAGAATAAATGGTAGCATTTATTTTTTAAAAAATTCAAAAACCGCTTCTCTAGTTAGTTATTAGGAGAAGCGGTTTTTTTATGTATATAATTATTACATTTGTTAAATAAAATAAATTAAAATAATCATGTACGAAACGGTAAGATCACTTCATTCATATTGGGCATATTTAGTGCTTTTAGTTTTAATAATTGCAACTGTAAACGCTATAATCAAAACACTGGGAGATAAAGAATATACCGCTAAGGATTTTAGAATATCTTTATTCACTTTAATCGTATCGCACATTCAATTATTAATAGGGTTGGTTTTGTATTTTGTATCACCCAGATTACAAATGTTTAGCGAATTAGGAATGGGCGAGATCATGAAAGATTCGGTTAACAGATTATATTTAGTTGAACACCCCTTAATAAACATCATAGCAGTAGCTTTAATTACCATAGGTTATTCAAAGCATAAAAAGAAATTGACTTCTCAAGCGAAACTTAAATTGATTGCCATATTTTATACGATAGCTTTAGTGTTGTTCTTGTCTAGAATTCCATGGAGTACTTGGATGGCGTAATTCGTATAAACGAGTTCAATATTAAAAGAGATACATACTCAGACCTGTCAGGTTTCAAAAACCAGACAGGTCTTTTTTTATGGATTGAAGTGTAAATTTTAACGTGAGTTTGATTAATATTCAAAAATTTAACAGCTTTAATTTCAACAACAAATAATTCTTTTTCATATCCTGCAAGGTCTTATTTTGACCTTGCAGGTATTAAACTAAACAAAATAAACCTACAAGCCCCGATAGCTAATGGGATTCAAAACCTTGCAGGATTTTAAGAACTAATTGATAATTAAAAGTTTGTTAATCGAACTCGTATTTTTATATAAAACTAAAAAGCATGATGCTTAATCCCTCTCCTTCGGGGAGATGTCCGATAGGACAGTGGGGACTTGTCTAATCACATAAACATAAACGGGAAAATGGTCACTATAACCATTACTAAAACCGCCATTCGACCAACTTCTAAAAGGGTAGCCTTTATATGCACCTTTGTTAGTTATTAAGTACTGCTTGTTAAAAATACCCGCCTTATAAAACCTAAAAGACGAATACTCTTTTTCAAGTAATGGCTTCGTGACCATAATTTGATCGAACAGACTCCAAGCATCACGATAAGCGGTTGTGCCCAAACCGTTATTATATAAGTTTATAAATGGATTATAAATTCCCTTTAAACCAACTGATTTATTTTTTTTTGCTTTTAGAATAGAGCGTATACTGGTATTTTTTGGATTGTCATTGAAATCACCCATAATAACTACTTTAGCATAAGGATTTATTACCTGAAGTGAATCAACAAGACGCTTACTCAACTTAGCGGCTGCAATACGTTTAGGCCTACTCCTTGCTTCTCCACCACGTCTAGAAGGCCAGTGATTTACAATAAGATGAATGGGGTCTCCTTCAAGCTCACCGCTTACCAATAATTGATCTCTGGTATAAACCCGTTTTTGATTTTGATCATCATATAGTTTTAATTCATGTGTACTTGTACTAGCAGGTGTAAATAGCTTTTTTTGATATAATAACGCCACATCTATCCCTCTAGTATCTGGTGCTTCGTAATGGATAATGCCATAATTTTTATGGCGTAATAAGGAATCATTCACTATATCCTCTATCACACTTCTATTTTCAACCTCACAAACACCAATAATTGCTGGGGTATTATTGGTAACATCCTTGCCAATATTAGAAATCACACGTGCCATATTATGGACCTTTTGTTTATAGGCTTTACCACGATCAGTCTTTAGTTCCATAATAGGACTAAACTCATCAAATTTAGTGGGATCATTTATAGTGTCAAATAAATTTTCTAAATTGTAGAAGGCTATGGTATGAATTTTAAACTTCTTTTCTTGTGCGTTTGTATTTATAAACACACACATAAATAAAGTTAGTAAATTAAGTTTTAAATAATTCATTTAAACGAGATAAGAATATATTACCGTAGTTATAATACAAAACCTAAGCCAAAGTTATTGTAAGTGATTTAAATTTTTTAGAATATAATTAGTTATTATTATTGGGTCTTAAAGATAGGTATGACTAAAACAGCCCTCATATTTTTACTCGGATTTTTCTCAATTTCGCTCCATGCTCAACAAACCGTTATTAAGGGAAGTGTTAAAGAAGCACGCTCTTTCGAGCCTATCGAAGATGTGACCGTAGTTATCGAAGGCACAGATTTATATGTGTTAACGGATGCCTTAGGCGAATTTATATTTAATAAAAACGTCCTTTTAGGAGAGCACATATTGAAAATTTCAAAAACCGGATATATCACAAAACGGTATCCCATTATTATAAACGAGGGAAAAACGGTAAATATTAGTGATATGACTTTAGAAAGGACTCTTTTAGGTGTCGCCGATTTATTTACAATTACCTTGACAGATGATGAACTTAACGATGACACGAGTGGAGCAGATAATATTTCAGGATTGTTAGCATCTTCTCTCGATGTCTTTCAAAGAACAGTAGCTTTTGAATTCAGTCCGTCTTTTTTTAGAGTTCGAGGTTTAGATTCAAAAAACGGATCCATTCTCATTAATGGTATGGAAATGAATAAAATATATAATGGCAGGCCACAATGGAGTAATTGGGGTGGGATCAATGATGTGTTGCGCAATCAAGAACTAACTTGGGGACTAAGACCATCAAGCTATAATTTTGGAGGTGTTTTGGGCACTACAAATATACATGTTAGGGCTTCGGAAGCTAGACCAGGAGGGCGTTTGACATATTCATCCTCAAACAGAAGCTATACAAATCGGGTTATGGGGACTTATGCTTCAGGATTATTAAAAAAAAACTGGGCATATACCGTTTCTGTTGGTAGGCGCTGGGGTAATGAAGGCTATCAAGATGCCACGAGTTATAATTCAAATTCATTTTTTGCTTCAGTAGAAAAACTTATTAATGATAAACATAGTATAAACTTAACGGCCATTTACACGCCAAACCGCAGAGGAAAATCATCTCCAAACACCCAAGAGATTTACGATTTAAAAGATATAAAATATAATGAGTATTGGGGATGGCAAGATGGTGAAAAACGAAATTCCAGAATTAAGGGAGTTAACGAACCTATAGTGATGTTAAACCACTATTGGGAGCTTGATAGTAAAACCTCCTTAAACACCAATATGGGGTATCAATTTGGGAAATTTAGCAATAGCCGATTGGACTATAATGGTACAGATTTAATTGATGGTTTTCCTCAAGGAGGAGGATCAAATCCAAGCCCGACGTATTATCAAAAACTTCCAAGTTATTTTGAAAGGAACTTTCCAAATGATTTACAATTTGCATATAGCGCTTTAAAAGCATTTCAAAATGACGGTCAAATTAATTGGAACAGCATGTATAATGCCAATATCGTTAACAGTCAACATGGTGGAAATGCCATTTATGCATTATACGAAGATCGCGTTGACGACACGCAATTGACAGTAAATTCTATTTTAAACAAACAGGTCAATGATTATATTATTCTGGATGCTGGTATAAATTATAAGTCCTTAAAATCGAAAAATTTCGCAAAGGTTTTAGATCTTTTGGGTGGCTCAACTTATTTGGATATTGATGGTTTTGCCACAAACATTGATGAAGCTCAAAACGATCTACGTCATCCAAACCGAATTGTGGGTGAAGGGGATACATTTAAATATGACTACAACATTTTTGCAAACGAGTTAAGTGGTTACGCACATGCTCAATTTACCTATAATAAAGTAGATTTTTATATTTCAGGAAGTATAAAAAACACACAATATCAAAGGGAAGGGGTCTATCAAAATGGTGGATTTCCTGATAACTCCTTGGGCAAAGGAGAAAAAATGGTATTCACAGCTTATGGAGCAAAAGCCGGTTTAACTTATAAATTATCAGGAAGGCATGTATTCGATTTTAATGGTGGCTTAATTTCAAGAGCACCATCCATACAAAATACGTTTTCTAATTCTAGGGAAAATCATAATACCGTACCAGGTATTTCAGAGGAAAAAATAGCGTCTGTTGATGTTAGTTATATATTTCGGTCCTCAAGTGTTAAAGCAAAATTAACAGGATATTACACGAAAATTTCTGATGCTAGCGAAATAGCATTCTTTTTTGCAGATGGCATTGGTGGTGATAATACCGCATTCGTACAGGAGATTCTACAAGGTATTGATAGAAAGCACATGGGCGCAGAAGTAGGTATTGAAGCACAGGTAACTGCAACTATTAAGTTAAAAGGGGCAGCTGCAATAGGTCAATTTACTTACGACAATAATCCTAATTTGTTTTTGTCAACCGAGCCAGATGAAGACTCTGTCGAGGCTGGATTTGTAAACGGATTTAAGGATTTCGGTCAATCAAAACTAAAAGGTTACAAATTGGCATCGGGGCCACAAAATGCGTATTCCGTTGGTTTTGAATATCGCGACCCCGATTTTTGGTGGTTTGGTGCAACAGCGAATTTTTTCAGTAATACTTATGTAGATGTGAGCCCATTAACCAGATCATCCAATTTTAATACAGATTTTGACGGGAATGTGTTTAATGATTATGATAAAGATTTGGCAAGGACCTTATTAAAGCAGGAGCGTTTTGATGATTATATGTCGGTTAATTTAGTGGGCGGAAAGTCGTGGAAAATTGGAAACTATTATGTTGGATTTTTTGGAAGCATCAACAATCTGTTAGATGAAGTCTATAAAACAGGTGGTTTTGAACAAGGCAGAAATGCTAATTATAGAGAATTAAGAGATGATAAAGCGTTGGATTCACCAGTTTTTGGATCAAAATATTGGTACGGACGTGGCATAACTTATTTCTTGAATTTAAATGTTAGATTTTAAATGAATTATTATGCAAAAGATAATGAATAGTAAAACGGTTATGAGTATCATGTGTGCTTTGATGCTTTTTGCGTCTTGTGTAAAAGATGATGACTATGGTATCCCGGATATTTCAGTTACCGAACCAAATATCCCATCAGCGCAAATAACAACTTTTAAAGCTGTAAAATCACTTTTTGAACAAGCTGTAAATAACGGAAATGCGACTGTGGTTATTGATGACGAACCTGATTTTTTTATTGAAGGCTATGTGATTTCCACAGATAAATCGGGTAACTTTTTTGAAGAATTAATTGTTCAGAATAAAACAGATGATAGCAGTCCAGATAACGACCCTAGGTTAGGTTTTAAAGTGATTATTAATGTGAGTAGTTTATCTGATACGTATCAATTTGGACAAAAAGTATATGTTAAAATGAATGGTTTGGCCATAGGGGAAAGTAACGGCGTCATCACCATTGGTAAAGGCGATGCTGTTGCGGTGAAGCAAATTCAACCTGCAGAGTATAAAGGTATTGTTATAAGAAGTAATGAGGTTGCTACCATTACGCCTAAAATTTCTGGGTTGGCAGATTTAACCGAAGCGGATAAAAACACCTTAATCCAACTTAATAATATGCAACTAAATAGATTTGAATTGGGCGCCACTTTTGCAAGCGAGGCTTATGATGAATTTGATGGACATCGCATTCTTGAAAGTTGCGATTCTGGTATTTCAATGATTTTGGAAACCAGTACGTTTTCAGATTTTAAGTCATTAATAGTCCCTCAAGGGAAAGGATCCGTTACTGGGATATTCAGTCGAGACTTTGGTGACGATTTCAATGTTTTAATTTTGAACAGTTCCGCAGATATTAATTTTGATAATACGGAGCGTTGCGACCCAATGGAATTTTCATGCGGGCTAGCATCAAGTGTTGGATCAGGAAATCTATTATATGAAGATTTTGAATCTCAAAGAAATAACAGACCCATTGTAATTGCTGGTTGGACCAACTATATTCAAGCGGGTACCGAAGCTTGGGAAGGGTATTCATCAACCTCTTCTAACGCCTCTTTAGGGAGATCTGCTAGGTTTCAATCTTCAAGCTCTGGTGATGCTAGTAACATAGGGTGGCTAATAACACCTGCAATTGACTTGGACGCACAAGATGGAGAAACATTACGCTTTAAAACATCCAACAGTCTCGCTGATAGCAGTTTTATGGAAGTCTTATATGCATTAGATTGGGATGGCACTGAAGAAAACATTACCTCGGCAACTTGGGGCGTTTTGTCTGCAGCTTACGTTGTAAAGGATACCGATTCATTTGTGCCTTGGTTTAATTCTGGAAGTGTTGATCTGTCCTGTGCAACAGGAACGATGCATATCGCATTTAAATACACAGGTAGCGGACAAGATACTTTTGATGGTATTTATGAGTTGGATGAGATTAGTGTTGATTATGCAGAGTAGAAAAGGTTGATCGTAAACAGATCTAAATTTGAATAAATACCATAAATTCGCCAAATGACCACATTCGACACACTGTTCTTCAACCTTTTTAATTATTACAAAACCAAAAACAATAAAAAGGCGAATAGTATAGCCACATTTTATATCACATTTCTACAATGCACTTTACTATTGCTTTTAGGTGTATTTTTTGCTGGTTTTTTTAAACAAATGCACATGGATATCATGTCGGCAGATAAAGCTTGGATAGTGTTTGTATTGGTTGTAGTTTTTATATACTTCAAGAATTGGATACAGTATAGTGGAAGAAAACGGATGGTGCTTAATGCTAAAAGGATTAAAAATAAAAAACCGACTTATAATATTTGGTTGCTCTGGTTATTGCCCGTTGCCGTTTTGGGGTTGACTTATGTGGTATCCAAAGCTGCTTAAAAGGTTTCCTCTCCATGAACTTGTTTCAAGGCCTTATAAAGTTATTGCAATGTTTGATGGGATTCTGAATTGAATTCAGAATAACAAACTATCCTTCACTGCGAGTTTTTGCTTTTTTTGCAAAATGTGGCAGTCTTTTTTTTTAAAGAGATTGCCACAGTCGTGCCTCCTTCGCAATGACGTAAAGTTTAAATATATTGGACTAAATTGTAGCAGATTGATTTATATTTCTAAACCACAAATAAAACCGTCATTACGAGGGAAGCATGACCGAAGTGATCTTGTAAATGGAATCTTTACAGTTGTAAAAGTAGTTCTATATTAATTAATAACAGTCAGATTGCTTCATGTTTACGCCATAACGAAACAATCATTTCTTAAATATAGCATATACGGGAAAGTGATCGCTATATCCACCATTATAGCGCTTTCCAATATAAGTTCTAAATGGTGTGCCTTTGTACTTGCCGTTCATCAATTTTAAGAAATTTGCATCAAAAATATCTGCAGTGAAATATTCGAAATCTGTTTTAGTACTCTCAAAAAAATTAGTGGAAAATAGTATCTGGTCAAACAAATTCCATTGTCTATTATAATTACTAGAACCTCTACTATAAGAGCGCAAGGTCTCCATTGGGTTGAATAAACCATGAGCATCAACAAGTTGTTTTATACTTAGGCTGGACGGGTCATCATTAAAATCACCCACAACAACAATTTTGGCTTGAGCATCATTGTGTTTGATCTTGGAAATAAGTTCTCCAACTTTATTTGAAGATGCCAGACGCTTAAATTCGGTTTCCTTTTCACCTTCGCGTCTAGAAGACCAGTGGTTCACAATCACGTGAATTTTTTCGCCATCCAACAGACCAGAAACCAATAAAATATCACGTGTGTAGTCTGGTAAATTAGCTTCATTAAGCAAATCAACTCTAAAAATTTCAGAATCAAGAACTTGAAAAACAGTTGCATCATATAAGAGTGCGACATCAATACCACGCTCGTCTAACGAATCATAGTGTATGTATTTATAACTGCAATCATTTAAGTGTGCGGAAGCTATTAAGTCTTCAATAGCATTGGCGCTTTCTACCTCTGCAATACCAATAAGAGCAGGATGTTTTCCTGTTTCTTTTTTTCCAATATTAGAGATGGTATATCCTAATTTCCTAAGCTTATTACCGTAGCGTTTTTTTGTCCATTTTTTCACAGACGTACTTAAAAAATCGTTGTCGTTAGTGCGTTGGTCGTCAAAAACATCAAATAAATTTTCAACATTATAAAAGGCTATAGTTTGTAAATCGTTTCTAACGGGAATATCTCCTAAGGGGTAGGTCATGCGTCAAAAGTAAGCCAAAAAAATATAAAAGTTATAATGGGTTCAATTATGTAACTTTGTGCTTTAAAGAGATTTATAATTCAGTGAGGGATGCACGCATTCAAATGAGCTATAGATTTAATCTTTAGTAACCTCAAAACTAATAAAAAAGACCTTATTTTATTCTTTGAAGATTATTGAATATGCTTCAAATGATTTCAATTAATTAATTTATGATAGAAAAGAAAGATGTTAGCTTGGAAAGAGCAGTTCTCATTGGCGTTATTACCAAAGAACAGGATGAAGAAAAATCCAAGGAGTATTTAGATGAATTAGAGTTTTTAACATATACAGCGGGAGGTGAGGTTATAAAACGATTTACCCAGAAAATGGACATGCCAAACCCCAAAACCTTTATAGGTACAGGAAAAATGGAAGATGTGCGTCTTTTTATTGAAGAAAACGATATTGGGACAGCTATTTTTGATGACGAATTATCTTCTGCTCAAGAACGAAATATAAGTAAAATTCTCAACTGTAAGGTACTGGACAGAACCAATTTAATTTTAGACATATTTGCGCAACGTGCAAAAACGAGTTATGCAAGAACCCAAGTGGAACTGGCTCAATGTGAATATTTACTCCCTAGATTAAGAGGTATGTGGACCCACCTTGAACGTCAAAAAGGGGGAATAGGTATGCGTGGTCCCGGTGAAACCGAAATTGAAACAGATAGACGTATTGTACGTGATAAAATTACACTTTTGAAAGCGCGTATAAAAACCATTGATAAGCAAATGGCGGTACAGCGTGGTAACCGCGGCAAAATGGTTCGTGTAGCGCTGGTGGGTTATACCAATGTTGGGAAATCCACACTCATGAATGTGATTAGCAAAAGCGATGTCTTTGCTGAAAATAAGTTGTTCGCCACCTTAGATACGACGGTGAGAAAGGTCGTAATTCAAAACTTGCCATTTTTGTTGAGTGATACCGTTGGTTTTATTCGAAAATTGCCAACCCAACTCGTCGATAGTTTTAAAAGTACGCTGGACGAAGTAAGAGAAGCCGATTTACTTTTGCATGTTGTAGATATTTCACACCCTAATTTTGAAGAGCATATCGAATCGGTCAATAAAATTTTAGGTGAAATAAAAAGTAGCGACAAACCAACGATTATGGTTTTTAATAAGATTGATGCTTATGAGGCTGAACCATTAGAAGAAGACGATTTAGAAACCGAACGCTCAGAAAGACATTACTCTTTAGAAGAATGGAAAAAAACATGGATGGGGAAAGTAGGTAAAAATGCTTTGTTCATTTCGGCTTTAAATAAAGAGAATTTAGAAGACTTCAAAAAACGAGTGTATGATGAGGTAAGAGAGATCCATATAACCCGTTTTCCTTATAACCATTTTCTATACCCTGATTACGAAGAAAGTCATTAAATCTTTCCAATGAAAATTTTTCCAGAGTCACCGCTTGTAAAAAGGTTGTTAAACATATTTAAATATAAATGGATAAAATGGCTAGCGATTATTTCCGCAGCCGGACTCCTTTTTTTAATTGGGCTGTACCTATCTATATATTTAGGGTTTTTTGGTGCGCTACCCACAACTGAAGCATTGGGCTCCATTAAACAGGAGCAAGCTACTCAAGTGTTGGACAAAGATGGTCGCTTAATTGGTAAATATTATATTTATGACAGACAGCCTCTACATTTTGAGGATTTACCCCAGCATTTAATTGATGCACTCATTGCTACAGAAGATGCCCGATTTTTTGAGCATGACGGGATAGATAATGTAAGTTTGATGCGTGTGTTCGTTAAAAACATCATATTTCAAGATAGATCGGCAGGTGGTGGAAGCACCATCACCTTGCAATTGGCCAAGAATCTATTCGGAAGAAAAGATTATGTGGTTTTTAGCATGCTAGTAAATAAGTTTAAGGAAGCGATTGTTGCTAAACGAATTGAATCCATTTATTCTAAAAATGAAATTCTCACACTTTATTTTAATACCGTTCCCTTTCCAGATAACACCTATGGTATCGAAAGCGCTTCCCGTAAATTCTTCAACAAACCGGCGTCTGATTTAACCCAATCTGAAGCGGCCACATTAATTGGCACCTTAAAAGCGAATAATTACTTTAATCCACGATTACATTTAAAGCGAAGTCAAGAGCGACGAGACATGGTGTTGAATCAAATGGTAAAATATAAATATCTGTCTAATGATTCTTTAGATTTTTACACCCATCAGGATGTGGTTTTAAATTATCGTTCATTTAATCATGACGTAGGGATAGCCCCTTATTTTAGGGAGCAGGTTAAAAAGGAATTAGCAACATTATTAGACACTATAATGAAGCCAAACGGTGAGCCTTATGATTTGTATAAGGACGGACTGATTGTGCACACTACTCTGGATTATAATATGCAACAATTGGCAGAAGAGGCCATGAAAGAACATTTAACGGCACTGCAAAAAGATTTTGAAATGTCCTACGGAACGCGTGCCCCTTGGTTAAAAAATAAACAATTAGTTGATGCCGCTGTTAAAAATACGCCTGTTTATCAATCCTATCAAGAAAAAGGTTTGTCAGAAAAACAAATTCAAGATTCACTTATTTTGAAGCGCGACGTTGAATTGTTTCGTTGGGAAGGCGATACGATAAAGAACGTTTCAGTAAAAGATAGTTTGCGGCATTATCTGAAGTTTTTAAATACGGGGATGCTCTCAGTTGAATCGACGACAGGCGCCATTAGGACCTACATTGGAGGAATTGATTACCGCTATTTTAAATACGATCATGTTTCACAGAGTGAAAGACAAGTGGGTTCTACCTTTAAACCATTTGTATATACTGCCGCTATTGAAGATGGCATGAATCCGTGTACCTATTTTTCATTAGACGAAGTGACTTATACAAATTACGATAATTGGACACCCAGTAATTCTGGCGGCACTGTAGAAGGTGAACATATTAACTATAATTTAGAAAAGGCATTAAGCAATTCTGTAAATACCATTTCAGTAAAGGTTTTAAATAAAGTTGGAATTCCAAAGGTTTTAGATCAGGTTAAGAAATTGGGCATTACTAAAACCCTGCCCAATCAGCCATCAATAGTTTTGGGTGTCGCTGAAATTAATTTAAGAGAGCTTACAGCTGCCTATACAAGTTATGTTAACAGTGGCCGTGTAGCAAAACCGTATTGTATTTTAAAGGTTGAAGATAAAAATGGACATGTCATTGCTTCATTCGAACCAGAAGAAAATAAGCAGGAGGCCTTCAATAGTTATACCAGACAAGTGTTGTTGGAAATGATGAAATCTACTGTTAATTCTGGAACAGCTTCGAGGTTAAGAAGTACTTATAATTTAACGAATGCCATTGCTGGAAAAACAGGAACCACTCAAAATAATAAAGATGGTTGGTTTGTTGGAATTACTCCAAAGCTGGTCACGGTAACCTGGGTAGGAAATGATAATCATGCCATTGGTTTTAAAACTACGGGAATGGGACAAGGGGCTAATTCGGCACTTCCAGTTTTTGCAAAGTTCTATCAGAAATTAAACGCAGATGCTACTTTTAATGAGATAACAAAAAGCCATTTTGAAAAACCATCACCTCAAGTGTTGGCAGACTTAAATTGTGAACCCATAAAACGCGATAAATTTTTTAAGCGCTTGTTCGGCAGGAAGAATAAGAAAAGAAAATTCAAAAGAAACTGATATTACTTAATGAACTCATCTTGACTTTTTCTATTTCCTAAAAAATGGCTGAAATTCGCCCATATTTCGTTACTTTTCTTATGCGTAACGATGCTATGCCTTTCAAAAACTGCCTAATCTGAACAAATTCCAACTCATTTTCGGTTAAAAACAAAAAGTCAAGATGAGTTCAAATACAGAAAACCCGCAGGTCTATCTGAACTGTGGGTTTTATGTTTTAGAAATCAAGTCTTTTTAGAACTTATAATTTAGACCAACAATCCAGTAAGATTGTAAATCGTTATCCACATTGTCAAATGTAGCTGTAGCATCGCCTAAAGTATTTACGGCATAGTTTAAAGCTTCTTGTTTATTGTTTCTTAATCCAAAATCAAAACCTACTCCAATCATTTTCCAAAGCGTATAGCCAAAAGAGTTGGTCCATGTCCAGTTTGAAAGATCTGAACTTTCATAACTTTGAAACATAGAGAGGTTTGTTTTAAAGCTTATGGCGCCAATTTGTCTCGTATAATCCGCTAGAATTTTAGCTCCTAATGATGACTCGAAAATAGCGTCTTCATTGCTAAATACAAAGTTGTAGTTTAATGGGTGAACCACGACTATTAAATCTTGTATAGGTGTCCAAGTGGCACCAACACCAAGATCTAAATATCCAGGATCATTAAAATTACTTAGTAAAGTCGTACGGTATTCTCCCAAGCCCGAAATGGCAAATTTTTCATTTAATTTTCTACCGTATAAAGATGTAATATTAAAAACGTCTGTAGCTTCTCTAAACGAATCATTGTCTGTTGGGTCATCCTTGTCATCTAATTTTACCCAAGACAAATTGACGTTGGCTGCATTTCTCCAGAAAAACTTATCCTGTGTTAAGTTCGCAAATGCATTTACTGTAACACCAATATTTCCAGAGGCATTATTAGGATTTCCCTGTGCGTACCAGTTTTTAAAATTAGAGACACTTCCGCCAATAGTACCAAAAGCACCTTTTTTCCAACCAGGTAAAGCATCTAATTGAGATTGAATGGCATTAACACGAGTTTCAAGAGCTTTGATCGAATCTTTTTTAGCAGCCTGTTCTGCTTTTAATTCAGACTCTAAGGTCTGCGCTTGAAGAGAAATAATTCCGATAAAAAAGCTTAGTAATAATAATGTTTTTTTCATTTTTAATCTAAAAATTTTACGACCCTTGGGTCGGGGTTTCCTATTCACCTCTCTTTGGGAGAGGTCAGAACTGCCTTTTTTGGCAGTTTTGGGTGAGGTAAAATACAAAATTTTAATTTTTGGCCCTGAGGACAAAATGATTTCGATAACTATCGGGAGGCGAAATCCCCCTATGGCTTGTCTTGGGGATAGCCAGTTTTAAAATTTTTTTATTGTTTTGAAGGTGCTAAGATAAAGTTAATATCAACATCTAACAAAGTCAAGAAAAGTTAGAGTTAAAGTAAATTGTAAATGGGATAAAAGTTATTTCTTTTTATATAAAGGTACCGATGAACACGCCTCACCATACATAATGGATTTTGCTATGGGCTGTAGTTTATTTGCCAACATAATATAGGCGTTTTGCGGAACGGGCTTTTTAGAACAGCCCTTAATAATGACCGATTTATCTTGGTAGTCTGAAACATCTAAATGGCTTAAAACCTCTTGATAGATAGCGGTTTCTAGAGTTTCTAAATCCCCAATGACTGTTTTTTTTACAAAGGGCTGTAACTGCACACTAAGTAACATAAAAGCCCAACCCGGAACGATGGCATCGCTGCTGCAAATTAAAGCGACATAGTTGTCTTTATATTGGGACCAATCGTGTTCTAAGACATGGTTTCTAAAATCTTTTTCCCGTAAAACGATGCCTTCAAAAAGCCAGTCTTTAATATCAAAAAGCACACGCTGTCCTGCTGGGTAATAATCCTCCAGATTTAAAGTGATTAATTTACTGTTCGCTATGCGGTTTATGATGTCGTCTGGCATTTTATTTTTTCTTTGCAATTAACAAAAGGGAATCTTTATGATCAAATTCATCGTACGCTTCAATATAAAGGATCTCAAAATTATCTTGATATAACGTCATTAAGCTTTCCTTTGTATGATAATTAACGAATAGCCCTTTAAATATTTCAGAACCCTGTCCTTTCCAAAATGAATGACAAATGATTCCATCAGCATTTAATATATCATACTGTCTTTTAATAGAGGCACTTAATTCGTTGTCTTTTAAATGATGCATCACTTTGTTTGAATAAATACCATCAAATTTTTGAGATGTTTTTAAAGTGATAGCATCCAGAAGAAGAAATTCCCCATGGGGATATTTGTTGCTTAAGTGATATAAAAATTCTGTTGAATTATCTGAGCCAATAACTTTATAATAGTTACTTAAGACTTTCCAATCTGTCCCTGGGCCAGAACCTATTTCAAGTAAAAGAGAATCTATAGGCAAAAATTTAGTAATTTTTTCTATCAATTGCCCCCCATTTACCTCTCTTGCAAGTTCGATATATTCTTCAACAGATTCTTTTGTTTTATAATATTCACCTTCCATTTTTTGTGTATTTAATTTAAATAATTCCCCGAAGGCTCTGCCGGGGTTTCCGCTTTACCTCTCCTTCGGAGAGGTCGGAACTGCTTTTTCGCAGATCCGGGTGAGGTAAAATACAAAATTTCTGTTTTTGGCGCAAAGGCCAAAATGAAACCTACGAAATACCTCTATGGCTCTACCTCGAGGATAGTCGGTTTCAAGATTTTTTTTATTTAGGTGCTACTTTATCAATTTGAATTAATTTGGCTGGTTACGCCAACTGCTACTGAACACTGAATACTGAACGCTGAATACTGAAAGCTCTATTCTAAAGCATCCCCAACTCCAACTTCGCTTCTTCGCTCATTAAATCTTGGGTCCAAGGCGGATCAAACGTGATTTCAACTTCAGCGCTTTTTACCTCGTTAAGGGATTTTACTTTTTCTTCAACTTCTAAAGGCAAGGTTTCAGCCACTGGACAATTGGGTGTTGTTAATGTCATAAGGATTTTAACATCATAATCTTCATTTACAAACACATCGTAAATTAGACCCAATTCATAAATATCAACCGGTATTTCCGGGTCGTAAATCGTTTTAAGTACGTTTACTATTTTTTCGCCTAATGCTGTAGTATCTATTGTTTCACTCATCTTTTCTAAGTTTATGTGTTCTTTTGTAAATACGTTTAGAAGGATAACCGCTAAACGCATAAACAATTAAACTAGTTCAATTGTGTTTGATATGCTATCGCATACATTTTAAGTTGCTTTACCATACTTACCAACCCGTTGGCACGAGTAGGCGATAAATGTTCTTTTAATCCAATCTTATCAATAAAATCGGTATTGGCATCAATAATGTCTTTAGGATGCTGATTGGAGAATACACGAATTAAAATAGCAATGATACCTTTTGTTATTATGGCATCACTATCTGCTGTAAACTGGATCTTATCACTGTTCATTTCGGCATGCACCCAAACTTTACTTTGGCATCCTTTTATAATATTACTTTCGGTTTTGTATTGGTCGTCAATTAGGGGTAAATCTTTCCCTAGATCAATCATATACTGATAGCGTTCTTCCCAGTCTTCAAACATGGAGAATTCCTCAATAATTTCTTCTTGTATAGCTTCAATAGTCACAATATCCATTTTATGCAAAAATACAATAACAAAACTTGCTATTCAATATTTTCTGAAAGCAATAAGATTTCTTTAACAAGTGGAGCAATAGCCTCTGGCGGATTTCCATGGTCAAAAGGCTCCGTTTCAAAGGTCTCCTTATCATGTGTTATTTTTAAGCGTGCGATGGCTGCACCATCATAAAACCGCTTTTCTGAAGGCGCCTCTAAATTTGGGATGTTTTGAATATCTACAGTTTTAAGAATACTTATGAGACGGTTCCAATCTTTTTCTAGACAGGGTTTTATCTTTGTTTCCCCGCCTCTAGTAGAAATAACAGCGATGGTTTTTTTGTTGATTTTAATATGCTGATAAGGGCCTCGTGCCTGTGCAGTATATTCAATAGTGAGGGTATCTTGATTGATTTTTGATTTGGAACAGCCATTGTCTAAAATAACAATGGATAAAAGTGCGATTAGAAATTTCATGGAGTTTACGATTTATTTGGATAATTAATAATGAACTTGTTTAAACTTTTTGGATTGAGTCGAGAATTAGTCATTTTGTGACCAGTTAAGGTTTTTTTTGAGTTGCATAGCAGCGCTACGTAATGAAAAAAGATGAAAAATGGGTACAAAAAAACAATTTTTTAGCTAATTGAAAAAGTTTAAACGAGTTCAATACAAAAAAGACGCCAAATTTGGCGTCTTTTAACTTTATATTTAAAGTGGAAATTAGTTTAGCATACCCGCTCTAGAACCTCCTTGTGCAAATATAGCACGCATTCTGTTTCTTTGACCATCGGTAAACATATACATACAGTTGTCATACGTGTAATCCATATAATTCATGGTCATATCAGCAGTTTTACAGCTTACCGATGGGAATGAAGGACAGCCTCCGTTAGAAGCACCAGCTAAAGGTGTATCAGCTACAAAATCATCTCTGTTGCATCTTCCGTCTCCCCAAATGTGACGTAAATTTAAATAATGTCCAACTTCGTGGGTTGCCGTTCTACCTGCACCATATACACCGCCAGTATTACCAAAGTAAGCACCACCAAGAACAATACCATCTGTAGAAGCATTTCCGCCTGGGAATTGTGCATAGCCTAAAATACCTCCACCTATTTCACAAACCCAAATATTTAAGTGGGTCTCTGGAGTAATAGGGGGATATGCTACTTTTACAGCATCATTTGTTCCCCAAGAAGACTTAGGGTCATCATGCCTAATAGTTCCTGCCAATGAGAAACTAAATTCGGCATTGGTTGCATCGTTTGCGAAGGTTGTTCCGCTAGGAAGTAAACCGGTATTGGTATTTTTAAAATCGGCGTTTAAAACACTCATTTGCTCAGATACCCTGCTATCAGAAATGCTATTTGCATTTGGATAGACTATATGTACGTAAACGGGAATGTTAATAATGCCTAAATTATCTTGAATTGGTAGTATATCTACATCAGTATCACCTCCGCCAGTACCGCTGCCGCCAGATCCTGGTGGTTTGCCTTTTCCAGCAATGAATTGTCTAGTATGCAATTCTATGTTGTACATCTTTCTTTCTAATCCCGGGTTGGCATCAAGTTGTCTATTAAGGACAGACATAGATGAACAGGATTTTTTATTTCCTTTATCATTTGCCGATTTTGAAGCTACGTCATCATTTGCATCTGTATATACATAAAAGTCATTCATGTCTACTTTAGATTGCTCGATAGATGCACTTTTGTCATCATCACAAGCTGTAAATAATAGGGCTACAGCGGCCATACTCAACAATAATTTTTTCATTTTAATGAAGGTTTAGGTTTAAATTTTGCTGAATATATAAGAATTAAATAGAATATGTTAACAATATGTAAAAGAATTGTTAAATATTCGACAAACTGCACAATTCTGTTAAATAGATAACAGAGAAATTTAAGCAAGAATAAAATTTTTCGGATTGTAATAACAGAGTCGTGTTTACGAAAGCATCAATTTTGCTTTTTTCACACCATTAACCAGAGCATCAATTTCTGATTTGGTATTGTAGAATGCAAACGAGGCCCGTACCGTTCCTGGAATGTTGTAGAAATCCATAATAGGTTGCGCACAGTGGTGCCCTGTTCGTACAGCAATGCCCAATTTATCTAGAATAGTCCCGATATCATATGGGTGAATACCTTCTAAATTAAAGGAAACAACAGACGTTTTGTTTTTTGAAGTACCATAAATTTTTAGTCCTTTTATGGTAAGCAGTTCTGCTGTAGCATAATCAAGCAGTTCGTTTTCGTAGGATGCTATGGCGTCAAAACCAATCTGGTTCATATAATCAAGAGCAGCTCCAAAGGCAATGCCCCCGCAAATGTTTGGAGTACCAGCTTCAAATTTATGTGGCAACTCGGCATAGGTTGTTTTTTCGAAAGTGACTTCGGATATCATTTCACCACCACCTTGATAGGGTGGTAATTTGTTGAGCCATGCTTCTTTTCCGTAAAGCATACCGACGCCCGTGGGACCGCAAATTTTATGAGCAGAAGCCACATAAAAATCGGCATCTAATTTCTGAACATCGGGTTTAATATGCGGGCAGGATTGCGCACCATCGATTAAAACCGCAGCGCCAACTTGATGTGCTTTGTCAATAATGTATTCAATAGGATTGATGGTGCCTAAGGCATTTGAAATATGGTTAACAAATACCAGTTTTGTTTTGTTTGATAACAAGCTATCAAAATCTGCGATAACCAATTCGCCTTCCAAGTTCATTGGAATGACTTTTAAAATAGAGCCAGTACGTTCACAAAGCATTTGCCAAGGCACGATATTACTATGGTGTTCTAATGCTGAAACAAGAATCTCATCGCCAGTTTTTAAGAGTGATGAAAATCCGTTGGCGACTAAATTGATGCTATGAGTAGTACCCGATGTAAAAATGATTTCATGCGAAAACTTAGCATTAAAGTGTTGCTGGATTTTTTGACGCGCTTGTTCGTACAAATCGGTAGCTTCCTGACTTAAGGTATGCACACCACGGTGGATATTGGCATTGTAATTTGAATAGTAGTCTACTATAACGTCTATAACCTGTTTTGGGGTTTGGGATGTAGCGGCATTATCTAAATATATTAAAGGTTTGCCATTTACTTCTCTTGAAAGAATGGGAAAATCTTTTCTTATATCGTCTACGTTGAACATGGCTTTGTGTTTAGCCCCGATAGTAGCGGCATCCTTTTTTGCTTTTTTTCTAAGCAAAAAAGATATAGCGGATAGCGGGAAATAGCTTCAAATTAATTTAAAGATCAAACCCTAAATTAACACCTAATTTATTAGCAATAATTTTAGTAATACGTTGTTTCATTTCAGGAATTTTTACCGAACTTAAAACATTGTTACTAAAGGCATACATTAAAAGGGCCTTGGCTTCCTTTTCTGGAATACCGCGCGTTTGCATATAAAACATGGCGCTTTCATCTAATTGACCAATGGTACAACCGTGCGAACACTTCACATCGTCTGCAAAAATTTCCAGTTGAGGTTTTGTATTGATCGTGGCTTTATCACTAACTAATATATTGTTGTTGGACTGAAAGGCATTGGTTTTTTGCGCTTTTTTATCTACCACAATTTTACCGTTAAATACACCAGTGGAATTCTCGCCGAAAATACCTTTATAATCTTGATGACTTTCGCAATTGGGCTCTATATGATGTACCAGGGTGTTGTGATCGACGTGTTGCTTATCGCCAATAATAGTGACGCCTTTTAAAATAGAATCAATGCGTTCGCCTTCTTGATAAAAATTAAGGTTGTTACGAACTAATTTGCCGCCAAATGAGAAAGTATGCACCGAGGCGACGCTTTCTCGTTTTTGCTTGATAAAGGTATTATCAATTAATGAGGCCTTTGAAATGTCATTCTGAATTTTATAATAATCTACAATGGCGCGCTTGTTTGCAAAAATCTCGGTCACACTATTTGTAAAAGTCGAGTTATCTGTTAAACTTTGGTGACGCTCAATGATTTGCACATGTGAATTCTCGTCTACCACGATTAAATTACGTGGTTGTAAAAGCGTTGCCGATTCGTTTCCCGTTGAAAAATGGATAATTTGAATAGGTTTTTCTACAAGCTTATTTTTTGGGATATGGATGTAAGCACCTTCGTTTGAAAAGGCTGTGTTTAAAGAAGGTAAACTGTCTTTTGTTGCTGCTTTATTGAAGTAATTTTCAATGATTAAACGATATTTTGGCTTTGAGAGTGCGGCAGACATTAAGCAAATATCCATTCCGTCATGAGTAGTTTGCGACAGGTGTGATGAATATTTACCATCTATAAATACTATTTTATAGGTATCTATATCATGTATGAAATACTTTTTTACATCACGATATTCCAAAGCGTTTTCCTGTTTTGGAAAAACACTATAATCCTGTTTTATAAGGGTATTGAGCGAGGTGTATTTCCAAGCTTCTTCCTTTTTGGTTGGAAATCCTTTTTCTTCAAATACTTTTATGGCATCATTTCGAAGATGATGGACATAGCTATCTATATCTACATTGTCTTCAAAAACTAAAAAGGACGATAATAATTCTTCTTTTAAATCCATTGTGTTCAGTTTTCAGTCTCAGTTTTCAGTCTCAGTTTTCATAAATGTAACTAAGTGTTAAACTGTTCCCTATTTTTTAAGGTTTTACATCTCCAGTATTAGTGAGCTACTGCACACTGAAACTGAATACTGCAAACTTTTCTATGCGTTCACTTCTTCTTTAATCCAATCGTATCCTTTCTCTTCCAGTTCATGAGCCAGTTCCTTTCCGCCGGATTTCACGATACGCCCATCATATATAACATGTACAAAATCTGGAACAATATAATCTAGAAGTCTTTGGTAATGCGTAATAACTACGACAGCGTTATCTTTGCTCTTAAGTTTATTAACGCCGTTTGCAACAATGCGCAAGGCATCAATATCCAAACCAGAATCCGTTTCATCTAAAATGGCCAGTTTAGGTTCTAGCATAGCCAATTGGAAAATTTCATTACGTTTTTTTTCTCCTCCGGAAAACCCTTCATTTAAAGACCGCGACAGAAATTTTCTGTCGATTTCCAATAAATCGGATTTCTCACGAATGAGTTTCAACATCTCCTTTGCAGGCATGTCTTCTAAACCTTTTGCTTTACGCGTTGCGTTAATAGCTGTTTTAATAAAGTTGGTTACAGACACTCCTGGGATTTCAACTGGGTATTGAAAGGATAGGAAGATACCCTTGTGCGCACGCTCTTCAGCTGCTAAATCTTCAATATCTTCGTTATCGAAAAGGATATTCCCTTCGGTTACTTCATATTCTTCTTTACCTGCAATAACAGAGGCCAATGTGCTTTTTCCTGAGCCATTGGGTCCCATGATTGCATGAACTTCGCCTGGTTTGACTTCAAGGTTTATACCTCTTAAAATACCTTTATCTTCAACACTTGCGTGTAAATTGTTAATTTTTAACATACTGTTATTGTGCTAATTTTACAATGTTATTTTCTGTCTCATTTGGAGCAGAAACATTTAATATTTCGATAATTTCAAATTTATTTTCCCAAAGTATTTTGTCGTCCTTGGTATTGGTAATTTTACCTCTGACTTCAACATTGACCATATCTGTGGGTTCTTTTTTATACTGACCAGCTTTTTTATCCAGTTCTTCCAGTTTTTCTGTAATGAATATGCCGTAAATTTCGTTTCGTGTTTGCAATACTGCCGCCCCATTATAATAGACAAATTCACCTTTTAATAGGGTTAAACCATCACTTTGTTTTTCTGTTCTCTGAGCGTCTTCTGTAGTAATATTACCCTCTGATGTTTGGGATTTCACTTCGTTTTTGCAACTTAAAACCATGGTGATTAATACTAATAGAATTCCTATTTTTTTCATCTATAATTGAATTTTAGCCTACACTTCCTTCTAAACTAATCTCTAATAATTTTTGTGCTTCAACAGCAAATTCCATAGGGAGCTTATTTAAAACCTCCTTACTGAAACCATTTACAATAAGTGCAATCGCTTTTTCGGTATCTATTCCACGTTGGTTGCAATAGAAAATCTGGTCTTCTCCAATCTTGCTGGTGGTCGCTTCATGTTCTATTTTTGCGGTTTTGTTTTTCGCTTCAATGTATGGGAAGGTATGCGCGCCACATTCGTTGCCCATTAGTAAACTATCACATTGTGAAAAATTCCGGGCATTTTCTGCCCTGGAATTTATTTGAACCAATCCACGATAACTATTCTGGGATTTTCCTGCAGAAATTCCTTTTGAAATGATGGTGGACTTCGTATTCTTTCCTAAATGAATCATCTTTGTCCCCGTATCGGCTTGCTGATAATTATTGGTTACTGCAATGGAGTAAAATTCACCAACCGAATTATCACCTTTTAATATACAACTTGGATATTTCCATGTAACAGCAGACCCTGTTTCAACCTGTGTCCATGATATTTTCGCATTGGTCTCACATAGACCACGCTTGGTAACAAAGTTGTAAACCCCTCCTTTGCCTTCGGCATTTCCTGGATACCAGTTTTGTACGGTTGAATATTTTATTTCGGCATCATCTAATGCAATTAACTCTACTACGGCTGCGTGTAACTGATTTTCATCTCGGCTCGGTGCGGTACAACCTTCGAGGTAACTCACATAGCTTCCTTCATCTGCAATAACTAACGTTCTTTCGAACTGACCGGTTCCTGCTTGGTTAATTCTAAAGTACGTGGATAATTCCATTGGACAGCGAACCCCTTTAGGAATATAGCAAAAGCTACCGTCGCTAAACACAGCAGAATTCAATGCCGCGTAGAAATTGTCTTTTTGTGGGACTACTGTGCCCAAATATTTTTTAACGAGTTCTGGATGCTCTTTAATGGCTTCAGAAATACTCATAAAAATAATACCCTTTTCGCCTAATGTTTTCTTAAAAGTAGTTGCTACAGAAACAGAATCGATCACAACGTCCATAGCCACATTCGCTAATTTTTTTTGCTCATCAATGGAGATGCCTAGTTTTGCAAACGTTGCTAAAAGTTCAGGGTCTACTTCATCTAAACTATCGTATTTTGGTTTACTATTTGGCGCAGAATAGTATGAGATGGCTTGAAAATCTGGCTTTGTATAATGTACATTGGCCCATTCTGGTTCGGTCATTTCTTTCCAAGCTTTAAAGGCTTCCAATCTCCAATCAGTCATCCATTGTGGTTCTTCTTTCTTTAGGGAAATGGCACGTACAATATCTTCATTTAATCCAATAGGAAATGTATCAGATTCAATATCTGTGTAAAAACCGTATTCATATTCTTTGGTCTTTAGTTCTTCGCGTAAATCATCCTCGGTATACTTCGACATAAATTAGTTTTAATGTTATAAAGTTAAAAGTTTATAAAGTGGAATTAAGATATTTTATTAAACCACTCAACATTTTTGAAATGTCATTTACGTTTAACTTTAATTTATTAAAATCATTATTGTTAATATATTTTAAATCAAATGCTAAATATAGTTGAGAACGACATTCTCCAGCAGATGCTTTTGCAATATATAAATAACGAATAAACTCTTTTGTGGTCTCTCTTTCAAATCCTTCAGCAATGTTAGAAGAAATTGATATGCTTGACCTTCTTATTTTGATCTCTTAATCCAAAATCTTTGGAGAAAGAAGTATTATTGTTTGTTATGTGATAAATAGCTTTATTTAATTCTCTTGATTTTTGCCATGAAATAATTTCTTCAAAAGAGTTAAACTTTGCCATTTATTACTTTTTAAACTTTTTTACTTTCTACACTTGAACTATAAAGAAAAGCTTTCACCACAACCACAAGTTCGGTTAGCATTTGGATTATTAAACACAAACCCAGTTCCGTTTAATCCTCCAGAATACTCTAAGGTTGTGCCAATTAGGTACAAAAAGCTTTTTTTGTCAACAATAATTTTAACGTCATTATCTACAAAAACCTTGTCGCCATCTTTATTCTCGTTATCGAATTTTAAATCATAAGAAAGTCCAGAACAACCACCACTTTTTACACCAACGCGTACAAAATCGGTAGTTGCATTGTAGCCTTCATCTTGCATAAGCTCGATAACTTTTTTCTTAGCTGTTTCAGAAACTTTAATCATAATTCTTATATAGATTTTGTCTAAATAGAGTGCAAATATACAATATAAGTCATGGATTTCCATATAACCTAACATTATATTAGCATATGGTTTTATAGTAATTTCTTATAGATTTAAAAAGTCTGGATTGGTTGTAAACTCTGTATCGGTAAGTGATAATAAGAACGCTTTAAGATCTACTTTATCCTTTGCGGATAATTGTACGCCACCTTGTGCCACTTTTTTCATCAAGGGATCAATCGTAGGTGAGTTTTTAAGACCTTCGCTATAATGATTAATAACCTGATCTATTGTGGTAAATCTACCATCGTGCATATAGGGTGCCGTAAACGCGAGATTTCGTAAGGACGGCGATTTGAATTTTCCATTATCGGCTGGATCGCCCGTAACTTTACCTAATCCAAGATCTGAAAATGTGGCGTCCAATCCATTATTATGGAAACTGTTATCGGTCCATAATGGGTTGTTTTCATTTCCATGACAATGGAAACAATCGCCTTTAGTTTCGTCCATAAACACGTTAAAACCATCGAGCTCTTCTTGCGTTAATATAGCTTCCCCTAATAGATATTTGTCAAATTTTGAATTGGATGAAATTAGGGTTCTTTCAAATTGAGCAATGGCTTTTGTTATTAATGTAGAATCAATTTTGTTTACGCCAAATGCTTGCAGGAACAGTGTTGGATACTCGGAATGGTCTTGAAGTTTGGTTTGAACATCGGTCCAGAGACTCGCCATTTCAATCGGGTCGGAAACAGGGACAAACGCTTGATGTTCTAAACTAAATGAGGCACCATCCCAAAAGAATTTTTCGTCGTAATTCCAAGCTAGATTAAAAAGCGGCATAGAGTTGCGTTTGCCAAAAACACCATCAATACCCTCACTAAAACGTTCGGCATCGGTAAAGGCGTTTTGGGGCGCATGGCAATCGGCACAGGCTTGGGAATTGTCGCCAGATAGAATAGGGTCGAAAAACAGTTTTTTACCTAGAGCAATACCTTCGGTGGTTTGTGGATTGTCTATTGGAATGACGGGGTTTAATATATTTTCCTCAAAAAAAGGTGGAATTTGTAACGGACTTGGTGTTGGAATATACTGATCTGTCGATTCATTTGAGCACGAGGCAAAAATGAAAAGAATTAAAACACCAATATAAACGATCCATTTTTTCAAAGCAACTTAGGGTGTTACAGATTTTAAACTGAAAGTATTTTGCCCATTTTCAAACATCATAACTTGGGCTTGATAGTTAGGCATTAGCGAATTATATAATACATTTAAATCCCAAGTATTAGGGTTTTTAAACCACTCGGCAATATTCATTTCAATATTAAATGTTGCATTATTGGTTATGGTCACTTTCCCTAAATCAACTACAAAAAAAGTATCCTGAAATTTTAGCGGGGTTACACTATTATCAACCGCTCTAATGGCATGATATGCATAACCAGTTGCGGTAGCTGTATTATCAATAAATTTGCCTTCTAATTGCATAAAATGATATCCGCCACCAAGCATCTCAGGAACATTCCAAGAGGTTGAATTTAAATCGGAATAGGTTTGCCCATAATTATCCTCGTTATTAAATCCAAAGGTAAACGACACGTTACTATAGGTTCCTGAAGTGATTGTAGCTGATGGTGTAATCACCAAGTTTTCGCCACTGGTAACATCCACTAAATGATAACCATCGAGGATTAATTCATCGCCATTTGGTTTTTGAAAGGTGATATTTGAGATTAAATACCGAAGCTTTTCAATGCTCATTTGCTCACCATTGGCATTAGTATATTGAATGGTGTTAAAAGTGGCATCAGAAACAGGTTCTCCATCCCAAGTGTGCGAGAAACTAAATGTCACATTATAACCTAAATTAGTGTCGTCATTATCTTCTGCGCAAGCGGTTAAAAACACCAAGCTCAAGAAAATTAATATATTCTTCATTAGTTATCTTTAATTGTATAGATGAGTGCATCTGTAAAGCCTTTGTTCTCAATAATATCGTTATCAGCACTATTAGACTCACCAACAGCGACAATTGTTCCGTTGTTAAGTTCTGTGACAGCTTCAAAAAGATCAATTTCAGAACCACCAATTGTTTTTTGCCATACAATGTTTGCGTTAGTGTCTACCTTAATCATAAACGCATCATTTTGCCCATTATTATCGGGTACATCTCCGTCGGCGCTCCGAGAACTGCCAACAATTACGAAACCGCCATCTTGCGTAATTGCAATGGAACGTCCGGCATCGAAACTACTACCACCAATTGTTCTCTCCCAAATTAAATCACCGTTTGGAGTCATTTTAATCAGCCAAAAATCAGCAGCGCCTTTATTGCTTGAAACGTCTATGGTATCACTTCTAGTATCTCCTATAATGACATAATTCCCATCGTTAGTTTGAACAATGGCTCTAGATTCATCTATTTCTGAACCACCAAATGATTTTTCCCAAACCAAAGTTCCAGTTTCAGATATTTTAATAACCCAAAAATCGTAAGTTCCTATATTATTTGTAATATCAACATCATTACTATCTGAAGACCCCACTATCAAATACCCATTGTCTGAAGTTTGCATCACATCAAACGGTATATCTGTAAAACTGCCACCGTAAAAACGGCTCCATTCCTTCGTGCCAGATGCATTTAATTTTATTGCCCAATAATCGCCACCTGCATGACTGCTTGATTTTCCAGAGTTGATTTTGCTATTTCCCAGACCACCAGAAGCGGAAACATCTAAAACGCCAACAAGTAAGTAGCCGCCATCATTGGTTTGAATGATAGCATTGCCGTCATCTGACCCTGCAAATCCATAAGACTGTTCCCAAACAAGGTCTCCGGAATTTGTCAATTTAGAAACCCAAAAGTCACTGGAGCCGGCATTGGTCGAAATATCCCCATCATTACTTTGACTATTTCCGAGAATGACATAACCGTTATCTGCCGTTTGAATAATAGAATTGCCCCTATCATTACTAGTGCCGCCGTATGTTTTTTGCCACATTAGATTACTTGCCGAATCAAATTTGGTAAGCCAATAATCAAAAGATTCGTCTTGTTTAGCTGTGATGTCTCCATCCATACTTTGCGTATAGCCTAAAATGGCATAACCACCATCGTTAGTTGAGATAACGGCTTGAGCACTTTCGTTGAGGCTGCCTCCGAGCGTAATAACATCTTCAATAAAACTGGGGTTTTTAGGTTTATCCGTGTCATCCGGGTTACAACTTAACAGGGTATAAGCTGTAACTAAAATCGCAATCGTTAATATGTTCTTTTTCGTATAAATGGGGCTACACTATTATAAATCACTAGGTCTAACAATGAACAAACCACTTTCAATATCACTGATGATGATATTTCCACTTGGGAAATACGGATAAACACTCCATGCTCCATTAAAAGCAGCACTATCACTTGAAGGGTATGTGTCAAAAAATGCAACTTCGGTCATAGCATCAGTAGCTGCAGCGATGTTCGTAATATCTAAAACGCGCATTCCTGCTCTGTAATTGGCTAAGTAATACTTGTTTCCTTTTACATATCCATTATGGTCTATTGCTGCTGTTGGGCCAAAATAAGTTGAAGATAATACGGGGTTATCTAAGTCAGTAAAATCAAAAACCAATGTTTTTGTTAAACCTCCAAGTCTAATCTCATCCAATTCATCTCCTAAAATAAAATGGCGTTGATCTTCGGTAAACCAGCCTTGATGTGCATATTGCGAATTAGGGTATGTCACTTCAGCAATAAACGATGGGTTGCTTTTGTCCGTCACATCTAATATGACCACTTTATTGGTTACTCGAGTACTACCATTGCTCCCAATATAAATCTGTTTTCCAGTATGTTCTGTATCTGGGCCGTTATAGGTCACAACTTGTGCATCGTGCGAATAGCCATTAGATGCAAATCCACCAAGGGTTGTCGGGTTTGCTGGATTTGAGATATCAATAAAGTTTGGGCCACCACCAAAGGTGTTACAGCCCACTAAATAGGCGATTGCTTCACTTTCATTAATCACAATGTTATGACAGCTGCCAACATCTTTAAAAACTTGGTCTGCTGTAAAGGTTTGCGGTGGATTAGTAACATTACGTAAACGGGTTAAATCGAAAACTTGCATCCCGTGGTCATTTACGCCATCAGCAACAATAAAGGCAAAATTATTGTACACCTTGACATCGCGCCAAAAGCTATCTGTGGTTTCCGTATTAACTCTTCCTAAGAACACAGGATTAGAAGGGTTTGTAACATCAACAAACGCTGTGCTATTTGTGGTTCCTACAATGGCATATTCATTTCCTGTAGAGGCGTCTGTCCATCCCCAAATATCGCTCCCTTCTGGGGCTGTTAAATTGTCTGTAAATGTGGACGCAAGAACGTTAATTGGTATACGTGCCATTAAATCGTAGTCTTTACATGGGTAGATATCGGCAAAACCGTTTTCGCAGAGCGCTAAAGGGACAGGATCGCCACCAAAATCATCATCACATACATTTCCAATACCATCGTTGTCTTCATCTTCTTGATTAGGGTTTGCTGTGAATGGGCAATTGTCAACACCCTCCTCAATACCATCACCATCCGAGTCTGTTATGGGGGTTATTTCGACAGGTTCGTTCTCACAAGATTGACATACAGTTAAGACAAGACAAACAATAACAATTTTAAAAGTATTGATGTATTTACTTTTTAAGGACATAGGACAATTTTTTTGTTTTTTTTCTAAACTAAGCTTTCTCTGTTTTCAAACTGGTATAAATAAACGAGCTTATATTGGTTTATATTGTTCGAAATGCTTATGAATAGTATATATGGTTCAAAACCACTGGAACAAAATTAAGGTAATTATGAACAATGTAAACCACACATCGTCGATTTAAATGTTAAAATCGACAGAGTCTATTGCAAATAGTTGAAATGTGACTAACAATAATTGAATCTTTTCCTCCTTTTTTTTAATAAGCTTCCTATTTTTGCAGCATGATAGAAGATAAAAATCAGCAACGTACCCCATTGAGTGATTTAGGGGAGTTTGCACTCATTGACCATTTAACAAAGCATTTTGAGGTGACTCAGAAAACGACTATTAAGAGCATTGGCGATGATGCAGCCGTTTTGGATTTTAAAAAGAATCAAGTTGTTATTAGTACAGATTTACTTATTGAAAATGTACATTTTGATTTGAGCTATATGCCTTTGAAGCATCTGGGATATAAAGCCATCGTGGTAAACCTATCAGATGTATACGCGATGAATGCTATAGCTACTCAAGTGACAGTAAGTATAGCGGTGTCTAACCGGTTTCCTTTGGAAGCTTTGGAAGATTTATATGCGGGTATAGAGACTGCGGCAAAAGTTTATGATATAGATGTTGTTGGTGGCGACACGACATCGTCTACAACAGGACTTTTAATTTCTGTGACCGCAATTGGTGAAGTAGAGCCAAAAGATGTTGTTTATAGAAATGGCGCTAAACCTAATGATTTACTGGTGGTTACTGGAGATTTGGGAGCCGCTTATATGGGTCTTCAAGTGCTCGAACGTGAAAAGGAGGTGTATAAAGTCAATCCTAATAGTCAGCCAGATTTAGAATCATATACCTATATAATTGAGCGGCAACTAAAGCCCGAAGCACGGAAAGATGTTGTGAAATTACTTAGTGAGTTAAAGGTGAAGCCTTCTGCAATGATTGATATCAGCGATGGTTTGTCTTCAGAAATTATGCATTTGTGTAAGCAAAGTAAAGTGGGATGTGATTTGTACGAGAGTAAAATTCCTTTAGATCAAGAAGTGATTTCTACCTGTGAAGAATTTAATATAGATAGTACCACCGTGGCTTTAAATGGTGGAGAAGATTACGAATTGTTATTTACAATATCCCAAGAGGATTATCCAAACTTAAAAGGGAACCCTAATTTCACGGTTATTGGCTATATTAAAGAAGCGTCGGAAGGGATGCATTTAGTGACTAGAGCAGAAACTAAAATTCCTATTAAAGCGCAAGGTTGGAAAAACTTTAATGGCTAAGCTATACGTAGTTTTTCTTGAGTGTTAGTTGCTAAGGTTTTTTCTTGCTTTAAAGTTTTCAGTCTCAAATGGCGCTTTTGATGGATACGCTCTAAGACATCATTGATATCTTTAAATTTTGGAGTCAACTCAATTAAGCTGCCATTTCCACTTGTAGTCAATTGTTTTTTGCAGTGTTGGCATTGATATTCTTTGACATGATAGGTAACATGACGCGCTACTTTAAAATCATGACCAAACATCTTGCAATGAATGTTTTTCATTTTCACTATTAATTAGTTTAATGTTATCTAGGAGAGATAGTTAAATATAGTGAAAACATTCAGAAGTTATCAACAACCTGTTAACAAATCGATGAATTGAATAGTTTTTCCTTTGAACGTAACGTTCGGCTGTTGTGAATACGCTCAAGAATGGCATTTATCTCTTTAAATTTTGGGGTGAGCTCAATTAAGTTCCCATTGCTGTTGGTTGTTAATTGTCTTTTGCAATGAGAGCACATATATTCCTTAACATGACGCGTAACCTTTTTAGAAACTTGATAATCATGACCAAAGAGGTTGCAGTACATTTTAGGAATAAATGAAGTTTTGTGGGTAGTGGTTTTCATAATGAATCGTTTTGGGGACTATAAACATAGTAATATATTTTAATAAAACGATTAAAAGCATAATTTATTCGATAAAATACATTATTGATTGAAAGAATAAACTTTCATTTTCAATATAACTCATATGCCCATCGGAAAATTCAACGACTTTTGCCTCGTTTCTTTTGGCTTCTTCCATTACTATTGCATAGTCTAAAACAGGATCTTTTTTGCTTATCATCATCATCGTTTTAAACGATCCGTTTTTCATTATAGCTTCTCGGTTTTTTCTAATTTTCATGCCTTCAAGAGCAGCGATGATACCTTGAAGTGGTGTTCTTAAGGCTTCTTTTTTTATGGCTTTGATGGCTTCTGCAAAAATGATTCTGTTTTTGGGACGGAATAAATTGCTGATTGCCATATTTATGAATAATTGGTGATTTTGTTTTACAGCATTTATGGCGCGTTCCCTATTTTCCTTTCTTTCGGTAGAATCTTCTTGTGCCGTGGAATTCATTAAACATAATTTAAGTAATGCTTCAGGATTCCTTTCCGCAAAAGCCAAAGCGACATAGCCGCCCATAGAGTGACCAATCATGATGGGTTTATATACCTGCAAATGTTGTAAAACAGCATCAACAGCTTCAGCCATAAGTTCCATAGTATGTACGTAGCCAAGACATTCCGTTTGCCCATGACCCAACAGATCAATACAAATGACTCTGTTTTTTTTTGATATTTCTGGAATGAATGCCTCCCACATGCTACTGTTTTCTAGAAATCCATGCAGCAATACCAAAGGTTGTCCTTCTCCTGTGTCGGTATAAAAAATATGAACGCCTTTGTGTTGTAGAAACATTTTTATAATATCTTAGGCAAAGATAAAATCAACCTATGAATAAAACTAAGGAAACCTTTGTATTTGGGTTTGCGTTGTTTGCTGGCTTCTTTGGGGCAGGTAATTTAATTTTACCACCGTTACTAGGTTTTAATTCTGGGGCAGATTGGTGGTTGGTCGCCCTTGGTTTTATTATTTCAGCAACCATCATTCCAATGCTTGCTCTGTTGGCACATGCAAATGTGCAAGGTACCATGTACGATTTTGGTAAAAAAGTTTCCCCTGTTTTTAGCCTATTTTTTTGTTTTTGCATTTTTCTAATTGTCATTGCATTGCCCGCACCTAGAACGGCAGCTGTTACACATGAAATGGCTATTGCCCCTTTTTTTGGTACAAGTTCGCTACTTACAAGTATTGTATTTTTCGTCCTAGCTTTTTTCTTTGTAATAAATAGAAATAATGTATTGAATATATTAGGGAAGTATCTAACGCCTATAATTGTTGTTATATTATTAATTATCATCGCTATAGGTATTGCGTTTCCTGCCGTAGAAATGCATGCATCTACTTTTGAATTACCTGTAGTTAGTGGCTTATTAGAAGGTTATCAAACTTATGATGCTATTGCAGGATTGCTAATGGGAGGTGTGGTGCTAGTCTCTATTAACAACTCAAAAAAGACGATGTCTTTCAAGGAAAAAAAAGTGATGATTTTTAAATCTGGTTTGATCGCTATGACTGGTCTATTCATAATTTATGCTGGATTGATTGCTGTTGGTGCTCTACATAATTCTGAATTTAACGAGGGGATTTCAAGAGCAGATTTACTTTCTGGACTAGCATCTAAAACTTTAGGGAGTACCGGTTCGGTCTTTCTGAGTATATTGGTAAGTTTGGCGTGTTTTACTACTGCAGTTGCTATTATTGTAAGTGTGGCAGATTTTTTTAAAGCTTACTTTAAGCAATATGAAAAAGCCTATTTAGTTACGGCAATTATTTGTTGTATGGTCGGCATTGGTGTTGGACAAATGGATGTGAAGTATATTATTGATATAGCGCTTCCAGCATTGATGTTTATTTATCCCATATGTATTGTGCTGATAGTATTGAACGTGATACCTGAAAAGTGGGCTTCCAGCTTTGTATTTAGAGCAGTGGTTTTAGTCGCATTCATATTTAGTATTCCTGATTTTTTAGGGTTTTTAATTTCTGCGAAAGAATTGGCTGGGATCAATAAATTTATTCCTTTAGCTAAGGAGAATTTAGGGTGGGTATTACCTGCAATATGCACCTTTGTACTTGTAAATCTATATGAAAGCATGATACGAAAAAGAACAACTCAACTTTAGGACTTTACCCGTTTAATGGCTGCGAAGGCCTTATCGACAAATTCATCCTCCACTAAAATGGTAAATTCATTTGTTGTAGAAATCACTTCATAAAGCACTATACCTTCCCAAGCTAAACGCTTAAAAAAATGATAATATAATCCTGCGATTTTAGAGTTGTCTTGCGGTAAATTAATGCTAATAGCAGATAGACCATCTTGCACAGCTAAAAACGTTTCATTTTTTAAATGCTCAAGTATAAAGTCTTTTAAACTAGTCGAAATGATAATGTTACTTTCATGAATGCCTCTGGTAAACGTATAGAATAGTTTAGATTCTTGATTTATTTTTTCAAGAATTTTAGCATGGTTATCAATAATGGTATCAGAATTTTTGATGGTAAAATCAGTCAAATTAGACCGCACGGTGATGTCCCCTAAATTCTGGATCACCCGTTTCATTTTTATAGAATTCGATAAGGTTACTGGTGGATTGTAGCGCCTAAGTGCCATCATAATAGCTCCTGGCTTAACTTCTTTTTTTAGCATTTTGCTAATAGGCTCGGTAAGCTCGATAGCAAGTGCACTAAAATTTATAATGTGTCTTGAAAGGGCTTCCTCTAGGTAAGGTTGCGTAATCAAAATATCTTCAACACAATTAGAAACGGTTCTCATGTTAATTATTTAACAATTTGTGTAAAAATAAACTTTTTTTTCTATAAATGCCTGTTTAATAGGAAGTAGTTATAGATTTGTCTATAAATTAATGACAATGAAAGTTTTGAAATTTGGTGGTACCTCTGTAGGTTCCATAGAAAATATGCAACGCGTTAAGAACATAATCGACGACGGCGGTACTAAAATTGTGGTGTTATCTGCTATGTCAGGAACCACGAATCAATTGGTTTATATAGCAGAATCTATTGCCAATAATAAATTGGATATAGCGCTTCATAAAATAAATGAACTGCATGATGTTTATGCTGAAACTATAAATACATTAATTTTAAATCCAGCTATTCAAAAACATGTTAAAGCTTATGTTTCGTCTGTATTTAATTTACTTTTAGATAGCACCTATCTTCCGTATTCAAAAGGATTAGAAAACACTATTTTGGCTCAAGGTGAGCTGCTTTCCACCTACATTTTTAATGCTTATTTGCAACAAGAAGGTATTAGTTCAACCCTGTTGCCAGCACTAAAATTTATGCGCATTGATGCAGCTAATGAACCTGATTCATTATATATAAAAGAGCAATTTAAAAAGGTTTTAGAAACTAGTGAACAAGCTGATATATATATCACGCAAGGCTTTATATGTTTAGATGAACTGGGAGGTATTTCCAATTTGCAACGTGGGGGTAGTGATTATACGGCAACACTTATTGGAGCAGCCATTAAAGCTAAAGAAGTTCAAATTTGGACAGATATTGATGGCATGCACAATAACGATCCAAGACATGTTGAGAATACCCAGCCGATATCTAATTTGTCATTTGATGAAGCCGCAGAACTTGCTTATTTTGGAGCAAAAATTCTGCACCCACAAACGGTCACTCCTGTAAGAGCGGATAGTATTCCCGTCCGATTAAAAAACACGATGAATCCTGAAGCCCATGGGACATTAATTTCCAGTAAAACTTCAGAACAGGGTATCAAGGCCATAGCTGCTAAAGATGGCATTGCGGCTATCAAAATTAAGTCGGCCAGAATGTTGCAAGCCCATGGGTTTTTAAGAAAAGTATTCGAAATTTTCGAAATTTATGAAACCTCGATTGACATGATTACCACTTCAGAAGTCGCTGTTTCTTTAACTATTGATGACACCAAAAATCTCAATAAAATTATTGAAGCATTACAAGTTTTTTCTACTGTTGAAGTTGACGAAAATCAGAGCATCGTATGTTTAGTAGGTCATATCGTTGTAAACCATAGCAAAACGTATAAATTATTTCAAATTTTAAAAGATGTAAAAATTAGAATGATTTCCTACGGCGGGAGCAATAACAATATATCCTTATTGATACATACTCAAGATAAAATTAAAACACTAAAAAAATTAAATAATTATTTATTTGAATTAGTCACTCTATAAATTACAAGCTTTTAGTGTTATAAACAATCAGGTTGATAAATAGGAGCAACCTGATTGTTTTTTTATGAATTCATAAGGTCTTCAATCTCTTCAATCTCAATAGGAATGTTACGCATCAAATTAAAAGGATTTTCCGCTTCTTGAACAACCACATCATCTTCCAAGCGAATACCAAAACCCTCTTCTGGAATATAAATACCAGGTTCTACGGTAAACACCATATTGGCTTGCATAGGTTCTGTTAAAATGCCGTAATCATGTGTGTCGAGCCCCATGTGGTGCGATGTGCCGTGCATAAAATATTTTTTGTAAGCTGGCCATTCAGGATTTTCATTTTGAATATCCGCTTTATCCAACAGTTTTAAATCGACTAATTCCGAAGTCATTATTTTACCAACTTCAACATGGTAATCGGCCCAATCTGCTCCTGGAACTAGTAATTTTGTCGCTTCGTTTTTCACCTTATTTACGGCCTTATAAACAGCTTTTTGACGCTCAGAATAACGACCAGAAACTGGGATGGTACGCGTCATATCGCTAGCATAGTTAGCGTATTCGGCACCCACATCTAAAAGTATAAGATCTCCAGCTTTACAGGGTTGATTATTTTCAACATAGTGCAGCACATTGGCGTTATTTCCAGAGGCTACAATAGGGGTGTAAGCAAAACCCTTAGAACGTTGGTTTAAAAATTCGTGCATAAATTCGGCCTCAATATTATACTCCCAAATCCCGGGTTTTACAAAATTTAGAATTCTACGGAATCCTTTTTCAGTAATATTACAAGCCTGTTGGATTAAATCTAATTCAATAGGATTTTTAACAGAACGTAATCGTTGTAATATAGGGTTGCTTTTCGCCACAGCATGGGCAGGATATTTTTCTTTCAGCCATTTTGTAAAGCGCGCTTCTCTAGTTTCTGTTTCAATATTGGCTCGATAATGTTCATTAGTGTTTAAATAAACTGTTTCACACTGCGTCATAAGTTCAAATAAAACTTTCTCTAAATCTTGCAACCAATATACCGTTTTAATACCGCTGGTTTCAAAGGCTTTTTCCTTAGTCAGCTTTTCGCCTTCCCAAACAGCAATATGGTCATTGGTTTCCTTTAAAAATAAAATTTCTCGATGCTTTTCCTTAGGGCAATCTGGGAAAATGACTAAAACACTTTCTTCTTGATCTACGCCGCTTAAATAAAATATATCGCGATGTTGTTGAAAGGGTAATGTGCTATCTGCGCTTATAGGATAAATATCGTTTGAATTAAAAACAGCTAAACTTTTAGGTTTCATTTGCTTTGCAAAATTCTTCCTGTTTTTTATAAAGAGGTCTTTATTTATAGGGTTGTATTTCATGTGAGTAATTTGTTTGGTTAAAAATAGTAAACTAAACAGGTATTCTTTTTATTTAATCAAAAAAAATTCTTAACTAAATAAAATAACTTTAAATTGCAATAGAGCACACAATTAAGACGTTTAAACATGTTTTCTGAAGTTTTTTAAAATACTTTTGAGAAATTAAATCTTACCACAATGAAAAAAACTACTCTCGCTTACACTTTAATGTTACTGCTATTTTGCGTAACAGGTTCTCAAAAACTGTTCTCACAAAGTTTAATAGAAATTCCAATAGACAAGCAAATTTATAATTCAAATTTAATAGTTGAAGGTAAAGTTGTTTCTCAAAAATCGTACTGGAATGCAGAAAAAAATAACATTTATACTAGTAATACCGTTGAGGTCTATAAAGTATTTAAGGGGAACCCAGTTGAGTTCGTCGAGATTATTACCGTTGGTGGTGTTGTAGGTTTGAGAGCTCAAATTACAACCCATAGTTTGCAATTGACTCCAAGTAGTCAAGGGATGTTTATATTGAAGCAAGTAGGCTCCGATAGAATTCAAAGTGAAGGTTCTATTAGTAATTCTTTTGAAACTTATAGTGACAGTCAAGGATTTTATAAATACGATGTTATCTCTAACTCAGTGCACAACGTTTTTACTTCTTTTAAAGATATTGAAAAGGATTTTTACCCTAAGGTGCAGGACATCACAAAAAAAACGGTACTTAAAATTAAAAACAACGACAATTTAGCGCGCTACAAATCAAGTCAAAATAAATCTTTTAAGCCGGTAGGTATCTCAAATATTTCACCAACTTCTATTGTCGCTGGCGAAGAAAAACAATTAACCATATCGGGTTCAGATTTTGGCAATACCAAAGGGAAGGTCAGTTTTAGAGATGCCGATGATGGAGGAGCTTCTTTTATAGAAGCGTTAGATAGCCAAGTATTAAGTTGGAACAATACAACCATTGTGGTTGAGGTTCCTAGTCGTGCAGGAACTGGGGAAGTTCGAGTGATACATGCCACAGACGCAACCTTTGATGATTCAAGTCAGATTCTCACTGTCACGCATTCCGAAATTAATGTAATTGATGGAGGTATAGCATATCCAACTCAACATGTGAATGAAAATGGGAGTGGTGGGTATACATGGCAGATGTTTACAGATTTTGATGCCAATACCGATGCTAAAAATGCTTTTAATAGAGCATTGGACACATGGCGTTGTGAAACTAAAATAAATTGGTTTGTTGGCGCAGTGACTTCGGTAGATGCAGTAGGCTCTACTACCGATGGGGCCAACGTAGTTCGTTTTGATAATGGAACAGAATTACCTGATGGGACTTTAGGGAGATGTACTTATTTTATTTCGGGATGTGGTACTTCACCAAATATTAATTGGTTTGTAAGTGAATTAGATATTGTCTTCGATGATGGTACTAATTGGTATTTTGGCGAGGGCGCTACACCTTTTGTACAGTACGATTTTCAAAGTGTGGCATTGCACGAGTTGGGACACGGCCATCAATTAGCGCATGTTATTGATAATTCTGCTATTATAGATAATGGTAACGATGTGATGCATTTTAATTTACAAAATGGCGAGTTTCAAAGAGTTTTAAGTAGTGGGAATTTAGCAGGAGGGAATAGCCTTATGGATAGAAGTACAACTCAAGTACCTTGTAGCGGCACATCTGTAATGACTGAATCTACAACCTGTAATTTAAGCGTGGAAGAGAAGCAATTAGAACAAGCTATTAATATGTATCCAAACCCAGCGAGTGGTATAATTTATATCGAGAATTCATCATCAATTCTATTAGAAAAAGTGATGATCTACGACATTAGCGGTAGGTTTATATCCCAATTCGATATCGCCAATGGAGCACGCACAAAATCTATCAATTTAGAGTCCGTTTCAGCTGGCTTATACTTTGTGAATATTCATTCTAATGCTGCCATGATTACGAAAAAGTTAATTGTGAAATAATAATATAATTTTACAATTAAAAATCATTCTAAATAAAGAATTTAATTTCTTGCTCTTTGTCTAAATCTGTTTTGAAGCGTATCTTTGCTAAATAAACTAACTTCACAATAATGAGCGGAATTTTTAATTCTTCGATTGGAAGAAAGTTTGCCATGGCACTTTCGGCATTCTTCCTAATGATTTTTTTACTACAGCACTTTGTCATTAATTCTTTGTCTGTATTTAGTCCAGACACATTTAATGAGGTATCCTATTTTATGGGCACCAATTGGTTGATTCAATTCGCGTTGCAACCCGTGCTGATTTTCGGTGTCATTTTTCATTTTATTATGGGCTTTATTCTTGAAATTAGAAACAGAAATTCACGAAAAATAAGTTATTCGAAAAACAAAGGGAATGCCAATTCCACTTGGGTGAGTCGCAATATGATTTGGACAGGTTTGGCTATATTGGCATTTATGGGACTTCATTTTTATGATTTTTGGGCACCAGAAATCAATATTAAATATTTTAAGGGTGATATGACGGGTCTGATTGATCCGGATAATGTAGATAGTGGTTTTAGATTTTACGAAGAACTAATTCATAAATTCGAAAGTCACGTCAGAACGATTCTATATATTATTTCATTCGTGTTTCTGTCTTTGCATTTACTACATGGTTTTAATTCTGCGTTTCAATCGGCTGGCGCTAATAATAAATACACTAGAGGTCTTCAGAACTTCGGAAAAGTTTATGCCATAGGAATCCCTTTAGGCTTTATTGTTATTGCAATTTATCATCATCTTAATCATATATTATAAAAAGTATGGCTTTAGATTCAAAAATTCCAAAAGGTCCTTTAGAAGATAAATGGACCAATCATAAAAACAACATCAACCTTGTTAATCCAGCCAATAAAAGACTGATTGATATTATTGTGGTAGGAACTGGTTTAGCTGGCGGTTCTACTGCGGCTACTTTGGCAGAATTAGGATACAATGTCAAAGCATTTTGTTTTCAAGATTCACCTAGACGTGCGCACTCTATTGCGGCACAAGGGGGAATTAATGCGGCAAAGAATTATCAAGGAGATGGCGATTCAACCTATCGCTTGTTTTATGATACCGTAAAAGGAGGCGACTACCGTTCCCGTGAGTCGAATGTATACCGATTGGCTGAGGTGTCTACAAATATTATTGATCAATGCGTCGCGCAAGGAGTTCCTTTTGCTCGTGATTATGGCGGATTATTGGATAATCGCTCGTTTGGTGGCGTATTGGTATCAAGAACATTTTATGCCAAAGGACAAACAGGCCAGCAATTATTGTTAGGCGCCTATTCGGCTATGAACCGTCAAATAGGTCGTGGCAAAATCAAAATGTATAACCGCCATGAGATGTTAGACGTGGTTATTGTAGATGGAAAAGCGAGAGGAATCATTGCAAGAAATTTAGTTACTGGAGAAATAGAAAGACATTCAGGGCATGCTGTTGTCTTAGGCACAGGGGGTTACGGTAATGCCTTTTACTTGTCTACATATGCCATGGGAAGTAATGTAACAGCCGCATGGAAAGCACACAAACGTGGCGCATATTTTGCAAATCCATGTTATACACAAATTCACCCAACTTGTATTCCTGTTTCTGGAGATCATCAGTCTAAGTTAACCTTGATGTCTGAATCGCTTCGTAATGACGGCCGTATATGGGTGCCTAAAAACATGGATGATGTTTTGGCAATCAGGGAAGGCAAATTGAAACCTGTTCAAATTTCAGAAGAAAACAGAGATTATTACTTAGAACGTCGTTATCCAGCTTTCGGGAACTTGGTACCGCGAGATGTGGCTTCACGTGCCGCTAAAGAGCGCTGTGATGCGGGATATGGCGTAAATAAAACAGGAGAAGCTGTATTTTTAGACTTTGCCTCGGCCATACAGCGTTATGGTAAAGAGCAGGCCCATGTAAAAGGATTAGATGAAGACGATAATGCTTTAGTTACCCAATTGGGAAAGGACGTTATCAAAAATAAATATGGGAATTTGTTCCAGATGTATGAGAAAATCGTAGATCAGAATCCATACGAAACGCCTATGATGATTTACCCAGCGGTGCATTACACCATGGGAGGTATTTGGGTAGATTATAATTTAATGACTACCGTTCCTGGCTTATATGCCATAGGAGAGGCAAATTTCTCAGATCATGGTGCTAATCGATTAGGGGCTTCGGCATTAATGCAAGGTTTGGCAGACGGTTATTTTGTGTTACCTTATACTATTGGAGATTACTTATCACATGATATTCGTACAGGTGCCATTTCAACAAACACACCAGAGTTTGACGAGGCAGAAAAAAATGTAAGAGGAACTATTGATAAAATAATAAATAATAACGGAACCCATTCTGTAGATCATTTTCATAAACGCTTAGGAAAGATCATGTGGAATAAATGTGGCATGGCAAGAAATGCTAATGACTTGAAAGAAGCTATTTCTGAAATAGCTGATTTAAGAGCAGAATTTTGGAAAGATGTTAAAGTGCCCGGTAAAGCTGATGAATATAATGAAGAATTAGCGAAAGCGGGTCGGGTGGCAGATTTCTTAGAATTAGGCGAATTATTTGCAAAAGATGCGTTGGAAAGAGAAGAATCTGCAGGAGGTCACTTCAGGGATGAATATCAAACAGCTGAAGGTGAGGCTATGCGTAGAAATGAATTTCAGTACGTTTCTGCCTGGGAATATATGGGCGAACCTAGTGCGGCAGTTTTGCATAAGGAAGACTTGGTATACGAAAACATCGAGGTAAAAGAGAGAAGTTACAAATAAACAATGGCTATGAATTTAACATTGAAAATATGGCGTCAAAAAAACGCCAGTGATAAAGGAAAGATTGTAGATTATCCGTTAAACGATGTGTCTCCAGATATGTCTTTTCTTGAGATGCTGGATGTTTTAAACCAAGAATTAATTGATAAAGATGAAGAGCCTATAGCCTTCGATCACGACTGTCGTGAAGGTATTTGCGGGATGTGCTCCATGTTTATTAATGGTCGTGCACACGGTCCTGATTCTATGGTAACTGTCTGTCAGCTGCACATGCGTAGTTTTAAAGATGGCGATACCATATCTATAGAACCATGGCGCGCCACTGCTTTCCCAGTGATTAAAGATTTAATCGTTGATAGAAGTGCTTTTGATAGAATTCAACAAGCAGGTGGATTTATTTCTGTAAATACTTCAGGAAACACACAAGATGCAAATAATATACCTATTAATAAACACGACGCTGATACTGCTTTTGATGCTGCTACATGCATTGGTTGCGGCGCCTGTGTGGCTTCATGTAAAAATGCCTCTGCCATGTTATTTGTTTCTGCAAAAGTGTCACAGTTTGCATTGCTGCCTCAAGGACAAGTTGAAGCTACTGACCGTGTGTTAAATATGGTAAAACAAATGGATGAAGAAGGTTTTGGCAATTGCACCAATACAGGAGCTTGTGAGGTAGAATGCCCAAAAGGGATTTCTCTGGAGAATATTGCCAGAATGAATCGCGAGTACTTATCAGCCAGTTTAGAAGGCTAAAAGGACCAACAACAAATCATAAAGTTTTTTAAAATCCCAAGTTAAGTCTTGGGATTTTTGTTTCTTTATAATCAAGAGAAAGACTATGACTAAGCAACTCTATTTAATTGCACTCCTTTTATTTATAAATATTACCATTGTAAAAGCGCAAGCGCAGTATATACATGCAGCGCATCCAGATCCTAAAGCGCAGGATGTTTTATTTAATTCTGAAAATTTATTATGTCATGTCAAAAATTTATCGTCCGATGCTTTTGAAGGTAGAAGAACAGGAACCAAAGGAGGCATTAAAGCTAAAAATTATGTGATACATCAATATCAGAAATTAAAAATTTCACCTTACAAAAAATCTTATCAACAGCCATTTTATTTCTATAAAGGCGGAAAGAGTTACTCTGGTATTAATGTTTTGGGTTTTATTAAAGGCACAAAAAACACAAGGGAATTTATAGTTATAAGCGCTCATTACGATCATGAAGGGATTAAGAAAGGGCAGATTTATAACGGAGCAGATGACAATGCATCGGGAGTAAGCGCACTTTTTTCTATTGCAGAATATTTAAAAAATCATCCTCCTAAAACATCGGTTATTTTAGCGGCATTTGATGGAGAAGAACTGGGGCTTAGAGGCGCTAAGCATTTTGTTGACAGTAATATAATATCAACAAAAAGCATCAAAGCCAATATTAATTTAGACATGATTAGTCGAAGTTGCAAGAATGAACTTTTTGCAGTAGGCACCGCATATAATAAACGCTTGAAGTGTATTGTAACCAAAAGCGAACATTCAAAAAAAATAAAGCTTATTGCTGGTCATGATGGCTATGACGGTTTGCAAAACTGGACGTATTCATCAGATCAAGCGCCTTTTCATCAAGCCGGAATTCCATTTTTGTACTTTGGAGTTGCAGATCATAAAGATTATCACGAACCTACAGATGATTATGAGGGCATTCAGCCTGAATTCTATATTGAAGCTGTGAAAACCATTATTTCTGTGTTTAATAAAGTCGATATTGCTAGACTTTAAAAATAGGCCTTGAGTTGAATAGAGCCGGTATGAATGGTTTTGCTGGACTCCGATTTTCTGCCAAAATAATTCAAGTTTAAGTCTAAGAATTTTGTTAGTTTTTTTTGTGCCAATAAACTCCAGGTAAAGTTCTTTCCAGGTTGCAAACCTTCTAGCATTTGATAGGCCACAGGCGTGTTTGCATTGCCTTTAAAGCTATTTGAAAAATAATTAAACTCACCATTAACAGCGCTTTTTTGTTTGTTGGCAAGCGTAAAGGAAGCCCCGTATTTTTGCTGTTTTAATGATTCTTTTTTGCCAATAGTATTCTCTTTGGTTGTGTTTTGATAAAAGATATCGAAGCGTGAGTTGTCATTAAACAAATATGAGAGTTTTGGATTTAATCTCGTTTCATCAAAATTATAGTTTTTACTAACAAAATTTTCGCTGACACTTTCATTGGTGTCAAAAGCAGCGAGCAGATTAATCAACCAAGTTTCAGCAATTTTATGGTTAAAATTCAACTGATGGCTTTTTAAATTATTTTCAATAAAGCCAATAGAAAGAAGGTTTCGTGCCTTGTTAGATAGATAGGTATAAGAGGTCGTGTAATGTTGTTTTCCGCGATTAAAAAACATAACGTTCCTAAAATTCAATTGTAATCCCAGTTGGTTTTCTTCATCATTTTCAAAAGGATTAAGATTAAAACTATTCCCTTCTCGTTTTAATTTTCGGTCAATTAAATAGCTCGTTTGGTTGTAAAAATGTGACCAAAATACACGTGCTTTATTTTTAGAAGTAGACCATCTTGAAGGGTTAAGGGTAAGCGTTTGGCTTAATCTATTTTGATGTGTTTTAATAAACACCCGATTAGGTAATAACACCCTTATATAAATACCCTGATCTTGAAACTGGGCTATTTCAAATTCTTCTAATTCTTGAATACCATTGTTATTATAATCTATCCAAGTATATGTGCCCTGTCCGGGTTCAACTTCTACATAGGTAAAATCCTGCTGCGGTAAAGTGCCGGAGTTGGTTTCAAAAATGGTATTCCATTGCACGAATTGCTTAAATAGTTTCTGGTTGTACTGTAAACGGGAGTTAATAGATTGTTCATCAGCAATGGTTTCATCTTCACTTTTAAGCGTTCTATAATTGGCATACAACGACAAATTTGTGTTTTTATTTTGGATAAAACGGGCATCTAAATAATACGTATTGGAAGCATTCACCCGTTGCAATTGGTTAGAACGAAGACTATCATTCACCCGATACTTATACCCGATTTCAGTAAAAACCTTAGTGCTGTCACCAATTCCTGTAAACACTTCATAAGATTTAAACTTTTGATTTAGTGGTGTTAAAGTTGATGTCAGCTTATCAGTTTCCTCATTATCTTCAATTGCAAATCTTGCCCCAATCCACTTTTTATTGAGATTGTAAGAAACCCTATTGTAAGATCTTAAAAAAGTGGAAGTATTCAAATTTGACGATGCGTTAAGAAAACTGGACGACGAGATAATATGTAATTTATTTAATATAAGATTGATATGGGCTACATGTCTATTTCCATTAAAGCTATTGGAAAATGATAGATGCTCGAACTGATAATTTGCAAGCCCTTTTTTAGCATGAACAAGATTTAAACCAGAAACCACTAATTTTTGATTCCCAATAGGATTTTCTATATTCCAATCTCGAGAGAACTCTGCATTGTATAAGCGTTCAATCGTTTTAAAATTCTGTTCAATGTAATCCAGATCTGCAAATGCATTTATATTCCAGAGGCTGTCTTTTTTTGCAAGCGTTTGGCTAACCTTTAATTTACCAGCAAACCCATCATTGTTCTCATCATCACTATTGGAAAATAAATTCAAGTCGTTTTTGCTGCCTGCGGCTTCAAAACTGATTTTTGTGTTTTCCGAAGGGGTATATCGGCCGTTTACTGTGGCTATTTGGAGTTTAGTTGGTGCTACTAGTTGGACTATAGGGGCGTAGTTACCTTGCGGAATAGCCCCAACGGGTGCAATATATTCATAAATATTATTAATGGCATCGCTGCTGCTCAAGATATAATCGCCTTGATTTTCACCCACTAAGGTGAAGCGAACACGAAACAATTCATCATTTGGATCATTTGAAAACACAAAAGCTTCCTGTCCGTTTATCAATGTCTTTCTATATAAAATTCTATTTTCATTTATGGATTCTTGAACCGCAGAAGGCGCTACCATTTGAGACTTGTCATCTCCAGCATTGGCAAGAATTTGAATTTGTTCATCAGATAGATTCTGTTGTAATGGTTGATTTTTCGAATCGTTTTCAGAATACACCGAAATGCCTAAATTAAATTTTTCGCTAGTATAATTACCACCTCCAAAAGCCACCAATCTAGAATAATTGCGTTCGCTAAATTGATAATCTATGGTAATACGCATCTCAGAGGTTATAGGAAATGTGGCATTAAATATAATTTCTCCGGCGTTATAATCTATAATATAATCTTGATCTTCACCACGTTTAACCGGCAAACCATTGACATAAACGGTTTCACTACCCGAAACAATAAGCACAAACAATTCACCATTATCACCTTGCAATTTATATGGGCCCTGATTACCTTCCTGTGCCGTAAACTGGCTACGTGTAAATTGCCCACGCACCAAAGCACCAGCGGCGAACACATTGGTTTTTGATGCTTCAGAGCCAAAATTCGCGTTGACCAATAGCCCTTGAACACGCTTCGAGAAGTTGGCAAAATAAGAATTGGGATTCTCCAGATCGATATCGCCAGCGCGGATATTCCATCGCTCGCTAAACAATTCAATAAAAACCTGATCAAATTCATCCAGACGCTGTGAATAGCCACTTTCTTGAAGCGGAATATTGGCATCTTGTATGGAGGCCCGCAGCGAGACTTTATCATTCAGCTTGCCTGTAATTTGTAAATCGAGTTCACTTTTTAAAACAGAATTTTGATTGTTGCCAATAGTAACCCCTCTAGAGATACTTCCGGAAGTGGTTAGACCATCGAACGGAATAAAATTCCTGCTTGTATTGGGTTGTGATAATTTGTATAGTGTATTCGCCTGCTCCGTATTTTCAACAATGATATTCTCGTCCAGCTGCTGATAGGTTTTTGTTAGAAAATCAGGAAAACATAAGTAGTTTATAATGACACTATCCGTTTCTATGGCTTTTTTAAACGTGAGCATTGCTTTCGCATAATCAACAAAATAGAACGACGAATCGATAATCGTATTATCCATTCGTTTAATAGCGAATGCGTTCGAATTAATACTCACGCTATCAATTTGAATGGTGTCTTTTACAGCAAAACGTTTCACTTTATAATTAGAGCGGTTGCCTTGAGCTGAGGCACAAAAACCAATTAAAAAAATAAGGAAACATAGAAGATACTTCATCAGCTACTTAAACTGCAATTTGTTTGAATTATTTTGTTGATAGAATTTGTTAAAACACTTATAAAATAATAGTGTAAAAGTAACGCATTATTTATTTTAGCTAAAATGAAGGTTTCTTCGTAGAATATAAGATAAATTCAACCTTAATAAACTATTTCAACCAAGAATGAAAATCATATCATACAATGTTAACGGTATTCGGGCAGCAATAAATAAAGGGTTTATAGATTGGCTTAAAGTGGCTAATCCAGATGTGGTTTGCCTACAGGAAATCAAGGCGATGGAAGAGCAATTGGATCTCAGCCTGTTTACTGATGCGGGTTACCATTATAACTACTGGTATAGCGCCCAAAAAAAAGGTTACAGTGGTGTTGCCATCCTTAGTAAAATCCAACCAAAACTTGTTGAATATGGGACAGGAATAGCCTCTATGGATTTTGAAGGACGAAATGTTCGAGCGGATTTTGATGGGATTTCTATAATGAGTTTGTATTTACCGTCGGGTACTAATGACTTGCGCTTAAATCATAAATTGGAATATATGGATCTATTTCAAAATTATATTAATGCCTTAAAGAAAGACATTCCAAACTTAGTAATATGTGGTGATTATAATATTTGCCATAACGAAATTGATATTCACAATCCAAAAGGCTTGAAAAATGTTTCCGGGTTTTTACCGGTCGAGCGTGAGTGGATCGGGAATTTTATGGAGAGCGGTTTTATTGATTCATTTAGGTATTTGAATAAAGAACCCGATAACTATACGTGGTGGAGTTACCGAGCCAATTCACGCGCAAATAACAAGGGTTGGCGCTTAGATTATGCCATGGTTTCAAAACCGTTACAAGAAAAACTTAAAAGAGCCGTTATACTCTCTGATGCTGTTCATAGTGATCACTGTCCAATTTTAGTGGATATTGAAAATTAGGAGCATGTCAAAAATGCAATCAATAACATTTCAAATTTAATAAACATGATTAAAAACATCACCTTTACCATGCTGGCGCTCGTGCTTTTTGCATCTTGTGTGTCACCAAAAATTTATAAAGAATTAGAAGACAAGTATGCTAATTTAAAACAAGAAAACAGAAAACTCTCTGATGAAAATGACGTATTGCTCAATGAGAGAAACGCTGCTAAAAATGAATTGGATCAACTGGAGATGGAATACGATGTCGCAGTTGCAAAACGGGATAAGCTGCAAGCAGATTACAACGCAACAAAATCAAATTTCGATAATTTAAAAGCCTCTTATGATGCTTTAGAAAAAAATAGTTCGGCAGCGATTGCAGAAAACTCTAAAAAGAATAGAGAGTTATTGGCACAACTTGAAGCCAAAGAGCAAGCCCTAGCTTCCGAAAATGCACGCTTACAAAAACTCAAAAAAGAATTAGAAGACCGTTCCAATCGTGTGGCAGAATTAGAACATGTTATCGCCTCGAAAGATGCCGCCATGACCGATTTAAAAAATGCCATTTCCCGTGCATTAACAGATTTTGAAGGTAAGGGCTTGACCGTAGAACAACGCGACGGTAAAGTCTATGTTTCTATGGAAAATAAGCTGTTATTCAATTCAGGGAGTTGGGCAGTAGGATCCGAAGGTCGTAAGGCGGTGCAGCAATTGGGTAGCGTATTAGGCGACAACCCGGATATTGCGGTGTTAATTGAAGGACATACAGATAATGTCCCCTACCAAGGCAACACGCAACTTAGCGGCAACTGGGATTTATCTACCAAACGCGCCACGGCCATCGTTAATATACTTCGAGAAAACAACAACATCAACCCAGAAAATTTAACCGCAGCAGGACGTGGCGAGTTTGCACCCGTTGCCACAAATGATACGGCAGAAGGCAAAGCAAAAAACCGCCGTATAGAAGTAATTTTAACGCCAAAGTTGGACGAACTGTCTAAATTGCTAAACGAGAATTAACAAGTACCGTCATTGCGAGAAACGAAGCAATCTCATGATTTAAAGCATTAGTTACTATTATAAACAGATTGCTTCGTTCCTCGCAATGACATTTCATTTATAAGTATTAGCATATTTTAAACCTTTCAGATTTAATTTTAATTCTGAAAGGTTTTATCTTTACACACCATTCCTGAAAATTCAGGAACCTATAATTATATTTAATATTCCATTAAAAAGATTTCCGCTGTAGTTTGTCTTGAACGAGATATATGAGGAAATAGCATATAAACCATTTATGAAATACACATCCTTACCAAATACCGATTTAAAAATTAGTAAATTATGCTTAGGTTCTATGACTTGGGGCAATCAAAACTCGGAAGCCGAAGGGCATGCCCAACTCGATTACGCCTTTGATCAAGGCATCAATTTTATTGATACCGCAGAGTTATATCCCGTTCCTGCCACAGCCGAAACCCAAGGGAGAACCAGTGAAATTATTGGCACTTGGTTAAAGAAAACAGGACGTAGAGACCAAGTTGTCATTGGTTCTAAAATTGCAGGCACAGGCGATTACACAGCGCATATCCGTACCACGGGATTTAGTCCTACTGCTATAAAAGAAGCTGTCGATGCAGAACTTAAAAGATTACAAACCGATTATATAGATCTATACCAATTGCATTGGCCAGAGCGAGAGACGAACACTTTTGGAGTTCGCGATTATAAGCATAATCCAAACGATGCTTGGAAAGATAATTTTAATGACGTCCTTCATGCTTTAGATACGGTGATTAAATCTGGTAAAATTCGTCATGTTGGGATGTCCAATGAAAAGGCCTGGGGCGCGATGCGTTTTTTAGAAGAATCAAAAACACACGACTTACCTAGAATGGCTACCATTCAAAATGCATATTCCTTATTAAATAGAGTCTTTGAAGGCGATATGGCAGAAGTGGCTATTCGTGAAAATTTAGGGCTTTTGGCCTATTCACCCATGGCATTTGGTGTGCTTTCAGGTAAATATATTAAAGGAATTGCCGGTGATGATGCCAGACTTAAATTGTTCCCGCGATTTGCAAGATACAGCAGCGAGCAGGCTACTGAGTCAACAAAACGCTATTTAAAAATAGCAGAAGCTCATAATATGACTTTAGCGCAAATGGCATTAGCCTTTGTAACGCAGCAACCTTTTGTAGCCAGTAACATTATTGGAGCTACCAATTTAGAGCAGCTTAAAGAAAATATCAGCAGTATAGATATTAGTTTAAGTGAAGAGGTACTAAAGCAAATAAATGAGGTGCATGCGGCAATACCTAATCCTGCGCCTTAATTAATAAGTTATCTACCATATTTCCTCTTAAGAGGTAAATCTTAATTATTTGAACTTTATAGTTTCACAAAAACCCTCATTTTACGGATTCCCCACAGCAACATTTTTAGTTTTTCGATAAAGAGTAAGTTTTTCAACATTTTACTCATATGAAATTAAAACATAAAAACTAACTTTAATACATTAAGAAACTTTCCCTCATTTTTTTAATAGCAAATTAAATTTTTATTAACCTTTAAATTATTAAAAAATGAAAAACAAATTTAGTATTATCAAGTTATTTTTGGTATTTGTAATACCATTATTTTTATTTCAGAATTGTTCGGAAGAAACAACTGAGGAAGTTGTAGTTGAAGAAGCTTTAGAGGATAATAGCAAGTTACTCGAAATCCTAAAACAATGGGGTTTTGAAGAAAGTGATATTGAAGATAGAGGTGATTTTTATTTAGTAGAAGGAGACATTGAATTTTATAAAAATAAGGAGTATTCATTACCGCCAAATAAAAATTTGGTTAGTAAAAATTCTAGTAATAGCAAAATTCTTCAAACAACTACAGCATATTTAGTGTCACATGATGTCAATCATGATTTTGGTATAAGTGTTGCGTTTGCATCTGAAGTAAGTCAAGCATGGATGTCAGCTGTTCAATCTGCTATGGATGAATGGAATAGTATTTGTCATGTTAATTTATATATAACATACGATTATGATAACGCTGACATACAAGTGTATTATAAAACAAGTGGAGCGGCTTCAGCTGGGTTTCCCACTTCCGATGGAAAACCAGGTAGTTGGATGAAAATTAATGATGGAGGGATAGGGTATTATAGTGCTTTACAAAAGGAATGGGTAATAGTTCATGAGTTAGGGCATGCATTGGGTCTAAACCATAGCTATAGTTATACTGATATAGTTAATGGTTGCTCAAATATTAGTAATATACCTGGAACACCAAATTGTGATTTTAATTCTATCATGGGCTATAATACTGGAGGCAACACATTTAGTTTTTCTTCATATGATGTTTCAGCTTCAAGATATTTGTTTCCAGATCCACCTAAACCTCTATTATCTGGCCCTACTTATATGAGCTCTGGTATAAATTTTATCACTTGGACTTATGATGGAGGTATAACAAATGCCCAAAACTATAAATGGTGGTATAAAAAAAGAAATGTAAATGGGGCTCCTTATGTTATATGGACTGGTCAAAATCTTCCTTTTTTCGTTGAACCTGACACTGTTTATTCAAGTGCAAAAAGTTCTTATTTTGAAATATATTTAGAAGTAATGGATGCTAATGGGGGAGTATTTACTAGTAATACATATACTATTTTGAAAAAAGGAAAATGGAAATATACTGGTTTGTAAAAGTTTAAATCTACTTTGGTTATTTAACAACTGCCAATATAATATAGATTATTAAACTTTTTCGACATGTCATGTAGGAACTTCTAAATTGGTGCTAAACTCGCGTTAGGGATAGCAGAGGAAAGCCCACAGAGAGGTACGACCGAGGACTTGTAACGAATAGCCCAACCCTTTTCGGGTAACGCCAAATTATAAAACAAAAAACCCGCAAACTTATAAAAGTAGCAGGTTTTTAAGTTATTTAATTTGATTACCATCTTTATCGAAAAAATGATATTCTAAATATGTGTAAGCATCTCTTGGTAAAATTTTGACCCATTTTTTGTGTTCTAAAAACCATTTAGAACGTATAGATGGAATGCCTTGTGTTAAGAAGGCAGCTATAAAAGGATGTGTGTTTAATGTCAGCTTTTTATAGTCTTTTTTAAGCAATCGTTCAAGATCTTGTGTTACTTTTTGCACCAAACCTATGGGTGCTTCAACCTCAGAACCATTAATAATCTCGTCAGGATTTTCCTCTCGTGTTTTAATGTTCATTTCTGGGCGTACACGTTGCCTTGTAATTTGTATCAATCCGAATTTACTAGGCGGCAAAATTTTGTGTTTTGCTCGATCATCCTTCATTTCGTCACGAAGGTGATTAAACAGTTTTTGCCTGTTGGCAGCATTGGTCATATCAATAAAATCGACTACAATAATACCTCCCATATCACGTAAACGCAATTGACGGGCCATTTCTGTAGCGGCTATTAAATTAACTTCTAATGCTGTATCCTCTTGGTTATTGGCTTTATTGGACCTGTTACCGCTGTTTACATCTATAACATGTAGGGCTTCTGTATGCTCAATAATGAGATACGCACCTTTTGCCATAGAAACGGTTTTACCGAATGAGGTTTTAATTTGTCTTTCAATACCAAATTTTTCAAAAATGGGTACTTTAGACTGATACAGTTTAACTATTGATTCTTTTTTAGGTGCAATTTCTTGCACATACTCTTTAATTTGATAGTAGAGCTCTTCATCATCAACATGAATACTGGTAAAAGTGTCATTGAAAATGTCTCGTAAAATGGACGAGGCTTTATTCATTTCTCCTAATACTTTACTTGGATGATGTGCTCTATGCAGCTTTTTACACATTGCCGTCCAGCGACTAAGCAAATTTTGTAAATCCTTATCTAGTTCAGCTACTTTTTTGCCTTGGGCTACAGTACGCACAATAACACCAAAACCTTGCGGTGTGATGCTTTTTACCAATCGTTTTAATCGGTCTTTTTCTGCTTTGTCTTCTATTTTTTGAGAAATAGAGATGCGGCTGGAAAAAGGGACTAAAACAATATATCTACCTGCAATGGACAACTCAGAACTAATTCTGGGGCCTTTTGTAGATATAGGTTCTTTTGCAATTTGTACTAATAGCGATTGATTTGATTTTAAGACATCGGCAATTTTGCCGTCTTTATCAATATCTTTTTCAAATGGGAAATTCTTTAAAGAATAGTCGTTTAATTTACCTGTGCTTACACGTTTTGTGAATTTTAAAAGAGAAGGTAATTTTGGTCCTAAATCATGATAATGCAAAAAGGCATCTTTTTCATAACCTACATTTACAAATGCAGCATTTAGACCAGGAACAGCTTTTCGTATTTTGGCTATAAACACATCACCAACCGAAAAGTTGTTATCATCTTCGTCTTTCTGTAATTCAATAAGTTTTCCATCTTTTAATAAGGCAAAATCAACATGCTCGGAACTAGATCGAATAATCAATTCTTTCTCCATGGAGTTAATTTTTATCCATATACTCTAGTTAAGAGTTAAAAGTTAAAAGTTAAGAGTTAACGGTAAATTACCAAAAACCAACAACTAACAACCAACAACCAGCAACCAAATTATACAGATGGATTATACATTATTTTTCACAGGATTTTTTAAATCCGTGGAGTTCATAAACATCAAAATGATGTTAAAAATTTAATGAACTCATTTCAAAGAACGTTGTTGTTTTAAAACCAAAAAAGTAGTTTGTCTAACTACTTTTTTGGTTTATTTTTTCTTCTTGTGACGGTTAGCGCGTCTACGTTTCTTGCGTTTGTGCGTCGCTACCTTATGTCTTTTGCGTTTTTTACCACTTGGCATAAATAGTGTCTTTTTTAAATTAGTAATTTATTATTAATATTTTATTTAACGTCTACATTGGTTTTAACACCTTCTACAAATACTTTTGCAGGTTTAAATGCAGGGATATTATGAGCAGGTATCTTAATAGTCGTATTTTTAGAAATATTTCTACCTGTTTTTTCTGCTCTTGTTTTGATAATGAAACTTCCAAAACCTCTAAGATATACATTGTCACCACCTTCTAAAGAAGTTTTTACTTCTTCCATGAATGTTTCAACAGTTGCTTGAACATCTCCTTTTTCAATTCCTAACTTCTCAGAAATTTTTGCTACTAAATCAGCCTTCGTCATTTTAATATAATTTATTTGGGTTACTATTTTTAATTCTAAAAGGGATGCAAATATAGGAATTTAATATTCAATATTTCAAACCTAATTCATTAAAATTTAAGATTATAAACGTTTATTTTTGCGACTTCGTATTATTCAATCCATGATATTCTCAGAAATTATAACATATTGGTATTCAGTTAATAAGCGTAATTTGCCTTGGCGCCAAACCAAGAACCCTTATTTCATATGGCTCTCTGAAATTATTTTGCAACAAACACAAGTGAAACAGGGCTTACCGTATTATACAGCTTTTGTTGATGAATACCCATCGGTTTTTGATCTTGCTAAAGCCGATGAAGAACAGGTTTTAAAATTATGGCAAGGACTCGGTTACTATTCTCGTGCACGGAATTTACATGCTGCAGCAAAACATATTGCAAATGAACTCGATGGTAAGTTTCCAGATACTTATAAGGATTTATTAAAACTTAAAGGGGTGGGCGATTATACTGCTAGCGCCATAGCTTCCATTTGTTTTAATGAAGTTGCTGCGGTGGTAGACGGCAATGTATATCGCGTGCTTTCTAGATATTTTGGTATAGACACCCCAATCAATTCTTCAATAGGTGCTAAAGAATTCAAACAATTGGCTCAAGCGCTCATTGATAAGAATAATCCAGCTGAGTTTAACCAAGCCATCATGGAGTTTGGTGCAACCCATTGTAGGCCTAAAAATCCGTATTGCCATAGTTGCCCTTTTAATAATGGATGCATTGCTTTTAATAAAAACAGAATTGATGAACTGCCTGTTAAAATTAAATCCGCGAAAGCGAAGAAAAAGTATTTTCATTTTATGGTATTTACTTCTGATGATGCTAAAACCATTTTAGAAAAACGGGAAGGCAAAGGGATTTGGCAAAATTTATTTCAGTTTCCGTTAGTTGAAGTAGAAAAACAACTCAAGGATGAAGTCGTATTAGAACATCTTAAAGCGCATAATTTGTTAAGTGATACTCACTTTGAAATATCCAAGTATAATGATAAGCCTATCGTTCACAAATTATCTCATCAGCATTTATATACCACCTTTTGGATTGTGAGTACAACCCATATAAAAAGTGCTGGTATTCCCATCTCTAAAATAAGGGATTATGCAGTTCCAATTTTAATTGGAAATTTTATTGATGACTTTAATTTTCAGTAGTTTACTATCCACAATCATATTTTTTTATTAATTTTAAAAAAATGCAAAGCATTAGTGTAATTTTGCATATTCAAAAAAGAACGTAATTATGTCTGGAACATTAAATAAAGTGATGCTAATAGGGCATTTGGGAGATGAGGTAAAGATGCATTATTTTGAGGGCGGTGGTTGCATTGGCCGTTTTCCCTTGGCAACAAATGAAACCTATACCAGTAAGCAAACCAATGAACGGGTTACAAATACAGAGTGGCATAATATAGTGGTTCGGAATAAAGGTGCCGAAATATGTGAAAAGTATTTGAGCAAGGGTGATAAAGTGTACATTGAAGGTCGTTTAAAAACCAGAAAGTGGCAGGATGACAAAGGCAATGATAGATATTCGACTGAAGTTCAGTGCATAGATTTTACATTTCTGTCTACCAAAAAGGAAAGTGACAATAATGCTTCCAATAAGCCAGAAGCTTCTCAGCCAGCGGCAATGCCAAAAGCGGATGAAGCCTCTGCGCCAGAAAAGGATGATCTCCCGTTTTAAAATGAAAACAAAAAACTACTGTATAGCACGTTTTCAAAGTTTAACTAAAACCACCATACTTGGATCCTGAGCCCCTGCGTTTTACATCCGCACTTATAGCAATTGATTTTTCAAGTGTTATAGGTTTCACGTTATTATTCTTACTCTTATTCTGTTCTGCGCTTATTTCGGGTGCAGAAGTATCCTTATTTTCATTAACCAGAACAGATATAGATGAAGGATTGGAGGGAGGCTCTAAACGGATTCAAATAATAAGTCAGCTATTAGAACGGCCTAAAAAATTATTAGCCACCATTTTGGTCGCCAATAACTTTATAAATATTGCCATTGTTATTTTATTTGCCTATTTAAGTAGCACACTTTTTTCAAATATTATCTCACCAGTCCTCAAGTTTACATTAGAGGTTGTTATAGTGACCTTTTTAATATTATTATTTGGCGAAATTCTGCCTAAAATTTATGCTAGCAGAAACAAAATTAAATTTGCGTCTTTTATGGCTTACCCCTTAAAAGTTTTAGATTTTTTATTATCACCCATAAGTTTGCCCATGCGTAGCGTGACCTTAGCTATTCATAATAAATTAGGCAAACAGAAATCCAATTTAAGTGTTGACCAGTTATCACAGGCACTAGAATTAACTAGCGAAGAGGATACTACTAGAGAAGAACATAAAATACTGCAAGGGATTGTGTCATTTGGAAATACAGATACGAAACAAGTCATGCGCCCTCGGATCGATATTTTTGCGCTGAACGTAGATCAGAAGTATTTAGAAATAATGCCCGAAATAATTGCTAATGGCTACTCCAGAATCCCAGTTTATAAGGATAGTATAGACACTATTGAAGGTATTCTGTATGTGAAGGACTTATTGCCTTATATAGATAGGAAACAATTTGATTGGACCAGTTTAATTAGAGATCCGTTTTTTGTGCCAGAGAATAAAAAGTTAGATGATTTGATGGCGGAATTTCAAGAGAAGAAAGTTCACTTAGCCGTTGTTGTAGATGAATATGGCGGAACTTCGGGTTTGATTTCGTTAGAAGATATTATTGAAGAAATTGTTGGTGATATCAGTGATGAATTTGATGATGAAGATTTAACCTATTCTAAATTAGATGACCATAATTATGTGTTTGAAGGCAAGACGGCTTTAAAGGATTTTTATAAAATTATTAAACTTGAAGACGAGACCATCTTTGAAAATTCTAAAGGTGAAGCTGAAACCATTGCTGGGTTTGTTTTAGAGAATTCTGGAAGTTTCCCGAAATTAAACAGTAAAATAAACATAGATAATTACGTTTTTACTATTGAAGCTTTAGATAAAAAACGCATTAAACTGATTAAATTTACGATTCTATAATTGATTGAAAACTGAAACTTCATGATTAAGAAATCCCAGAATAAATATGTGTTCAAAATTATAACCTTATCTATGGTTTTTGGTTTTGTAGCTTGTGGTGAGGATTACGTGCCTAAGCCAAAAGCCTATTTAAGATTGGAATACCCTAAAGCAGATTATACGAAGTCGCAATTAGACTTGCCTTTTTCTTTTGAAATGAATAAACTGGCCACTAAAATAAAGTCCAAAAACCTGAGTGGCACCACGACCAGTTATGGTCTGGATATTGAGTATCCAACACTAAAAGGCACTATTTTTTTAACCTATAAAGCCATTGATAATAAAAAAGAAAACTTCATGTTGTTTTTAAAGGATGCCGAAAACCTTACCCAAAAACATATGATTAAGGCTGATGAGATTCCAGTGACGGTATACGAAAATAAAGAGAAACGCGTATATGGTCTGTTTTCTGAAGTTAAAGGCGATGTAGCATCTCCTGCACAATTCTATATCACAGACAGTATAAATCACTTTCTAACGGGTTCTTTGTACTTCTACGCAAAACCAAATTACGATTCTATTTTACCGGCGGCAAACTACTTGCAAAAAGATATGAAGCATATTATGGAAACTGTGGAATGGAAATAAAAAAAAGGGCTTTAATTTAATTAAAACCCCTTTTTTTACTAGTACATAAATATAAGGTTTATGCCGTTTCTTTCTTAGCGCAACATGCTTTTTTACAATCTGCCGCACAGGCTGTTTTGTTATCCATAGATGTTTTATCGGCACAACACGCTTCTTTACAAGCTGCTTTTTCAGCGTCGGTTTTGCCAGCACAGCACCTTTTATCGCATGATTTTGCAGTTGAAAAATCAGCAACCGTTTTCATATCCGTTACTTTATAGATATCAGCAACCTTAGTTACGGTTTCTTCTAATAGTACAGGATTAACCTTGGCTTCATCATATTCTACCATAGCTAATTTTTTATCAAAATCAACGGTGGCAGATTTCACACCATCCATTTGAGACATTTTTTTCTCAATGGTTTTTGCGCAACCTACGGCACAAGTCATACCTTCAATGGTAAATTCGGCCTTGGCGTATTTGGCGTTAGGGTCTAATTTGTTTTCAGCAGCAACATCCGCTTCAACGGCTATAGTTTTTACTTCTGGTTGAACTTCATTTTTACAGTTCATTACAAAAACAGTCACAATAACTATGGCTATAATGTTTTTTAATGTCTTCATTCTTTTTAAGTATTAAATTATACTCAAAATTACAAAATGTTAGCGTTTATTGTAGCGAAAACAGAAACTTTATGATGCATAGAATTATTAATATAAATAGCCTGAATTCAAAATGGATGTATCTTTTTACATTGTCGATTATATGGGGAAGTTCATTTATATTAATTAAGAAGTCACTTTTAGGCTTAAGCCCAATTCAGATTGGGGCTTTAAGAACGATTATCACTGGCCTGTTTTTATTCTCAATAGGGCTTAAAAGTTTAAAGACCATACAGGTGAAAGCATGGAAATGGCTTATCATTTCCGGATTTTTAGGCTCCTTTCTTCCAGGATTCTTTTTCGCGATAGCAGAAACAGAAATTGACAGTGCCGTAGTCTCTATTTTAAATTCTTTGGTCCCGCTAAATACCATTCTATTGGGTGCTGCCGTGTTTAAAATAGCCTCAACAAAGCGCCAGGTTATTGGTGTCATCATTGGCTTTATTGGAACTTCTATTTTAATATTTAAGGGGGCTGATTTAAATCCGAATCAAAACTACCTATATGCGGGGTTTGTAATTTTATCAACTATCATGTATGCCTTAAATGTGAATATCATAAAACGCTATTTACAACATGTGAAGCCTTTGGCTATTGCTACAGCCAATTATGTCGCTATTATAATCCCAGCAGTTATAGTATTGCTTTTTTCAGATTTTTTTACGAAAGCCACATTTGAAAACCCGGAATTTAAAATGGCCATGGTCTATATTACCATCTTGTCATTCTTTGGGACAGCTATGGCAAAAATTCTCTTTAATAAACTCGTGCAAATGGCCACACCTGTTTTTGCGTCTTCAGTGACATTCATTATGCCTATTGTAGCATTGACCTGGGGTTTTTTAGACGGTGAGGATTTTCATTGGTTGCAGGGTGTTGCTAGTATTATCATTTTAATAGGGGTGTATTTAGCGCATAAAACAAAACCAAAAATGGTCTAAAGGAAAATCGTAAACATGTAAAAATGAACTATAAATTATTTTAATACATAATTTTTCACGAAATTTAAGTGCATCTAACGCATTGTACTTATGAATAAATTATCACTACCTATTAGGTTCGGACTCGTTACGGGCATTGTTTTAATAGCCTATTTTTTGGTTTTGGCACTGTTCGATAAGCACATAAATCCTGTTTTTAGTTTTTTCAATGCTGTAATTACCGCATTTGGTATTTATGAAGCCATACGATTAAATAAGTTGCAAAACCCAGAAACCTTTGGTTACGCGGAAGGGTTTAGAGATGGTGTAATAACGGGTACCATTGCCACCTTTGTATTTACCATTTTCTTTTTGTTCTATGCCACAGAAATTAATGCAGGTTTTTTGCCACAACTTCTTCAGAATATGCATGGTACTTTTAATACAGATATAGGCATGATAACCTTTATAGTAGCCATCATGGGATTAGCAACTACGGTGGTTGCCACCCTTACGGTGATGCAACTTTTCAAAAAGAGTAGAAATATGCCTCAAAATGAATAAAACGTTTGTAGTTTAATTAATTAGGAGTATATTTGCACTCATTTTTGAACAAAATTAAATAAATAAAACGTTACGCTATGTACGCAATTGTAGAGATAGCAGGGCAACAATTCAAAGTTGTAAAAGACCAAAGAGTTTTTGTTAACCGTTTACAAACAGAAGAAGGTAAGAAAGTTGATTTCGATAAAGTTCTTTTAGTTGGTGATGGTGACAATATTACTTTAGGCGCCCCAGCTATAGACGGAGCTCTTGTAGGAGCAAAAGTCTTAAAGCACCTTAAAGGTGATAAAGTTATAGTTTTCAAAAAGAAAAGACGTAAAGGTTACCGTGTTAAAAATGGTCACCGTCAATCTTTAACTGAAATTGTAATTGAAAGTATTGCTGCTTCTGGATCTAAGAAGTCAAAACCAGCTAAGGCTGAAAAAGCGACTCCAGTAAAAGAAGAAACTAAAAAAGTAGAAGCTCCTAAAGCTGAAGCAAAGAAAGCAGTGAAAAAAGAAGTTGAAGTAAGTGACAATTTAGTAACTCGTGCCGAAAACAGAGCTGATGATGCAAATATCGAAATGAACATCGATAAAGTGCTTCACAGTATTGGAACAGCTACTAAAGCCGAAGCTGATGATTTAAAAGAAATCAACGGTATTGGTCCAGCTTATGAAAAAAGACTTAACAAAGTAGGTATCTATACTTACGAGCAAATCAGCAAATTGAAAGCCGCCGATAGAGACGAGCTTTCTGGAATTGATGGTGTTACTCGCGAGAAGATTGAAACTGAAGAGTGGGTTAAACAAGCTAAAGCCTTGTTGAAAAGCAAATAATAAAATCATTAACCTGTTGGCCAACTTGGCGAACAATATAAAAACTTAAGACAATGGCTCATAAAAAAGGAGTAGGTAGTTCTAAGAATGGTAGAGAATCAGAATCAAAACGTTTAGGTGTTAAGATTTTTGGTGGACAAGCTGCTATAGCTGGAAACATTATCGTAAGACAAAGAGGGAATACACATCACCCAGGTGAAAATGTATATTCTTCAAAAGATCATACATTACACGCATATGTAGATGGTCTTGTAAAATTTACAAAGAAAAAAGACAACAAGTCTTATGTTTCTATTGAGCCTTTTGAGGTTTAGCAAAACAACTTTCTAAATTATTAAAAAAAACCTTTTCTGAAATTCAGAAAGGGTTTTTTGTTTTTTATTAAAACGGATAGCCAATTGCAAAATTCAATATAGGAGCATCCAAATCAAAATTAAATCGTTCTCCTTTTGGTAATCCGGGATCGTGAAAAGGTGCTGCTAAATCTAAACGTATTATAAAACCTTGCACATCTACCCGCATACCAAAACCGACTCCCATGCCTAACTCGCTAAGAAAATCTCCTGAAAACTTACCACCAGGGAGTGATGGATTTTCTTTGGAATTCCACACGTTTCCGGCATCCATAAAGAGGGCGCCATTTAAGTAATTAATTAAAGGAAATCTATATTCTACATTGGCTTCTAAACGAATATTTCCAGTTTGATCGAAAAAATTACCATTATTAAAATCACCATTATATGTGCCCGGACCTAGAGATCTAATTCTAAAGGATCTAACGCTATATGGGCCTCCAGAGAAATATTGTTTTACAAATGGAATAACGTCAGAATTACCATAGGGCAAACCATAACCGGCAAATAATCTAGTGGCTAAAATATGTTGCTTTCCAAAATTATAATGATAATGAATATCAATATCAGCTTTTGCATATTGTGCATATTCCAGGCCAAAAATAGTTTTTGGGTCTCCAGGATTTTCTTCTTTTGAAAATAAACTTAAGGAATTACCAGCCACATCTATAGTAGTTTCAAAATAAATTTGGTGTTTTTTATTTGTTTCTACCATACCATTATAGGTAAAAGCATAGGTAAGTCCAGATATAAATTGTTGTTCAAAACTTCTTTTTAAAAAGGGATTGTCATCTAAAATTTGGTCAAATTCTTCCGTAGTTTTAGAAAGCCTTGTATAGTTTATGGAAATTGGGTTAATTTGATGGGTAATAAATTTATTAGCATCCCAAAGGTAACCGAAAAGCCCTGTCCCAGAGAGCAAAGTGTACAGCTTAGTTCTGCTTAAATAATCCGCACTTAAAGACATTTTCGTTTTAGGAATGGCATATTTAAAAAATTCATTTTTAATTTTAAAAGGGATGAGCATTCTTGGAAAAATCAATTCGCCTTTTAAACCCAATTCAATACTGCTTAATCCCGAATTTTTTTTGCCTCCAATTTGCGATTCATACCCAAATTTAGTGCTTATGTTTAGTGTTTCCCCGCCTTTAAATAAATTTCTGTTACTAAACGTTAAGGCTACTGCAGGACCTGCAAAATTATTGGATTTTGTGACTGCCTGTAATTCGGCCCGAATAGCTCTTTTGTTTAAAGGGGATAAATAAATATTGGCTTCAAGCATACCTAAACTATCTGTTAACAATGAATCTTTTTCTTGGTATTGAATATTAACAAATTTATAGGCACCTATGGTAGCTAATCGTCTGGCTGTATTTTTAGATTTTTGTGAATCGTAATACTGTCCCTCTTCCAAAGTTATAAATTGATCAAGGTATTTAGGTTTAAAAAAAAGGTTCTCTTGAATATAATTTTTATCATTGAAACGATTTATAGGGCCACTAAT